>CAZJVM010000027.1:0-33942 GCA_964549305.1 uncultured bacterium
GATAGGAGCGCAAAAGCAGGGAAAAGATATTTCTACAAGCTTGTCGATATTGAAATTGGAGGTGATGAAAATGTGAATGAGCCAAATCCCAGTGCAAAAATAAAAGCTAAAAATAAACGGCAGAAGAAACACAGAAAATAGATTATAAAAATTATAAATAATGATAAGGAGTTATTATTATGAATAACAATATGAAAGAGATGGAAAAAAAGAAAGACGAGGTGGTAAAATCGGGAAAGGATTTAAAACCAAAATATGCTTCTCCTGAGATAATAACTTATTCAGGTGATGACATTTTGAAGGAGTTAGGCACTGCGAAAACCTGCAGTCCTTTTCCTCCATAAGACAAAGCGATTAAAAAAGATACTTGAAACCTTGCCTTAAAAATGAACTTTTAAGGCAGGGTTTTTTTTTGAAAAAAAGTTATTTATTTTTTAAATATGCGAAAAATGGAAGATAGAAAAACTTATAACCCCACAGTGAGTCAGAGCTTTTTTCTGGAAAGAAGAGAAGGAAAAAACCTTCTTACCCACAGAAATCGTCGTGCGTTTGTCGTTGTCAATGACTCGGGACTTGAAATTATCCGCTTAATGGACGGAAGCAGAAGTATTGATGATATAAGTAAAATAATTGCCGGTAAATATGGAGTTAATAGCAAAACCGTTCGGGAAGATGTTTTAAATCTGATAAGAAAGCTTGAAGAAAGCGGTTTTCTTGATAATAACAATATTGAAACGATGACCGGTAAATGTTCTCCCGAATCCCTTTCAATCCATATAACAGACAAGTGCAACCTATCCTGTCTTCACTGCTACAATGAAAGCAGTCCTTCTTCCCTAAAAGAACTTTCATTTGAGAAAATAAAGGAATTGATTGAATGTTTTAAGAAACTTGGAGGTGAATCGCTTACTCTTACGGGAGGTGACCCTCTCCTGCATCCTCATTTTCAAGAAATTCTGAAAATGACAAAAAGATTTAAGCACGTATCCGTCTTAACAAACGGAACTAATATAGACAGTAATTTTGCAAAACTGCTTAATGAATCGGGTGCGCGAATCCAGATTAGTCTTGACGGGTCAACTGCGCAGATAAATGACCGGATAAGAGGGAAGGGAGCTTTTAAAAAGATTGGAAGAGGAATTGAATATCTCAAAAAAAATGGTGCCGGAGATAAAATAGTTATTTCCGCTACTGCGATGAGACAGAATATCCGCAATGTTCCGGCAATTATTGAACTTGCAGAAGGAATGGGAATAAAAAATTTCAGATGCCTTCCATTGAGGCGGGAGGGATGCGCAGATAAAAACCGCGATGAGATATCTTCGGGGATTGATATTGATGATTATTATTCTCTTTACAGAGAGATTGACCGTTTGAGGGAGATTAAAAAAGGAAAGATTGATATTGAAACCGGATTCGGAAGGTCCGCATTGAATATGCAAGGCGATGAAAACGGGCTTTCATGTCCTGTGGGAAAAACATTCACTGTCTATGCGCGGGGCGATGTGTTTCCTTGCCCTGTAATGATGGATGAAATATTTTGCGTGGGAAATGTTTACGAAATGCCGCTTGATGTGATAATCAATTCAACTGCAGTCTCCACTCTGAGGAAATCCTGCGCAGAGAGAAAGGAGAAGATAAAGAAATGCTCTCTCTGCCTTTGGAAGAATTTCTGCGAAGGCGGTTGTGCGGCAATTGCCTACCTGCAGAAGGGAACTATTGAGGATGCAGATGATTTCTGTGGGATAAGAAAGGAATTCCTCGGCAAATCTCTTTGGGGGATAGTTTCGGAGAAAGGTTGATTATTATGAATTACAAAGGAGAAGGAAAGGGATATTCGCGCAATATACGCAGAGCTTTTTACAAGATTCTCGATTTTTCTTTTCTTATGGAATCGGATTCAAAGTCATTGCTCGATGCTTTTGAAAACTCATATGGAAGATTTAAAAAAAATGATATTTCCGGGAAGTTTTCCACATTCGGTTTTTTTACAGTGAAAGCGGAAGAAAATCCTTATGTGATTTTCAAAGGTAAAAAATATAATCTTCCTCCCTCGGAGAATGTACATATTTACGCGGTCTCATTCGTAATGAGAAATGTGATAGAAAACATCAGGGAGTACTTCCTCATACACGCAAGCGCAGTTGAACGAAACGGGGATGCAATAGTTATTTCCGGGCCTCCCTCACACGGCAAGACAAGTCTTGCTCTGAAACTTTCCGAAAAGGGATTTAATCTCCTTTCCGATGAGTATGCCCCCCTTTGCAGAAAGAATGGCAATCTATTGCCCTTCCTGCAGGCAGTAGGCATAGAAGATGAGGCATTGGAGTTGTTTTGGAAGGGGAAATATGCTGAAAAAGATAAACGGATAAGAAATGATTTACGCAGTAAAGCAAAGTGGGTAATCGATGCTGATAGTATCAGTCACGTAAAAAGCGATATGAAATTCGGATTGAAATATTTTTTCCTCCTTAAATCCTCAGGCACAAATGAAAAGGAGGATGTCGTTGAGGTCGCTTTTTTGCGTAATGCCGAAACCATCAAGGATAAATTCTGCCATATTGATGAAGTTACGGTTATCTCTGAAGGAGTGGTTGACGGTTATGCCTCCGCAAGGTTTTCCGTACCTAAAACCAGGAATGTCATAAACGCCTTTGATAAAGTGCGACATAAAGAAAAAGAGCACATAATTTATGTTGAGAAGATTGAAGAGGGTAACCCCGATTTTTCGAAGAAACCTTCTGCAAGAGAGGTTTCCATACAACCCCTTTCCATTGAAATTATGAAAAATATGAGAAATTTCACTAAAGGAAGCGAGCTTTTTGAAGAGTTTGAAGGAGATTATTCAAGAGTGATTTTTGAAATTACCGCTTTGTTAAGGGGTGTGAAATGTTTTACCCTGAAACCGGGAAACCTTGATGATACTGCAGACCTCCTGATTGACATTATTTCCTGATATATTATTGATTTAAAAGAGCTTTTAATGGCGGCAACCTTTAAAGAACCTAATGCGATGATAAAAAGATTTTACCTTGTCATATTTTGCCTCTTCTTTTTTGTCTATGCTGATTCGCGTTTCTGCGAATCCGTTGAATCCCTTAGACTTATAAGCGGGAATGACTCGGGTCTGGTTGGCGAATATCAATTGCCCTCTTATTCCATTGTCAATGCTACAGACCAAAAAGAAGTCGGTTATTCAGAAATTGAGATACCTGATACATTCCCGTTGCTTGAATGCGGCAAACCTAAAATTGTTCAAAAGTCTTTTATGATTGCAATTCCCGAAGATGTAAGTCCTCGCATTGAAATTCTTTATAAAGAAACGGAAGACATCGGTGATATTAATATTCCTTTGGCGAAAAAAAAATATTATCCAGATGAATCTTTCATTGAAGCGAATAAGGCATCCGGTCTGTGCGAAGGAATATTTAATGAGAATACTTTATATCCTCAAAATATAATTGAAATCGATAATATTGGTTTTCTGAGAAATCAGAAAGTCGCGAGAGTTACAATCTATCCTGCCAGGTATCTGCTGTCTGAGCAAAAATTGAAGATATGTAAAAAACTGAAATTCAAAATACATTTTGATAATATCGCGGGAAGCGCGAGAAGAATTGTAAAAGGTGGTTTCCCGGGAATGTCGCGAGGGAGAAACAATACTTTTGACAGGTTAATAAGCGCTTCGGTCATAAACAGTTATTCGCCTTCTCAGGGATTTAAAAATAATAATTTGTCAAAATCATTTAAGCAGGCAAAACTTCAGGAATTTAATTTAAAAGTCAAAACAAAATCTGCCGGGTTTTATGTGATTGGCTATGATGAGTTTAAAAAACTGCATTATGCTCCTGAAAGCATTGATCCCCGTAATCTGCGAATTTTTCATAAAGATGTTGAAGTACCGCTTTTTATTGAGGGAGAAGATGATGGAAAATTCGACAAAGGAGATTTCCTTGTTTTTTATGCCAATGATGTTGACAGTGAATACAGTCGTTACAATATATATATTCTTTCATACGGAAGCACTTCGGGGTTGAGGATGGCAAAAAGAGACGGGACTCCAACGACTACCGTGAATGTAACTGAGGATTTCAGGAATAAAATTCATTTCGAGGAAAACATCGAATATGTGAAATATACTTTTGAAGAAGGAGCAGACCACTGGTATTGGAGCAAACTAAACCCCGGGGGAAAAAAGAATTTTCCCTTCGAGGTGAACAATCCATTATACGCAGATAGTAATATTACAGTAACAGTTTCAATCAGGGGATTTACTTATAATTCTTCGGACACAGAAAATCATCACGCAAAAATATCTTTAAACGGAGAGCTTATAGGGGAAAAATATTTCAAAGGGCAGGAAGAAGTTCTCTATGAAACATCGGTTTCGGACACATCACTTATCGACGGGGAAAATTATTTGTCCGTAGAAAACCCCGGAGATACGGGTTCATCAGTTTACATTGACATCTTTCTTTTTAATTCCATTGATGTAAATTTCAGGCAAAAGCTCAAAGCCGAAAAAGATGAAATAATTTTTTCGTTGGAAGGTAATACCGGTGAAACATTCGGAATAAGCGACTTTTCCGGAAGCGATATTTGGGCATTTGATATAAGCAACGCAGAATCCCCTGAGATAATCACAGGCGTATTGAAAAATGCTTATGAAGATGAAGAAAAACTCAGCAAGTATAAAGCCTATTATTCGGATAATTCGGATTCTGCTGGGACAATTTATCTGCTTTCATCGGATAAGTTTAAAAAACCTCTCAAA
Source organism: uncultured bacterium (assembly GCA_964549305.1). Lineage (GTDB taxonomy): Bacteria > Schekmanbacteria > GWA2-38-11 > GWA2-38-11 > J061 > J061. Next base: position 4,775 of record CAZJVM010000027.1, read on the forward strand.
ATATCCGAAATCTCGCCTCAAAAAATTAAGGGTACATCAACGGGAGTTGATTATATTGCCATAGTTCATGATAAATTTTTTGATGCAGTAAAACCGCTTTTGAAATTCAGGGAGAAGAAGGGGTTAAAGGCAAAAGCGTTTAAAATTTCAGACATCTACAATGAGTTTAGTTCGGGAATTCCCGACGCGCGGGCAATAAAGGATTTTTTACGATACGTCTATGAAAACTGGGATCCTGTTCCTGCATATGTACTCCTGGTAGGAGATACAGTTTTGGATTATAAAAATTATCTCAATTACGGGAGAAAATCATATATTCCCGTAAAATATCTTGATTCAAGGTTTTCGGCGGAGTATCCAAGCGACAGTTGGTTTGTGGAAGTGAACGGTGATGACATATTTCCGGATATGCTAATTGGCAGAATACCTGCCAACAGCGTGTCGGATTTAAAGGCGGTAATTAAGAAGATTAAAAAATATGAGAATGGCTCATCCGGCAAGGTGTGGCAGAAGAAAGCAGTTTTTGTTGCCGATAATAACGATGATATTTTTCAAAACGGCCTTGACTATTTGGCGGATACTTACCTTTATTCCGATTTTAGTCTTAAAAGGATATATCTGTCTGACTATAACGATTGCACGAATAGCGGATGCTCTTCTGTTACAAAAGATATTTTGGACAGTATTAGCGCGGGCACATTGATGACAGTTTATTCGGGGCATGGAAACGTCAATAACTGGGCAGGTGAATTAGCGTTGCAGACTTCGGATTTGGATAAAATCAAACAAAATAAAAAATATACATTTTTGACGACTTTAAACTGCAATAACGGATATTTCGTTAGATTGGGAGAGAAGTTTTCATTGGGTGAAAAATTTCTTATGACAGACAATGGCGGGGCAATAGGCGCCTTTGTGTCAACGGGCTTGGCGTTTGCAAATGAAGAGAAAAATCTTTCAGTAGAACTTTTTAAATTAATTTTTGATGAAGGTGAAAACGAGCTTGGATATATTACAACGAAAGCAAGAGTATCAGCGTACAGCTATGGCATTTCAGATGAGATTATCAAATTCTTTCTTCTTTTCGGCGATCCCGCGCTTCGCCTCAAAATAAATACCGAAAGAATCATTCCGCAAAGTCCTTTAAACGGTGATAAAATTTCAAAACAGGATAAAGACAGGTTGTTTTTTTCATGGCAGTCGCCTCAGAGTTATAAATTCAGAATTCAGTTTTCCGAAGATGAGCTATTCACCAATAAATACGGGTTTAAAATACCTCTAAAGGGCTGGATAAAGAAGAATAAGAAAAAATGCGAAAAAGTGAAAGCCCAAAGCATCAGGGAATTAATCGATGGCAACGATGGAGAAATATTCTGGAGAATCAAAGGTAAGCCCGTTAAAGGAGTTGAAGGAAAAACTTTATTCAGTACTTCGAGAAAGATGAGATAGCTCCTTTTTTATTTCAAAAGAAAATGCCATACAAAAATGATACAGACATTTCGTGGCGAATCCATTCAGGACTTCATAGTAATGGCTATATCATTATGAATATTTCCGGGACGAGCATGAATCCCATCTTATCTGAAGGCGACGAGATAACCGTAGAAAAAATCAAGTTTGAAGATATCCGCAAAGGAGATATCCTCCTTTTCAGGATTGGCGACACTTTTTTTGCCCACAGGTTTGTGAAATATATTAAGCGCAGAGATGACCGAAAGGGAAAAATCATTCAATGCGGTGACAACAGCATGGAGTTTAAACCTGTTGATGAAGATGCTGTTGTGGGAAGAGTGAAAAGCGTAAAGAGGATAGATTCGGTAGATTGTCTGACACAAGGCAGTTGGAAAATTTTAAACAGACTGACAGGTATTATTCAGAATGCTTTATACACAGTCACGTGTAAAGCAGAGAAAGAGGAAAATAAAAAAATTTTACAAATTTATGGTAAAATAACACATATCTTTGCTAAAACTACCATAGGTTTTTTTTCACGTTTAAGGGGCTTTTTTTCAAAAAAATGATGAGAAAAGGTGAAAAAACAAAATAATATCAGCGCCTATGCAGACTACATCTTGGTTTTTTTCAGTACTATCCTGATTTTTCTTACAATTCCCTATGTCCCAAAAATATGGCTATCCCTTGAAAGCGATGAGAAGAGAATTGCTGTCAATATTCTTTACTTTCTTTTTTTGTCAACTGCCCTTGCACTAATTTTTATTATATTCCGAAAAAAAGATTATTCTTTTTTAAGATTTGGAATTCTTCTGATAATTTCATATTTTTATGTTGAAGTATTTTTAAGCCTTTATCGTTTTCCGGCGGAAAAATTTCATCTTGCCGAGTATGGAGTTCTGACATTATTCGCTTTCAGGTTGTTTTTAAAGAAAAACAGCGCTTTGTCTGCAATCGTCAAAGCGACTTTTTATACTTTCTATGTAAGCATTATAGACGAAACAATCCAGTGGATAGTGCCGGGGAGAGTGGGGACATACGAGGATTTAATAATAAACATTAAAAGTGTGCTTCTTTCCCTCGCTGTTGTGTGCGTGATTGTTTTTCCCGTGAAACAGGGGATGAGATTTACCAGAAAAGAAGTAAAAGAGTCTTTGTTCTATTGCTTTTTCGCCGTGATTTTAATCTGTTTTTTCCTTTATAATGTTCATAGCTATGGATATGTAATTAAAGATGAGGATTTGAGTTTTTACTCTTCTCTGACTAAATCGGAGTTGGAGGAAGTTTCAGAAAAAATTATCAGGAAGAAGGAGTTGTTGAAAGATTCTCAGATAGACAGGGCAATAAAGGATAAAAAGATAGAGCATCTCGAAGAAGAGAAAAGAAATATTGCCTATTTTTTGAGCGAGAGATACAGGCACCTCACCGAGAGCGAGATCGCGTTATCTAAAAACAAAAAGGAAAAAGCATATTTTGAAAAGCTCATAGCAGACAGGTATTATCCTCTTTACGACCTGCACGACAAAAAGACGGAAATTGTCCGGCAAAACAAAGCGGAGGGGATTTACACAAGCCCTGTAAAATCTGAACTAATAGTGAGTTTCTCAAAAAAGCAACTCATCTTAGCGGGTTTTTTTTCCGGCGCTATTGTTTTAGCCGTCGCTATATTTGTTTGAAAAATGGTTACAGCGGGGAATAATGAGATAAATCGGACTGATAAAGGTTAATCAGAATTAAATGCTATCTAACCTTCTGTTATTTTTGAAAAATCTTAATATAATAATCGACTCATATTGAATTGATGCTTTAATGCAATAAGCCTCATAGGCAGTTGACTGTAAGCCGAATATCTTTTTTTAATTGTTAACTTTTCTACAGCTTCGGGATACAATATTTCCACGGAATAAATATGAAAAACAGTATTAGAGTATATGTTACAGGAATCAACGGAATACCCGCGAGACACGGTGGTTTTGAAACCTGTGTGGACAATGTTGCTGTAAGGCATGCAAAAAAAGGTCTGAAAGTAACTGTATATTGCAGGAAAAGAAATGTTAAATTGAAAGATGACTATTATGAAGGCGTGAAGCTGATAAAGCTTTCGTCTTTAGGTCATAAAAGCCTTGAAACGCTAAGTCATACCTTTCTTTCCATTCTTCATATGCTTTTTAGAAGAAAGGAAATAGTGCATCTATATGGCGTTGGAAACGCGGTATTTCTTCTAATTTTAAAACTCTTTGGGAATAGAGTTGTTGTTTCTGCAGATTCCTTTGACTGGGAAAGAGACAAATGGGGAAAATTTGCAAAATGGTTCCTGTTCAATTCAGCAAAACTTTCCACAAAACTCTCGGACGCGATAATCGTGGATTCAAAATCGGTGCAGAAATATTACAGGGAAAAATTCGGGAAGGAAACTGTTTACATCCCCTATGGCGCTCAAGTGGAAAGAAAAACCAATAAAGATATCCTCACCAAATACGGTCTCAAGGAAGATAATTATATCCTTTTTGTGGGAAGGCTTATTCCGGAAAAGGGTGTGCACAACCTTATAGAAGCATTCCGCAATCTTGACACTGATAAGAAACTCGCAATTATCGGAGGGGATTGGTTTACTACGGACTACATAAAATCCCTCGAAGAAAGGGCAAAAGGCGCAAATATAAGTTTTCTTGGTTTTGTTTATGATGAGGAATGCAGGGCGATATATTCGGGCGCCTATCTTTATGTGCAACCGTCTCTGATTGACGGTACATCACCTGCGCTTCTCACTGCTATGGGAACGGGAAATTGTGTTTTGGTAAATGCAATCGATGAAAACCTCGAAACAGTTGGTGACGGAGGACTGAATTTTAAACGGAATGACGTTGTTTCTTTAACTGAGGAGCTGAAAAAACTTGTTAACGATGAAAACCTTGTTAAGGAATATAGAAAAAAATCTCTGAAAAGAGTTCAGGAAGTATATAGCTGGGATAAGGTTGCTGAGGCGATTAGTGATTTGTATGAGGATATCCTGGAAGGAAAAGAAGTGAGAACCGATGTTTATGAAAAGAAAATAGAAATAAAGGGATAAGATGTTTTCTTTGTTAAAAGGGCGCATTGCCCGAAAAGCTACTATGTTTGCCGCAAGAAACAGGGCAATCAGGAATATCATTGAAAAAAACAGAATATCACTGGAATTTCCTTCAAATATCTTCATTGAGCCTACAAACCGCTGTAACCTTAAATGCAGAATGTGCCCGCAGAATGACAATGAGGATGTGGAGAGGGGATTTATGGATATGGCGCTTTTTAAAAAAATAATCGATGAAAGCGTTCAGCACGGTAAAAGAACGGCAATTTTTTTCCACAAAGACGGTGAACCCCTCCTTAATGAAAATCTGCCTGATATGATTGAATATGCTGTTTTAAAAAAAGCGGCATATAAGACACATTTGAGCACGAATGCCCATCTTCTTAATGAAGATAAAATGAAAAAGCTTGTAATGTCGGGAATTGACAGCGTTATAATAAACCTCGACGCAAGTGATGAAGAAACATACAAACTGATAAAGGGCAGAGGAGGTCTCAGAGAAGTGGAAACAAAAATAATGTCAATGATAGACTTCAGGGATAAAATGAAAAGAATCAATCCCGCCATACGAGTGAAAATAATACCTGTTGAAGAAAATATGAATGAAATAGAAGATTTTCAAAAAAAATGGAAACCCTATGCCGATGAAGTGGTAGTGAGCAGAGAGTTTGCCTGGCCGGGCAGAAAATCGGAAAACGGGAAAGCTTCCAGCCGTGAAGATAACCGTTATCCCTGTATAAGTTTGTGGCTTTCTATGACGATTAACTGGGATGGCAGTGTTTCCGTTTGCTGCATCGATTATTACCATCGGGGCATTATCGGGAATGTGAGGGAAAAGAATATTGCGGACATCTGGAAAGGAAAACGCCTTCAGGAAATCAGGAAATACCATATTGAAGGCGATTTCGGCAAGGTCGCTGTTTGCAAAGATTGTAAAGGATTATGGGTAAGAGATACAGTTGGAAGAAATTCAGAAAAGTGGTTAAAAAAAAGAATGTTAAAATCGGAGTTATGGAATGGATAGAGAAACTAAAAAAAATAGAAACGGCTTTGTAAATGAGCTCAAAAGTTTTATTCCGAAGCTTTTACTGCTTGGATTCATTAACGGGATTTTCGTACAATTCGGGACTATTTTAATAAATAGCGATGTTATTTCTTTTGGAGATAGTTTTGTAATTGCTTTATATTTTGTTGCTATTTTTTCCATTGTTTCTTTTTTTGGCGGTGTCATTCTTTTCTCATTACTTTATTTTATTTTTTCCTTTTTAAGACCTTCGATTATCGCAAGGGGATTTCTTGAAAGATATTTCTTCATCATAGTTTTTGCAATTGGGGTTTTCTATCCTCTTTTTAACAGATTATCTATGAACTATTCCTATTATTCACTTTTTCCCTTTGCAGACACTTATTATAAAATGGCTATTCTTTTGTGGAGCGTTCTTGCCCTGTTGATATTGGTGTCAGTTCTTTTATCTTTTGCCATTACTCTGATTTATCAACTTTCGTACAATATTATGACCGGGCTTTTTGGCAGATGGCAGATTACAGCAGGAATAATAGTTCTTTTTATATGCAGTTCAATATTCCCTGTTTTATACAACAGGAGTGTTCAAATAGAGTTTTCCCAAATGGAAGGGGAAGTTCAACAGCAGGCATACGGAAAGGATAATAATGTTTTTCTTATTGGAATTGACGGCGCTGATTGGAGAATCATTGACCCTTTGTTAAAGGAAAGCAAGCTCCCTAATTTCCAGAAATTGATAGATGATGGTGTGCGCGCAGGTATGAAAACATCGGTTCCTACCTATTCTCCCATTTTGTGGACATCCATTGCAACCGGACAGAAACCGGAAAAACACGGCATAAAGTCCTTTATAATGATGTATTTTTTTGGAGCAAAAACTCCCCTTCAGGATATCCTGGAAAGGGGTTTTTTCAGCAAACTTGATTATCTGAAGTTTACGGGATTGGTAAATGTTTTTCCTTCGAATACCTATTTAAGGAAGACTCCTGCAATTTGGAACATTCTATCAAGGGTGGGGAGAAAATCGGTGGTAGTTAACTGGTTCCCTTCCTGGCCCGCGGAGCATATAAACGGATATATGATTTCAGACAGATTTATCCGCTCCGTCATTACCGAGAAGGAACTTCACCACGACCCCTGCGGGAAATATAATCATCTTGTTTATCCTGACTCCATTTGTAGAGAAATTGCCGACGATACAGAGAGTTATCTTTCCGAAGATTTGAAAAACAGAGAATTCGTTACGCCATTTCAGAAATACTCCTGCCAGTCGGAGAATATTTATTTTAATCTTTCACTTGATATGCTTTCGAGAAACAACGGGACTGACTTCTTTACGGTCTATCTGAGAGGTACCGACGATTTCGAGCATGAATACTGGAAATACAGAAAATCCGATGCAAAAAAATTTCCTTATGTTACTGATGAAGAAAGAGAAAAATTCGGAAGCATTATTGACGATTATTATATTCAGGTGGACGCTTATATCGGTGAGGTACTAAAAAGAATCAATGACAATACTTCCATTATAGTAATATCAGACCACGGACACGAGCCCTTTTTTACGGGTCTTAACTCAAAACAAAACGGTGCTCACGGTTTAGGACCTGATGCAATATTCATTGCGTCCGGGAAAAACATATCAAAGGAATTCAAAGGGGGAAAACCGTCTATCTATGATATAACACCTACTATTTTGTATCTTCTCGGGCTTCCCACTGCTGAAGATATGGACGGTAGAGTCCTCGAAAATGTAATTGATACAAAACTACTTGAAGAAAACCCTCCGAAAACCATTCCGACTTATTACATCAAAAAAGATAAAAAAACGAAAGAAGAAGGCGAAAAAAACAAGAAATCAATGGGTGATGAAAAACTGATGAATAAACTGAAAGCCCTTGGATATATAAACTGAAGATATGAATATAAAAAAGAAAATCGTTATCCTGGGCGGCGGGCTTACCGGGTTAAGCAGCGCTTTCCATCTGGAGAAAATACGGGGGAAGGCGAATTTCGATTATATTGTAATTGAAAAGGAAAAAACTTTAGGAGGTCTTTGCCGCAGTTTTGAATCGAAGGGTTTTACCTTTGATATAGGCGGTCACTTTCTTCACACAAAAAATGCGTATATTAAAAAACTTGTTCGAAAATTGCTTTCAGATAACAGGCGTGAAGTAGAGAGAAAATCGGAGATATTGACCACCGGTAGAAAAATGCCTTATCCCTTTCAGGGAAATCTTTTTTATCTTCCCGATAAGATAAAATTTGAATGCCTTGAAGAATATGTAAAAGCCTATGCGCGCAGGGAAAATGGTAAAAATAAGGATATGAATTTCCGGGAATGGATTGAATTCAATTTCGGAAAAGGTATTGCAAGACATTTTATGATTCCTTTCAATTCGAAGCTCTATGGTTATCCTCTCGATAAAATTCATGCTGAAAATATGAAAAAATATATTCCGGTGCCGGATTTAGGAGAAGTGCTTGACGGAGCGCTTTTTAAAAGCGGAAAACTCTTTGGATATAACACGACATTTACATATCCGCAAAAAGGCGGAATTCAGACGCTTGTAAATGCTTTTGAAAGTGAAATAAGAAATACAATCAAAGGAGAAGAGGTATATAAGATAAACATGAAGAAGAAGATTGTTTCTCTTAAATCAGGGGAAATTATTCATTATGATTCAATTATTTCATCCATCCCTTTAAAAGAGCTTTCGTCTATCATAGAAGACGCTCCTGAAAAAATCCGCAGGGAAGGCGAAAAGTTAAAATGCGCTTCATTGGTAATAGTAAATGTAGGTTATAGAGCCAAGAGAAAAATGAAGACCCAGTGGTTTTATCTGCCGGGCGGAGAATATTCCTGTTATAGGGCAGGATATTATTCTGCAGTCGCGCCTTCTATGGCGCCAGCGAGAATGAATTCCGCCTACATAGAATTTTCTCTGGGTGAAAGAGAAGGGAAAATCAATGTGTCCGCATATAAAAAGAAAGCTGTAAAAAGTCTGAAACTGATGGGCGCAATTTCCCGTGAGAGCGATATCTTGGTTTGTGACGCGATACCCGTTAGGTACGGATATGTGATTTTTGATAAAAATAGGGATAGCAGTGTCAATAAACTATCTGATTTTCTTGAAAAAAAGAATATATATGCCGGAGGAAGATATGGAAGATGGGAATATTCGGCAATGACAGATGCCATTGCCTCAGGTAAGGGAATTGCAGAGAGAATATTAAAGAGAGGTTTGCTTTAACAGGTGCCGATGAAAAGAAAAGTTACAGTAACAGGTAAAGAGTCTGATGATTTGTATCTGGAAGAAATAGACCATTCTGACGGGGATGTTTTGTTAAAGTGGAAAAACGATAACCGGGAAGCTTTTTTTTTCACAGAAACTATTACACCTGAAATGCAAAAGTCGTGGATGGAACAATATGACAGTGATCCAAATAATTTTATGTTTATTTTGAAGTTTATGGATAAACGAGTTGGAATAATGGGATTTAAAATTTTGCCGGAAGGGGCTGAGATATATAACGTAATACTGGGCGATAAAGAGTCAGGGGGGAAGGGGATTATGAGCAGAGGCATGGGCCTGATGATTAATTTTATAATGAAAAAAGATATACAAAGAATATTTCTAAGGGTTTTAAATTCCAATAAAAATGCAATAAGGTGGTACAAAAAAAATGGTTTTGTCATAAAAGGTAAACTTGAAAGTTATCATTTAATGGAAATAGATTTTAGCAAATTTACTCCAAATAAAATAAGCGTGGAGGAACGTTAATGGCGGGGAAAATGATTTCGTTGTTTGGTTCAAAAGTCGGTTCTGAAGAAATTGAAGAAATCAGGACTAGTATTGACAATCAGTGGCTTGGGATTGGGCCGAAATGCGGCCTTTTTGAGGAAAAAATGTCAAAAAGGCTGAAATGCGACTATTTTGTAATGCTCAACAGTGGTTCAAACAGTCTTCTTCTTGCTATTAAGCTTTTAAATCTTCCTTCGGGGTCTGAAATTATAATTCCGTCTTTTACATGGATTGCCTGCGGACATTCCGCCGTACTCAATGACTGCAAACCGGTATTTTGTGATGTGGATATAAATACCCATAATATTACGCCTGAGTTGGTTGAACCTCATTTAAGCCATAAGACCGGAGCCATAATGATTGTTCATTATGCCGGAAAACCGGTTGATGTAGATGGCTTTAAAAAGTTCGGGCTTCCCATAATAGAGGATGCGGCTCATGCCGTCGATTCACATATTGATGGGCGCTATTGCGGAACTTTGGGGGATGTGGGGATTTACAGTTTTGACGCAGTAAAAAATCTTAGCATTGGCGAGGCAGGCGGACTTACAACGCCAAATAAAGAATATATTCAAAAAGCGAAACAGTTGAGATATTGCGGAATAGGGAAATCTGGATTTGAAAGTTCAGCCAATAAAAACAGATGGTGGGAATACAATGTCACCGACTTTTTCCCTAAAATTATTCCCGATGATATAAGCGCATCTATAGGCCTGGCTCAACTAACAAAACTGGATAAACATCAGGAATACAGAAGGCAAATCTGGGACATATACCAAAAAGAATTCAAAGAGCTCGGATGGTTCAATATTCCTGTTAATGCGGGAGAAAAAGAAAAACATTCATATTTTACATACTGTATTTGCTTAAATAATGACAAAAGAGATGAACTTGCAAAATATCTTTATGATAATGGAATTTACACAAGTCTGAGATTCCATCCGCTGCACCTTAATAAGATTTACGGTTCCGACAGCAAGCTTCCCAATTGCGAAAAATTGAGTGAAAATGCCCTGAATATTCCCATTCATCCCGGATTGGAAGAAAATGACATTAATCTGGTCATAGATAAAATAAAGGAATTCGGGAGGAGTCATTGTTAATGCTGAAGGAGATATTTTAATTGGCAAATAAAGTTTCAATTCTCGGCGCGGGCGCAACGGGATTGGCGGCAGGGTGGCGCCTTTCAAAAAAAGGATGTGAAGTTACAGTATATGATGAGTTGCCGAGAGTAGGGGGGCTTGCAGGGGGAGTGTTGATTAACGGGAATATTTACGAATACGGACCTCACGCCTTTCACACGACTGATACGGAAATCTTGAGCGACATAAGGGAAGTCGCAAAAGACGACTTGATTAAGTTTAACAGGACCATAACCATTAAATTTCTGGGAAGTTATTTTAAATATCCTCTTTCCATTCCTGATGTAATTCTTAAATTACCTCCTTCTACGGTTATCAGGGCTTTTTTAAGCCTTATCTGGAATATGGCAAGAAGCACTTTGGTTAGGGGGGAAGGCAAGAACTCGGAAGAGGTGCTTATTCAAAATTATGGCACAGTTTTGTATAAAATATTTTTTAAGGATTATATTGAGAGAGTTTGGGGAATGACACCTGATGAATTTTCTCCTAACTTTGCGATACAAAGAATTCCGAGATTGAACTTTGTGGACCTTGTGGGCAACGTGTTTTCCAAAATTCAAAATAAGACAAACAATAAGACTGATAACTATGTGGAAAAGGTTGAGGGAGAACTCTATACTACTAAAAATGGTTTTTCCCTTATTGCGGAAAGAATGGCTGATAAAATCAAAGAAAACGGCGGGAAGGTAATACTCAGTGCAAAAGTCGTTGAAATGGAGCGAAATGAAAACAGAATAAAAAGAATAAAATTTATTAATCAGAATAATAACGAAGAAATTCATGATGTTGACGGCGTCATCAACACTATTCCCTTAAACGAAGCTATGCTTATGGTTTCGCCAAAACTTGATGGTGATATAATCGAGGCAGGAGAAAATATAGAGTTTCGGTCATTGGTTTTCGTAGGGTTGCTGGTTAGCAGACCTAAAGTCCTTCTCTCTTCTTTTATGTATTTCAGAGAGCATTCATTTAACCGCATAACCGACCTTGGACAGTTTGGAATAGATATTATGCCGAACAACGCGACTATACTTGTTGCGGAAATAAGCTGCTCTAAAAAGGATAAATATTGGCAGGATGATGAATACGCTATTTCTTCCGTTATAAGCGATCTTGAAAGGGAAGATATACTTAAGAAAGATGAAATAATCGAATCACACGTATTCAAAGCGGAATATGCTTATCCCCTTTATTCCCTCGGATATGAGAAAAGACTCGACTCTTTGCTTTCGGCTGTTGAAAGTCTGAAAAATTGCGAAACTGCCGGAAGACAGGGAAAGTTTCAGTATGTCAATACTCATATTGCCATAAAAATGGGCTACGAAGCGGCAGACAGCCTGTTTGAAAAAATGCAGAGAGGATAAGGATTTTCAGCCTGCTAATCCGACTGCTTGCTTTTCCTGAATGATAACAGATAAAGAAGAATCGTAAGTAAAAGTGCGGTTATGCTTGTAAAAAGCGGAAACAACGCTTTAGATGAATAAACTATTATGAGTTTGTGCGGTCCGGTCTTGTTAATACGGATTTTCATTAATTTATAATCATCATCGGAAATTTGTATCGTTTGTCCGTCAAGAGACGCTTTCCAGTAAGGATGATTCTGGATTTTTATTCTGATAGTATTTTTTTTACTTTTCGTATTTATCATTGCTACTACCCTGTTATTTTTTAATGATAATTTTGTAATTGCGCCGTCTCCCCGAATAAAGTCAATCCACGAAGGTTTGAATGTTAAAAGCTTAAAAACTTTAATTATCCCAAAATCCGCTGAAGCTTCAAAATTATAGGATTTATCAAGGAACTCTTTCAGTCCAGGGCTTACGGCGGCAATGAATCCGGTATTGAAAGCGCTCATATGCTCAATGAGTTTCTCTTCTTCAATGTTGTTTTCTCTCATCTGAAAGATTGTTCCCTGTGCCGTACTGACGAGCTTTTCCGTAGCATAGGGGAAACCGCTGTTCCATGCGCCTATATGATTAACACCGGAATAATGCCATGTAAGAGAAAGAATATGGCTTTCATTGAGAATGCTGTCTTTAATATTTCCTTTAGTCCTTTGAATAAGAATTCTTTCACTTTTTGCATCAACATTTTTTCCCGTCCATTCCCAAAAATCTTCTATTTGGGAAAATGAAGAAAAATTGCCTGATGTAATAAGGAAGTTGTTTTTTTGCAGGTAAGACGACAATGAGAACAACCCTCCCAGTGTGACGGCAAGAAGAATCCCAAATACAATTTTTTTGGTTTTTACTCTATCAAATAAATATTTCAGCCCGCGGGCGCTGAAAAAGAGAAAACCAAACTGTGAAAAAAGTATGAGCCGGTTATTTTCTATGCCTCTCGCAAAGGGGAGATTGTTCAGAAAACCGACTGCCCTCCACAAATCCGAAGATATTATTAAAAGAAGCAATGTAAACAACAGGAAGGCGGAAATGGCAATATTCTTTCCTCTGTCTTTGAATGAAATGAGCAGACCTGAAATTGCCGTAATATCAAGGATTAGCATTACTGCCTTTATGAAGGGCATCTTAAAAAGATTACCTAAAAACAACATTAAATTGCCGTTGATGAGTTGCCTGCGGATGCTTATATCTTCCGGAATATTGAGAAGAATTTTTACATTATGGTAAAGGGAAGCAATGGGATGGATTTCACCACCGCCGAACATTTTATTTGCGGAAAGCCATTTCCCCGCTTCTATAAAGGGGAAGAGATAAAAAAGTGAAAGCGCGACAGATATAATTCCAACAAAAAAAAGTTTTTTAAAAACACCAAAAAACATTTTTTCTTCTGAAAAAATAGCTGACAGTAAAATGGCGAAGGCAAAAAACACTTCCGCGATTGCAACATACTGGTGAGAAATAAAAGTCAACGCAAACAAAAGAGAAGCTATCGCTATATATCTTGCTGAATTTGAATTCAATAGTTTTAGGAGTGCATAGACGAATAGTGGAAGAAAGCCCAGGGCGAAATAATTATTCCACATACCTTGTGAAATTTTCAAAATATGAGATGTCTGAAGGATAAAAAAGAATACGGCAGCAAGCGACGCCTTATTCCCGAAGAATTTAGAAAACAGAAAAAAAATTGTACAGGAGGGGAAAAGAAGCGCAAATAACATCATCATTTTGTATGAAGTTACAATATCAATTCCCGTGGAGATTGATATTAGCGCTACAAGAGTTTTCCCCAGAATGTAATGATAGAGGAGTATGGGGAAACCGGCGAAATCCGACATACACCATCCGTTAATCCAATTAGTTTCCGGCAGGAGGTGATTTGCCAGATATATTGTTTCAGAGAGATGTTTCGGGTTGTCAAGAAGCAGTGGAATGCCTTTTTCAAAGAGAGGACCCATTAGAAACAGGGATGAAAGTATAATGGCAAGATAACTAAAAAAAATGCCTGAGTAGTTTTTTTCGCCTTCTTGTTTGGAATAAGGGAAAATCATAGGAATAATCTAATATATTATCTCTTTACGGGAGATTAATTTTGCGGAAGCTTTAAAATTTTATTTTTTCTTAAAACAAGATTGAAATAACGCCATATAGTGTAAATATACTTCATTTTTGAACTGCCTGCTTTCATATCGTACCTCAGGACAAGGGGAACTTCGGCAATTTTCGCGCCCAGGCGCGAAAGCTTTACCAAAAGTTCGGCCATACAGACAAAACTTGTTTCTTCTATAAGTTTTTTGCCGTATGATTTAAGCCCTTTATGAAGAAAACTCATTCTGTATGCCCTGAATCCGCAGGTGCAGTCTTTTGCTTTCCCAACATCAAATCCGAGCTTTACTATTGTGCTCGCGCCCCTGCTTAAAACTTTTCTGAAAGGAGAAAGCCCTACTTCATCTCCTCCCTCCTCATATCTCGAAGCGATAACGATATCATTGTTTTCTTCTCTGATTTTTTCTATCATTTCAATAAAAAGGGAAGGAGAGTGGGTGTTGTCAGCGTCAAGAGTTATTATTATATCTTCTTCTTCGCCTTTATCAGCCGCTTCGTTAAGACCGTTAAAAAGGGCACTGCCAAGCCCCATATTTTTTTCGTGAGTTATAGTTTTCAGTGGATAGCTTTCAAGCGATTTTTTGAGTATTTCCGGTGTTTCGTCACTGCTCCCGTCGTCGACTACAACGATGGTGTAATTTTCTTTGATATTTTCGAAAGTATTTTTTATCTTATCAAATAGGAGAGGAAGCGCTTCTTCTTCATTGTAGGCGGGAAGAATTATCCATATCATATTATTCTGCCGTTTTTATATTTAAATTCAAAAAAGGTTAAGTTGACGCAAGTTGTTGATTGTTGAGTCCATATTAATCGGTTGACATTAAAGAGTAAATGAATATTTTATAGGCACGGGAGAGGGCGGGTAGTCGCTTTCCGCAGTTTGCGCGGAAAGAGGAAAGTCCGGGCTCCTCGGAGAAGGGTGCTTCGTAACGCGAAGTGGGGGTGACCCCAAGGAAAGTGCCACAGAAAATATACCGCCCGCAGAATATGCGTGGTAAGGGTGAAAAGGTGAGGTAAGAGCTCACCAGTGTTTCAGGTGACTGAAACAGCTCGGTAAACCCCACCCGGAGAAAGGCCAAGCAGGAAACAGACGAGTGTCTCCGCTCAATAACATTGTTAACTGTTTCGGGTAGGCCGATTGAACTTAATGGCGACATTAAGTCAAGATGGATGATTACCGTGCTTTTTATTAAGCACAACAGAACCCGGCTTATAACCCTCTCCCGTTTTTTTATTTCAGGATTTCGCCGGTTTGTCTGCTCCAAAGGAGAAGGTCGAGTTCGTCAATGTCAATTTCTATGGATTCGGAAAAATTCTTCATTTGTGTTTCTCTCTCAAGATATTCCGATCTTTTCGATGGTCTCTTGTTCTCTTCGATGACATTGAACTCATAAAGGCAGTTTATAATATGCTTGTCGAGTATTGCATATCCATTCCGGCCTATATTCCTGAGAAAATGGCTTGATTCTTTGTAACCGATTCCTTTTATCCTTTTGTTTGCAGCAAGAAAATCCCTGAGCTCGTAAGGGTCATTGAATGAGCCGAGCATTTTTTTTATATTGTTTCCGAATTCTTCCTTGATATATTCCCGTGTTTCATAAATGAATGCGGGCCTGATGCGCCAGAAACGATGTTTCCCTTTTATGGATTTGCTAATCTCTTCAGCTGTACCGGTATGAATTTTGTCCTTTATCGCGTCAATAGACCGTATGCCCATTTTCGCGCTTGCATTGGCGGTAAGAATACAAAAGGCGAGCTCTTCAAAGATTTCTTCATTCGATGCTTTGCCTTTTTTTTTAAATTCGGAGAGGCGTTTTTTTATATTTGTTTTTTTCTTTGAATAGTCAGCCCACAGTCCTTCTTTAATTTTTTTATAGGGCATTTATTTTGTCCGGATTCTAAAAAAATATTAATTGCACTTGGAATAACCGCATGACCTGCAAACGACACATCCGCTTTCCATTTCAAGGGAACTTCCGCAGTCAGGACATGGTACGAGATTCACTCCGGTCACTTGCTCCTTTGAGACAGTTATTGCCTCCTGAAGAGTTTTGATTGTCTGGTCCTGCGCCGAATCGCTGCCGTTGCCATTTGCTCCGTCTTTTTCATCAATAAAATTATTCGAAATACATTGTTCAATTCCCCAGGCGATTGCATCGGGACAGGAAAGAATTTTTTTCCCCCCGTTTAATTCCCGGTTGTCATTTCTTATGCAGGACAGACACCTGATTCCTTTCAATTGTTCGGTGATTTCATAGATGTCTATATTAGACCTGAGCGCAAGAGATATGAGGCGGCTTGTCGCTTCCGACTGGCTTGGACATCCTCCCGCCCTTCCCGTATTAGTAAAAACTTCGCATATTCCGTTTTCATCGGCATTAACAGTGACATAGAGGTTCCCGCATCCTATTCTATTTTTGAGTGTCAATCCTGATGTCATCCTTGGTCTTGGACGAGGTGTTAATTCCGGTTTCTTTTGGGTGTTGTTTCCGATGTTCAGCACCTGAGAATCTCTGCTTCCGTCCCTGTAAACTGTCACTCCTTTACAACCGAGGCGATAGGCAAGAAAGTATGCCTTTTCAATATCTTCGGCAGTCGCGGCATTGGAAAAATTGACCGTTTTTGATACTGCGTTGTCCACATATTTCTGAAACGTTGATTGCATTTTAATGTGCCAGTCGGGACTGATGTCGTGCGCCGTTACAAAAATTTTTTTAATGTCTTCCGGTATTTCTTCAATATGCTGAAGACTTCCTTCCTTCGCGATTTTTTCAATGAGCTCTTTGGAATAAAAGCCTCGTTCTTTCGCGATTTTCATAAATGAGGAATTGACCTCAACAAGCTTGTCGTTATCCATAACGTTTCTGTAATAGCAGATTGCAAAAAGCGGTTCGATTCCGCTTGAAGAGTCGGCAATTATACTGATTGTGCCTGTAGGCGCTATTGTAGTGAGCGTTGCGTTTCTTATTTCAGAGTCAGAGTCGGCAAAAACACTTTTATCGTAGTTGGGAAAACATCCTCTTTCTTTTGCAAGCTTTGAAGAAGCTTTTACGCTTTCCTCCTTTATGAACTTCATTATCTGTCTTCCCGTTTTTACCCCCTTGTCGGAGTTATAGGGAATTCCAAGCTGAATAAGAGTGTCCGCAAACCCCATAACACCAAGTCCTATTTTACGATTCCCTTTTGTCGTTTCGGCAATGAGTTCAAGAGGATATTTATTTACGTCTATGACATTGTCAAGAAACCTCACGGCAAGGTGTACCGTTTCTCTCAATCTGTTGTAATCTATGGAAGGATCTCCGGCTTCTGTTGTTACAAATTTCGAAAGATTTATAGAACCGAGATTACAGGACTCAAAGGGCAGAAGAGGCTGTTCTCCGCAGGGATTTGTGCTTTCAATGGCGGCAAGTTCGGGAGTGGGATTGTCCCTGTTTATTCTGTCAATGAAGATAATTCCCGGTTCACCGTTTCTCCAGGCAAGGTTTACAATCATCTGAAACACTTTTTTCGCATTGAGTTTTTTTACGGCTTCACCGTTTCTCGGATTTATTAGATCATAATCTTCATCCATTTCAACGGCTTCCATAAACTGTTCGGTGAGCGCGACGGAAATATTGAAGTTGTTGAGTTTGTCGTTATCCTTTTTGCAGACAATGAAGTTGAGGATGTCAGGATGGTCTATGCGGAGTATTCCCATATTCGCGCCTCTTCGTGTTCCGCCCTGCTTTATGGTTTCCGTTGCCGCATTGAAAACCTCCATAAATGAAATAGGACCGCTTGAAACTCCCTGTGTGCTTTGAACGGAATCGCTTGCCGGTCTGAGTCTTGAAAAGGAAAAGCCGGTTCCTCCGCCTGTCTTGTGTATGAGAGCAGTATTTTTGACTGTTTCAAAAATACCCTGCATCGAGTCTTCGATGGGAAGAACGAAGCAGGCCGAAAGTTGTCCAAGTTCCCGTCCGGCATTCATAAGAGTGGGACTGTTGGGAATGAATTCCCGGGATATCATCATATTGAAAAAATTCTTTTTAATTTTGTTGACCTCTCTTTTTCCCTTGCCGTAAAGTATTTCCGCTTCGGCTATTGCCGTTGCAACCCTCGTTAGCATATCCTCTGCTGTTTCTATCGTTTCTCCATTTTCGTTTTTTTTGAGATAACGGCGTTTGAGGACGGTTGTGGCGTTTTCGGAAAACATATAAATTTACCCCCCTATAAGGACAAAGTTTATTTGGAATGATGAATATCACACAATATGTTGTGTGTAAATAAATAATACAGCACAAGATGTCGGCTGTCAAATGATTTATCCCATTTAAAAAATATTGCCGATTTGTGTGTTTCAGGGATAAATATTAATGCGTGCCTGCAATTTATATAGCACGATAAAAATGGAATTCAACAGGAAATTAAAAATATTTTTAAAAGAAAATCAAAGCGGCAAACGGGGTAAAATAAAAATCAAAAGGACATTTCTTTTGTATATTCATTCACTCCGATTACGGCATAATCTTTTAAGAAAAGAGGAAGTTTAGAAATATCGTTACTTATTTTCTCATTATTGAATCCGTTTTTTTTCGTTATCCCCTCACCGATTCCCTTTGACAGAAATTTTATGAGAGATTCATTATATGAAATAAAAAAACTATCGTATTCGCCTTTCCTGCTAAAGGGCATAAGCAATCCAAATCCTCTGTAAAAGTTTTTTTGATATTGTTTAGGGATTTTTTCTTCCGTTATCTCTTTCAAATTATCGCTGTTGCTTTCCCTTCCGCTGTAATAGGAAAGAGCGGTGCCGAGACCTTTGTAAAAGTTTGCC
The DNA here is from genome assembly GCA_964549305.1 of uncultured bacterium. Taxonomy (GTDB): domain Bacteria; phylum Schekmanbacteria; class GWA2-38-11; order GWA2-38-11; family J061; genus J061. Next base: position 23,588 of record CAZJVM010000027.1, read on the forward strand.
TTGCTTTTTGAATCTGTTCCTTCAAGCTTCTTTTCTTCACTTTTGTTTCTTGAGAGAAACGACCACGCATATTTAAAGCCCAATCCTTCAAAACACTGATGTTTTGCCTTACCGTTGAATATGGACGCAACGGAAACCGATTTCGAAAGTTCGAAACCGTATCTGAAAACCAGTACCTGTCCAAGCCAAAAATAATCGTAGCCCTTGAATTGCGCCGCATTTACCGGTGATGTGAACTTTATGAGCTTTAAGTCGTAATTTGCGTTTATAAGGATGGTCACAGAAAGAATAATGATTGAAGTGAACTTATAAAAATACTTGCTTCTTGTGAGAAGGAAAAAAAGTGAAAGAGTGATGACAATGATTATGTAAAACAAAACAGGCGCCATATAACGAAAGCCGAAATAATCTTTATAGCCCGTGCTAATCTTGAAAGCGGTGAATGTATAAAGAAAGACGAAGATTAGCGGATATAAAAATGCGCTGAAGGCGACTAAAAGCTGTTTTATGTTTTTCTCTTTGCCTGTACTTTCGCAATCGGACAGGGAAGAGTTTTTACGTATCAACTTAACAATAAACAATAGTGTCAAAATGAATGCCGTAATATAAATAAAGGCAAGAAGTGTCTGTGAATTGCTTGCGTCAACGAATGCCTCTCCGCTGAAGCATGCCGATTCCGGTATTTTCTTCGAGATAAAATCAATGAGTCTGCCGGTTTTGTCTGCCTGAGTTTGAGATGATGAAAGGATTTCCTTAAGCGATTTGCCTTTTATGCTGAGTCCGGCAAAATTGTGGGTAATGTTAAAGTAGATACCGGGCAGGTATCCGATGATTGCAGAAATGGTTAAAATATGAATTTTCCCGAAAAAAAGGCGGGGCGCTAAAAAAATAAACGCGATGAAAATGGCCAATGCCTGAGGGGCAAGGGAATAGGAATAAAAGATGCCGAATCCAAAGAGAATCCCGGCCAGAGATATAAATAAATCCGGATTTTCGCTTTCTGCGTTTTTGTCCATTACTTTCAATAAAAAGCAGAGCATCAATGTTGAGAAAAAAGCGCTTTCAAAGTGGTTTCCCCAGGAAGTCAAAGATATTTTAAGAAGCGACGGAACGGGAAAAAGCATTAAAAGCGAAAAAATGTAAGCAGACGATGAGCTGAAATATTTCAGAAAAATCCAGTACCATAATGAAAAAATAAATGCCGAGGTGACGAACGTTACCATCTTGAGAGACAAATAGCTCTTTCCCATCAGAAGAAAAAAAGGCACTGCCGCAATGCCCGTTACAAGGGAGCCTCCTTCATAGTCTGTGTAAAGATAGTCCATTAAAGGCAACTTTTTGCCTTCGATTATTTCCTTTGCGATTGCGCCGCGGTAAAGCTCTTCAGAGTCGAAAAGCTCGTCGAGAGAAGTGCAAAGTATCGCTAACCTGAAAATTATGAACAGGGACAGAAATAGAATAAAAATCAAGATGTTTCTTTTTTGAGAATTTTCTTTAATCATTATTTTAATTGCTGTTGACTGACATTAAGCTCTAACCCACTTTTCTTTCCATATTGTATAGCAGATTACTGTCCATATTTTCTGACCGCAATTTCTTTTTTTGCTCATATGGTCTTTGACGAGTTTGTTTACAAACTTGGCGTTTAATTCGGGATGTTTTGCCGAATTTTCTTTTGATGTAAGCTCTAAAGAAATCTCTTTCATCTCATTTCTCAAAAGATTGTCCAGCGGAAGGTTAAATCCTTTTTTTCTTCTTTTTACGATATTTTCCGGAAGTCTTTTCAATGCGGTCTTTTTCACGATATATTTTCCTTCTCTGCCATTGAGTTTCAGATATTCCGGAACAGACGCGGCAAACTCCACAACCCGTCGGTCAAGGAAGGGTACCCGCACTTCAAGAGAATTTGCCATACTTGCCATATCGACTTTTTTCAGAATATCGTCAACGAGCCATGTTTTTATATCGAGAAAGAGCATCCTGTTCAATTCACCGCAGTCATTGAAATTATCAAAATGCTCCTTCATTGAATAAAAAGGCGAATAACCGGATTCTTCTTTTATGTAATCCGGGTTTATTAATTCTTTTAGCTCGTCATTGCCGAATATGGTACGCCAGCGGATATGGGCATCAAAGGAATTCATTTTCATTCCATCATATAATTTTTCAACTCTCGGGTCATTGCTGAATATTTGTGCCGCAGATAATGCCAGGCGAAAAAGCGGCAAGCTAAGAGTGGTGAAAGAATTATTGTGGATTTTGTTTCTTAAACTGTCTGCAAGATATGATGGGTATCCGGCAAAATTTTCATCGCTTCCGTCTCCGGAAAGAACAACCTTGAGTTTTTTTGACGCTTCGCGGGAAATGAGGAAAGTGGGGATGAATGATGAGTCCGCAAAAGGTTCGTCAATATGGGAAATTATTGAGATTATTTCCTCAGTGGATATTTTTTCTATGTCAACTCTGTCGTGCGCGCTTTTTAAAAGCGTCGCCACATTATCCGCGGCATCGGTTTCTTCTCTGTTTTTAAACCACAGGTTTGCCGTAAAGGTATTAATTATTCCGCCTGATATTTCGCTCATAATCGAAGAGACCAGGCTGGAATCGAGCCCTCCGCTTAGAAATGAGCCTAAGGGGACATCACTCAAAAGGTGTGATTTTACGGAAGATTTAAGCTGATGATAAAACATCTCGTCAAGATTATCTTCGCGCGTTTCCTCCTGAGGGGTACAGGATATTTCCCAATATTTGCGTATCTGAATATTTCTTTTTTCCGCGATAAGAATATGTGCCGGTGGTAGGGAATATACGGATTTGTATGCCGTGTTTGGAGTGAGAATATATCCGAGTGTAAAATAGTCAATAATGCTTCTGATGTTCACCTCTCTGCTGAGATGAGGGTAATTGAAAAGGGCTTTTACCTCCGACGCAAAAGCGAATGAATCTCCGCAGTTTACATAGTAGAGAGGTTTAATCCCTATTCTGTCACGCGCGACGATTAATTTTTCAGCCTTTGTGTCGAGTATGGCAATGGCAAACATCCCTTCAAGGCGTGTCACAAATTCCTCTCCACACTCTTCATAGAGGTGAGGAAGAATTTCGGTGTCGGAATCGGAATTTAATTTGTGTCCCTTTGAGGTAAGCCATGAAGCTATTTCCCGGCAGTTGTATATTTCTCCGTTAAGTATTGCCGCGATGTTTTCACTCTCGTTAAATGCAGGCTGTTTCCCCTTTTGAGGGTCTATTATCGCCAGACGGTTACTCCCAAGTGCAAAGTTGTCTTTAATAAAATGCTGTTCGTCGTCGGGTCCCCGATGCCTTAAAGAAGACGTCATCGCGGAGATTATATGGCGCGCCGCAGGAAGCGATTTGTCAAAATTATAAAAACCGGAAATTCCGCACATAATTTACTTTCAAAGATTTTTATCTGTTATTGAATTTTACAGTTATTTGGGGCGGGAAGTGTAATTATTTTTTTTGTGAAGAATTATTTTCGGAGGTTTATGTCTGTCAATCCGTTATGACATTCAAAACAGATTTGGCAAATTCGCTTATTTCTTTTTTGGTTTTTTCATCTTTACGTGATGTCATCAGGCGTATGAAATAATTCGCTTTATATGTTTCAATTCTGTATGTGCCGACAAGACCTTCATCTATTCTGGCGCTGTTTCCCGCTATTTGCATATCAACGGGGGAAAGACTGCTTGAATTGATGAAAAAGTTCTGCGCTTCCCGTTGAGTTGAAGTTTTGTATATCTCAGCGCTTATTTCGTCTTTTCCCCTTTGATTTCTAAATTCGCAAAACAGAATTTCCTTCGCTCCGTTGGTTATATAATAGGGCGCGGCACCATCTATGAGCGAGGCAAGGCATACAAGGTCGCCGCAAATTTCATAGTCCTGTTGAAGAGTCAGCCCGTTGATTGTTTCTCCCTTTGAAAAAATCAGAACTTCTTTTGCGACAGATTCTTCCTTTGACTGGAATTTTATTATGTGCAGCAAAGAGCAACCTGTAAGAAGGATTGCGGTTATCAGTAATGTAACAGTGCGCCGTATAATCGTCATTTTTTAATCCCCGTTTTTAGAAACCTCATTAAATAGAAAAACCTGTTTTTGTCAAGGAATCGGGAAGGCCGTTATTTTCCCTTAAAGCGAGGTTTTCTTTTTTCAAGAAACGCCGATGTGCCTTCAGCTTTGTCTTCACTGTCGCAAAGTCCGCTCATATTTTCAATCTCAAGATTTACGGCATCTGCAAATTTAAGTTCCATACCTTTTATAACGGTTTCAATTGCGCTTTTTACGGCAAGTGGCGGCATCGTGTTTATCTTCTCCGCTATTTTCAAGGATTTTTTCATTACTGTTGCTTCATCTGTAATTTCATTTAAAAGTCCCGCGTCAAGAGCTTCCTTTGCATCGAGAATTTTTCCCGTAAGAATCATTTCAAGCGCCTTGCCTCTTCCTACAATCCTTGGAAGTCTCACATTCCCGCCCCAACCGGGGATTACTCCGATATTCAGTTCGGGAAGCCCTATCAGGGATTTCTTTCCTGCGATTCTCATATGACAGGAAAGGGCAAGCTCGCAACCTCCGCCAAGGGCATAACCTCTTATTGCCGCGATTGCCGGTTTACCGGACATTTCAATCGTATTGAGCATTTTGTGCCCTAATGAAAGATATTTTTTTGCGCTTTTTTTGGTGAGCATTCTTATTTCATTGATGTCTGCCCCCGCGGCAAAGGCTTTTTCTCCCGCGCCTGTTATGACAACTGACCTTACGGTCTTATCGTTCTTAATATTTCCGAAAGCCTGCGCTATTTCTCCTGCTGTTTCGGCATCTATAACGTTTAATGCCGCGGGTCTGTTAATCGTCACAATTGCCGTCAGGCCTTCTTTTTCAAAAAGGATATTTTTAAATTTCATTTCTAGTCACTTTCAAATTTGTGTAAAGAAGTGTTTTGAACAGACTTCACTATTTCAATTTTTATTTGCTGAATCATAATTTACTTCCAGACACATTCGCATTTAAAAATAAGCAGAAACAAATATAAGTAAATTTTGACGAAGTTAAAACATATTTTATTTTATGCCTGATAAATATCCCAAATTCAAAGTTGCTGTTGCTCAATTGTTGCCCTCTTTTTTCAAAAAGGAAGAAACCGTTGAAATCAGTCCTGAAATGATCATCAGCTGTTTACAGCTTAAACAGAAAATCCGGTGATTCGAAGTTGAAAAGATTTTTGTTCAAATTTTCAAAAAAAATAATATTTAACAGTTTTTTCTGTGGCTAACCAACTGATTATTAAAGAAATAATACAATATGGCAAAAAGAAATATATGGAATGGAAAGTGTCGAATTATTGAACAGTTTTTATTTAAATAAATCAATAGGTTATGTTTTTTTATGGCTAAGTGTCGGGAAAATGAACATTTTTTAAAAAAATTTAAAGGTGAATATTTTAAGAATAAAAAAATTTATTAATTTATGCATAATAAAGCTAAATATATCAAATAGTTAACAAATAGTGCGGATATCTTCTTTTTTTGGCATAAATCTTGCAAACGCTTATATATAAGAGGTTATGCCTCTTTATCTGTCAACCTTGCGGTGGATATTCAGGGGGGGTATCGTATCAGTGGGGATAAAAAGACTAAAACTTTTTTTTCGTTTCAATAAATATCTTTTCCCATATTGGGATAAGGAAGTCATAATATTGGTCTGTACGGTATTTGCAACACTCTTCAGTCTTGCAAGTCCCTATCTTACGAAAATAACAATCGATTTTGCATATGCAAACAGAGATTTTTATCTTTTCAATATGCTGGTGCTTTCCGGCGCGCTGATTTTCATTTTTTCAGGACTTTTAAACGGTATAAAAAGTTATATTTCCGTTTATGTAAAACAGCTTTTAACATTCGATATAAGAGCGGATTATTACAGGCACCTTCAAAAACTTTCCATTCGTTTTTTCCAGTCACGCACCACCGGTGAGCAGATGTACAGAGTGGGAGGCGATATAAACAATGTCGCTTCCATGGCAACTGACACAATACCCAATGTAATTACGACAATTATCAGACTGGTCTTTCTCTTTTCGATTTCTTTTGTGTTGAGCTGGAAACTTACGCTTATTGCTCTTCTAATAACGCCTTTCTTCTATCTCCATTCTTATGTCTTTGGCGAAAAACTGAGAGAAAGGAATAAAGAGATGACGGAAAAGGGACAGGACATTCTAAGCAGTCTTCAGGATGCCTTTTCCAATATACGTCTCATAAAAGTTTTTGGAAAGGAGAAAAATGAGGTCAGAAGGTATCTGACTGACCAGATTGATATGATACGCCTCAGCCTTAAAAACTATAAGATGGGGGTCGCGAGCGGAAGCACCCTGAGCATAATGAATACTTTGGTGATGACATCGCTTTCCTATTATGCGGGATATCTCATTATCGTCGAGGAATTGACCTTGGGAAGTCTTACGGCGCTCGTGCTCTATCTTGTCCAGCTTTTTGGTCTTCTTAAATCACTCGGGACGACGTATCAGGGCGTTATAATAAAATTTGTAAATATCGAAAGGCTTGTTGAGACTTTCGATGCCGCGATTGAAATCAGCGACAAACCCAATGCAGTTGCCCTTCGAAAAATAGAGGGTGAGGTTGAATTCAGGGATATACACTTTGGTTATAAAAATGGTGAAGAGGTTTTGAAGGGCGTGAATTTTAAAATCGCTCCAAATTCGACTGTTGGAATTATGGGGAAAAGCGGTGCGGGGAAAACCACCATACTGAATCTTGTTTTAAGGCTTTATGACCCGTGGAAGGGCAGTGTACTCATAGACGGGAAAGATGTAAGGGATTTAAAACTACAAATTCTCAGGGAAAAGACTGGAGTAGTTTTTCAGGAACCCTATCTTTTAAACGGCACCATAGCCGAGAATATTAGTTACGGAAAACCGGATGCCACCAGAAGGGAAATCATTGCCGCGGCTGAACTTGCAGACGCGCACGATTTTATCAAGGGATTTCCCGACGCTTATGAATCAGAAATAGGCGAGGGCGGATGCAACCTTTCGCAGGGACAAAAGCAGAGAATTGCCATAGCGCGGGCGCTTGTTAAAAAGCCCGGCATTCTCATTCTCGATGAGGCGACATCATCTTTAGGTTCCGATTCCGAAGGGGAGATAAAAAAATCCCTTTCGGCACTGAAGGACAGATGTACCATCATTATAGTTTCACATCGGCTTTCCACTATTATGGACGCCGATTCGGTTTTTGTCCTTGAAGACGGGATGATAACTTCAAAAGGCACGCATGAGGATCTCCTCGAAGAAAATTCTTTTTACAGGAATGTTTATAATGAACAGTTCAAAAAGTCAGGAAAGCCGCGCCTTGAGATTTTGCGCGAGAAAATAAATAAACCAGAGCAAAAGGAAAAAGAAACTGACAATGGGGCTTAAAAAAGAAAGAGTGTCGCGGGAATACGAAGTGGAATTTTTAAAAAAAATTATGCAGGGGAGAGTACTCCTTCCCGCAGTTGTTGGCTTGATTATGTTTTTGCTCGTCTTTTCCGTAGGAGGAATATTTCTTGTTACAAAGGTGAAAGAAAAAACTACAGGCATTATGAATGTTTCAGCGGGTAATAATGAAAATCCGGGAGATAGCGCGGCTTTCGATGTGAACTTGTCTTTGAATTACAGGTATGAAGTCAATCGTGGCGACGAGGTGGAGGTTGTTTTGAAGGATTTGAACAACCATGTTTATTTAGAGGGAGGCGTGAAAGAAATAATATCAAATGCCCCGGTTAAAGGGGAACATTACAAAAAAATTATTGTGAAAATAAATGATATTAAAAGTTCCGGTGAAAATAGTGACGGGGAAATCATAAAGAGAATCGAGGCAGATTCAAATATAAGTGTTGATGTTTTTGTCAGGTCAAGGCAGTTGCTTGAACTTTTTGTAGGGGAGAAACTCAGAAAATTAGCAGGGAGATTTCTTTAAGCTATGGGAAGAAACGGAATAGATACGGGGAAAATTATAGAAATTATTACCGGAAAGATAAGGGAAGAGGGAGTGGGTTTTTTCGCTCAGCTTGATGCTTTTCTTACGGGCAAGCTTGAATTGTCCCGCGGGGATTCAAAAGCTCTCACAGAAAAAATAATGGAGCAATTCAAGGAGAAGGCATTTCCTCCCGTAACCCGCCTTGAGATGTTTCTTACTGAAAACTGTCCCCTGAGGTGCGACTATTGCTTTGTTGAGGGGAAAAACAACTATAAAAGAATGAGCAGGGAAACGGCGATGAAGGCAGTTGATTTTCTTATTCGGGAATCAGCTGACAAAGAGGATGTGAATATAATTTTCTTTGGAGGCGAACCTCTTCTCGAGTTTGAGCTTATGAAGGAAATTACGGAATACTCAGGCAGTGAAGCGAAAAAGGCGGGAAAAAAAATAACCTATGACATAACTACAAACGGAGTGCTTTTTACGGATGAGATACTAAAATATTTTCATCAAAAGGGAATCAAGTTTCTTTTAAGCATCGATGGTGATGCGGAGACTCACAACAGGCACAGAAAGACAGTGGACGGGAAGGGGAGTTATGAACTCGTAATGGAAAAATTTCCGATGATGAAAAAATATCAACCGTGGATGGGTGCTAAACTCACAGTGCATCCCGATACAGCGCATAAAATAACGGATAACGTGATACATCTTTCAAAGAGGGGATTCAATCAGTTTATTATCGGCGCGGCAAGCGGAGTGGAATGGGATGAAGAGAACTGGAAAATATATGAAGAACAGATGCATGAAGTCGCCCGTATCTACAGAAAAATGAAAAAAGAACGGCAATATTTCAGAATGACGCTTTTTGAGGAGGAAGAAGATAAGTTCTTCAATAAAAAATATATCTGGGGATGCCAGGCAGGAAGACATTCATTGACAATTGCGGCTAACGGCGACATCTATCCCTGCGCAAAAATGCTTGGACTCGATGACCTTGGCGGAATCTGTAGACTCGGCGACCTCGATTCCGGAATTACGGAGATAATAACCCGCGGAGAGCTTATGGGAATGGGCAAAGTTGACCGGAGCAAATGCGGCGAGTGTGAAATCCTTGATTGCTGTAAGGGGGGGTGTTTTGCCACTAACTATCTTGAAACAAAAAATATGTTTAAGCCCAGTTTTTTTGACTGCAGGACATCCGCGATACAAACAAGAGTGATAACGAGCCATCTCAGGGCTCTAAAGGAAGAAAGTGAAGATAAGTAAAAACGGAAAAGAGATTTTGGAATCTCATAGTGGCGAAGAACTTTATGGTAGCGGCTTATCCTTTTTCGGAAGAAGAGTCACCCTGTTTACGAATTTGAAGGATTTTGATGAGGAGTTTAATTCTTCTTTCAGGCATATGATTGGCAAAGCCGGTGGGAAGAAGGAAGGAAAGAACTTCTTTCTTTATGAGGAAAAGGACGGGAGGTTCAATCTTGTTCTTCCCACGCATCAAAATCTTAATTTTGAAGGGCGCGAAATACTTTTTCCTCTTTTTATGAGTCTTGTGAACTCATTTGTTCTGCCGGAAATAAAGGATATGCTGATTTTTCACTCTGCTGCGGTATCAGTTGACGGCAGAGGAGTCATAATACCCGGAAGCGAGGCATCCGGGAAAACTACCCTGACGGCAGCGCTTCTTGAGAGAGGATTTACATACTTTTCCGATGAATACGCCGGCTTTGAATACGGTGAGCTTTCATTGCTTCCTTTCCCTAAATCTCTCTTTATGAGGGAAGAGTCTTTGGGGCTTTTTAACGGCAAAAGAGAGATTCTCGAACAATGTTCTGCGTACAACTACCGTAATGAGAAAAGGTGGATTGTCGACCCTAATGAAGTTTTTGGCGCTGATGTAGGCAAAAAATCTTCACCACAATTCATAGTATTCCTAAAACCTAATTACGGAGGAAAATCGGATATCAGGGAAATACCGTCCTATGAGGTGCTGACAAGAATTCTCGAGACTTCAAGAAACTCTGTTTACCTCAGTCAGGCAGAGAGAAAAGATTTTTTTGAGAAAGTCTTAACTCTTGTGAGGAAAACAGCTGGATTTGAACTTACGGTTGGGATGCCCGGCGAGGCATCTGCAATTCTTCTTGATGTCGTTAAGAATGCGAAAATAAAAATATTCAATAAATTACCGGAACTTGAAGCGGTCGCTGAAAAGGTCCGGTCGATGATTTAAGGGTTTTTGAAGTAAGTGCGGCAAATGGCAGTTAACATTTATTAACCGATAAGGGGGTGAGGAAATGGATTTTAAGGATATCGAAAAGATTGCGGGAGCGGTAGTTGGTAATCTTTTCAGCCCGAGAAGTGCTAATG
>CAZJVM010000028.1:0-33462 GCA_964549305.1 uncultured bacterium
CATTATAGAGAAGAGAAACTTCATTCGCTCAAACGCCCTGAGCGATGCCCTCGGACTCAAAATTTATCTAAAACTCGAAAATGTTCAGAAGACCGGCTCTTTTAAAATACGGGGCGCATACAACTATGTTTCAAAGCACGAAAGCGAAGTAAACGGTTGCGGGGTAGTAACGGCATCTGCGGGAAATCACGCTCAGGCAGTTGCCTTTGCCGCGGGACAGTTTGGCATAGACTGCGATCTTTTTATGCCGAGAAACACTCCCCTCGTAAAAGTGCAGTCCTGCAAAAATCTCGGAGGCAATGTAATCCTCGGCGGAAAAAATTATGATGAAGCTTATGAATCCGCTAAAAAACATTCTGTCGAGTCGGGAAGAAAATTTCTAAATGCCTTTAACGATTATGATGTTATTGAAGGTCAGGGCACAATAGGGCTTGAAATTCTGGATGAGATTGAACAGGCAGACTACATCATAGTTCCCGTGGGAGGAGGAGGATTGATTTCGGGAATTGCTTATGCTGTAAAGGAAAAAAAATCTTCCGTGAAGATAATCGGCGTCCAGGCAAGAGATGCCGCATCTGCCTATCATTCCCTGAGGGAGGGAAAAATTGCCCATGTGCCTTCCCCCAAGACAATTGCCGATGGAATTGCCGTCAAGAAAATCGGAGACAAGACAATGCCCCTCATAGAAAAATATGTCGATGACATCGTTACCGTTGAAGAGGAAGATATCGCGGCAGGAGTGCTGATGTTTATGGAAAATGCCAAGATGATAGCCGAAGGCGCGGGCGCGGTGCCTCTTTCTGCGATAATTTCCGAAAAGATTGCCAATATAGGAGGAAATGTGGTCCTCGTTGTAAGCGGTGGCAATATCGATGTAAACCTCATCGAAAGAATTATACAGATGGGGCTTTTAAGAGGGGGGCGGCTTTTAAAATTTTATGTCGATGTGGATGATGTGCCCGGAATGCTTTCCGGAATTGCCGGAAGCATCGGCGACTGCGAAGGAAACATTCTTCGGATTTCACACGAAAGAACGGAATGGGGACTTCCCGTGAGTAAAACGAGAATCGAGATTACCGTTGAAACAAAGGGATACGACCATATCGACCAAATTATCGAATGCGTCAAGGAAAGCGGCTTCAGGCCAATGATTAGAAGCTGATTTTGTCATTTATGCCTTCCAGCACCTCACGAAATGTCCATCGCTCTTTTCAATTAAATCAGGTTCGTTTTCGCGGCACATCTCTTCGGAAATGGGACAACGGGGGTTAAAACTGCAACCATCGGGTAAAGATGCGGGATTGGGAACGTTTCCAGGTATTGTTTCAAGCTTTCGTCCTGCTCCTTCCTGCTCTCCGGAGCGGACTGATTTGAGAAGGCCTTTCGTGTAGGGATGCAGGGGATTATCGAAAATTGAAATCACATCTGCCGACTCAACGATTTTTCCGCCGTACATTACGGAAACTTTCCGGCAGGTTTCTGCCACGACTCCGAAGTCGTGGGTGATGAGCATCACGGACATTCCGTTTTCTCTCTGAAGTTTGTTGATTAGCTCAAGTATCTGCGCCTGAATGGTAACGTCGAGGGCAGTGGTGGGTTCGTCGGCGATTAAAAGAGAAGGACCGCAAATCAGAGCCATCGCGATGAGAACGCGCTGCCTCATTCCGCCGCTTAACTGATGGGGATACTCCTTCACTCTGATCTCCGGCGAGGGCATCCCAACCTTTGACAGCATTTCAACGGTTCTTTCCATTGCCTCTTTTTTGCTCGTTTTTTTGTGCACTGTGAGTGCTTCGGCAATCTGATTGCCTATGGTGAAAACCGGATTGAGGTAGGTCATTGGTTCCTGAAAGATTAAGGAAATATTGCGTCCGCGAATTTTTCTCATTTCGTTTTCGGGGACCGACAGAAGGTCTTTGCCGTCAAACTCGATTTTCCCACCGATGATTTTTCCCGGAGGTGAGGGTACAAGGCGCAGGATGGAAAATGCCGTTACGCTCTTGCCGCATCCCGACTCTCCAACGATGCCGTGAATTTCTCCCTTGCCGATGTTGAAAGTTACGCCGTCGACTGCCTTTATTGTATTTTCGTTTTTGTAAAAGTATGTTTTTAGATTTTCTACTTTCAAAAGAGCGTCATTCACTTTCGCTTGCTCCATTCTTTTAAAATATTAAATGCCGGACTCGATTTGTTATTGTATCGCTATGCGCTGTTATTATAATATAAATTTCTGAATTGTTTAACATTAAAAAGTTATTCTTTTTCAAGCCGCACAGATAATAAAGTCAGGGAGGGAAACTTTTAGCTTTGGAATACGCAGTCGAAACTCAGGATGTAGTAAAGGATTATCTCGAATTAAAAAAATATAAGGATTATTTTACTGCGCCCTTCAAAAGAAAAGTGGTGACAGCCCTTAAGGGAATTACCCTGAAGGTCGGAAAAGGAGAGCTCTTCGGGCTTCTCGGGCCTAACGGCGCGGGGAAAACTACGCTTCTGAAAATTCTTTCCACAGTAGTGCTTCCCACATCGGGAAAAGCATTCGTTGCGGGTTTTGACGTTGAGAAGGATGAGATGCAGGTAAAGCGCGCTATTGGTTACGCGATGGGAGACGAAAGAAGCAGTTACTGGCGGCTTACGGGAAGGCAGAATCTGGAGTTTTTCGCGGTACTCAACAATCTCGACAGCAATGTTTCGAAGAAAAGGATTGATGAAGTCCTTCAACTCACGGGCCTGGCAAAGGATGCGGACAGGCATTTCAAGGATTATTCCACGGGTATGAAGCAGAAACTTGCCATTGCGCGAGGGTTGCTTACAGACCCTGCTGTCCTTTTTCTCGATGAACCTACGCGGAGTCTTGATCCCGGTGCGGCGAAACAGCTTAGAGAATTCGTCAAAGAGGAGATTGTGAAAAAAAGAAGAAAGACAGTTATTCTCGCCACACACAATCTTTCCGAAGCAGAAGCGCTTTGCGACAGAGTGGCAATAATCGACAGGGGAACGCTCAAGGCGTGCGGTACGGTAAATGAAATCAGAGATGTCATTTCTGAAAGAAAGAGATTCAGGGCGGAAATTGAAGGAGATTTTGAAAAGGCCATTCCTCTTATAAAGTCCGTGCGCAACATTAAAAATATCAGTTTTAAAGTGCCGGAAGAGGGAAGGGCTTTTTTTTGCGAATTCGATATTTACGATGAAAAAATTTCCGTAAGCGACGCTATAGGAGAAATAATCGAAAAGGGTTGTTCCGTTGTTTCATTTCAACGCTTGAATCAGAGTCTCGAAGAAATATTTTCCTCGGTAACGGAAGAAGGAGAGAAAGGTTGATTATTTCAAAGCCCGTTGCATTCCTGAAAAAGGATTTGATAGAGCAGACGAGTTATAAGTTCAATTTTATAACTCAGTTCATAGGCATATTCCTTTCGACTCTCCTTTTCTATTTCGTTTCAAAGCTCGTAGGAAAAGCGGCATCACCCTATCTCCAACCCTACGGTGGAGATTATTTTGCCTTCGTGCTGATAGGAATTGCTTTTTCAAGCTATCTTTCCGTCGCCCTTTCGAGTTTTTCCTCGGCAATTCAGGGGGCGCAGGTGTCAGGCACACTCGAAGCGCTTCTTGTGACGCAGACAAGCATTCCCACTATCATTCTTTCATCATCCCTTTACAGTTTTTTATACACATCATTCAGGGTTGTCCTTTATCTGCTTTTAGGGGCGTTTATTTTCGGAGTGAATATGGAAACGGGAGGAATCCCGATTGCCATTCTGATACTTATGCTGACAATGGTCGCCTTTTCGAGTCTGGGGATAATTTCCGCAAGCTTTATAATGGTGTTAAAAAGGGGAGACCCCTTTATGTGGCTTTTTACAAACGCGTCGTGGTTTCTCGGAGGTGTCTATTATCCCATTGATGTCCTTCCGGACTGGCTGAAGAAATTTTCCTATTTACTGCCAATTACCTATGCAATGGAAGGAATGCGCCTCGCGCTTCTGAAAGGATATTCCCTTTTTCAGTTAAAATTTCACATTCTGGCGCTACTGCTTTTCTGTGTGATAATGCTGCCATTGAGCGTTCTCATATTCATCTACGCCGTCAAAAAAACAAAGAGAGACGGGAGTCTTACCCATTATTAGACGGCGAAGCTTTTTACATTTTCTCGAAAATTTACCTTTTATACAATTTTTTTTACAAAAAAATCATTTATCTGAAACAATTATTTCCTACATACTTATGATGAATGATGAAAATCTATTTGACATAGCAATTATATATTACTATATTTGAACAGATATTCATATGAGATGCGTTCTCAATATGATTTCTCTTTGTAATTTAATTTTGAAAATAAACTCTTAAATCTGAGGTAAAAGGAATGGAAAAGAAATTCACTATTTTTTCATTCGGCAAGGCATCGAAAGGATGGACTGCTCTATCCGTTATTGCAAATCTCATTATAATTGCAATAACGGTTGTGCTATTTGACCGAATCGGCTTCATCATCGATAAGATTGCCGACGGCAGCATCAAGTCTTTCGGTGATGAAATTCTCATCTCTGCCGTTTCTGTAATGGCTGTTGCCCTTGCGGGAAAATTTATTTTTTCATGGGTTGCGAACAAAGCGGTTTATACCATTTCATCAAAGGTAAAGGTTGGCGCGAGGGAAAAAATGTATTCCCGCATCCTCGAACTTGAGCTCGGGTACAGAGATGTGAAAAAAACCGGAAGTCTCACCTCAACGGCAGTTGAAGGTGTCGAGCAGCTTGAAAACATTTTCGGACTCTGCATCCCTCAGGCATTTTTAAGTTTGCTCGCTCCCGTTGGACTTTACTTTTATGTGAGGAATATTAACTCATCGATAGCCCTGACACTGCTTCTCCTTGTGGTATTTATTCCCGTCAGTTTAATTTTTGTGCGTGCCTGGATAAACAGAGTTTCAAAGAAACACTGGTTTTCTTACGAGAATCTTCACGCCTATTATCTTGACTCGCTTCAGGGAATTACCACACTAAAGACATTCGGGCTTGTGGGAAAAAGAAAAGAAGAAATCGGCACGAAGAGTGAAAACTTCCGAATCAGGACAATGAAGCTTCTTTATTCAAACATTACATCCACTCTTTCTATGGATATTGTTTCAATGTGCGGTACTGCTGTAGGCATTATGCTTGCTGTAAATTATATGGCGAAGGGCGTCCTCACAATAGGAAGTGCCGCGATTATTGTTTTAATCGCTTATGAATTTTTCAGACCTCTTAGAATACTTGGCGCGTACACCCATGTAGCGATGCAGGGTATATCCTCTTCCAAGTCCATTCTCGAACTTTTAAATAAGGAACCTGACAGACACGCTGTGGCGCGAACCGGGAAAAAAGGGAAAATCGATAACGGTAATGTGGATATCGTATTTGAAGATGTGACATTCTCATATGCAGACGACAGGAATCCCGTTCTTAAAAACGCGAACTTTGAAATTAAAACAGGCGAGATTACGGCACTTGTAGGTGAAAGCGGAAGCGGAAAATCAACAGTAGCAAATCTCATTACAAGATTTTATGAAGCCTCGGCGGGAAGAATAACCGTAGGCGGACAACTGCTGAGCGATATCGACCCCTTAGAAATACGAAATCAAATTGCAATGGTTTCCCAGCGTACATATCTTTTTCACGGTTCAATAAGAGAAAACCTTGTGATAGCAAAACCGGATGCCACAGATGATGAATTGTTTGAAGCTTGCAGACAGGCAGGCATATTGAAGTTCGTGAATTCCGTTCCCGGTAAACTCGACTCATCTTTGGTCGAGCAGGCAAAAAATCTCTCAAGCGGGCAGATACAGAGAATCTCCATTGCAAGGGCGCTTTTAAAAAATGCTCCCATTCTTATTCTCGATGAACCCACGTCCAATGTGGATTCAGAAAATGAAGAAAAAATACAGGCAACCCTTCAGGAGATAGCAAAAAGGAAAACAACGCTTGTCATCGCCCACAGATTGAGGACCGTTCGCGATGCCCATAAGATAATGGCTCTTAAGGAAGGGAAAATCGTAGAGACAGGTACCCATAAAGAGCTTATCAAAAAGGACGGAGTTTACGCAAATCTTGTCCGTACGCAGAATAAATATGAACAACCGAGTGTGCATTGAGTATCAGGGGAAAAATTTAATATAACTATAAGGAATGGCCTGTTATGGAAGAGAAACATAAAGAGATGTCTAGAATAGGAATAATATGGCGGTTGTTAAAAATGATTAAACCGCTTACGGGAATGATGCTTTATGCAATATTCTTCGGTATAGTGAATCACCTGTCAAATATTGCCATAATTACCTGGGGCGCTTATCTTATTTCCTCTTTTCTGATTCCCGGTGCCGAGAAACCCGGAACTTTTTCAATTGCACTTCTTTTCGTTTTCGGGATTTCAAAATCGATAGGTTCGTATCTTGAACAACTCGGCAATCACGATGTGGCATTTAAGCTTCTGGCACATCTGAGAACGGAGTTTTACAAGCAGATTGAACCCCTTGTGCCTGCAAAATTGATGGATAAGAGAAGCGGTGATATCATTTCGAGAATAGGCGGAGACCTTGAAATAATCGAAGTGTTTTTTGCCCATACCATATCGCCTTTTGCCATTGCCTTTGCGGTTTCGGTTGCCGTGCTCGGATTTATGGGTTTATGGTGGTGGGTGCTTCCACTGGTAATATTGCCTTTTCAGATTTTTCTCGCCTTGATTATACCCGTTGCCTGGGAGAGATATGTGAGAAAGACAGGTCAGACAATCAGGGCGACTTTGGGAGAAACTAACGCGTATCTTACCGATTCACTTCAGGGATTGGAAACTATTCTCCTGTTTAATCAGGGACAGAAACGGAAAAATGAAATAGTTGAAAGAGGGATGAATCTCAATAAATTGAAGGGCGGGCACGCATCGAAACAGGGATGGTTGTTTGGCATCGTGAACAGTTCGATTATGCTTGCAAATATTCTTATGTTCATTGTTGCCGTAAAGGGGTATTTTTCCGGTTATCTTGACATACAGGGCGTTATAGTTGTCACAACCGCGTCAGTCAGCGCCTTCGTTCCTCTTTTTTCCGTTAGCGTTCTGTCGCATTACCTGACCGAATCCTTCGCGTCTGCAGAAAGATTGTTCAAGATTATTGACGAAGAACCTGCCGTAGTGGATACTCCCGACAGCACATCGGAATTACCGGCAAAGTACGATGTCGAATTCAAAGATGTCGATTTTAGTTACAAAAATGATACCCCTCTCGTGCTTGACAAGTTTAATCTGAAAATTCCCCAGGGCGAATGTATTGCCGTTGTAGGTGAAAGCGGGTGCGGTAAGAGTACTATGCTCAAGCTTCTTATGAGATTCTGGGAGTATAACGATGGTGAGATTAAAATCGGCGGCAAGGATATTCGTAAAATAAAACAGAAATCTGTTTTCGACATTATTTCTGTTGTAGCGCCGGATTCACATCTTTTCGATTTAAGCATTAAGGAAAATATCGCTCTCGGAAAACCCGATGCAGGCGATGAGGAAATCATCAATGCCGCAAAGCAGGCGAACATCCACGATTTTATAATGACTTTGCCTAATGGATATGAAACGCGAATCGGCGAATTGGGAGATAAATTGTCAGGTGGCGAAAGACAGAGAATAGTCATAAGCAGGGTGCTTCTCAAGAATCCGCCTATTATTCTCTTTGACGAGCCCACGTCAAACCTCGATTCTTATAATGAAAATGCCATTCAGGAAACTCTTAACGATATAAGCAGGGATAAGACGGTCATTATCGTTACCCACAGACTGTCCCTGCTTGCAAATGTTGACCGGGCATATCGTATGCAGGACGGAAAGCTAACTGAATTCAGCATAGAGAATTTTGTGAACAATACTTCAACTCTGCCCGCGTAAGTAAGGAAGTTTCAGAAAGAGATTTATTCGTTTTTGAACGCCTGACTTGCTGCCTTTATGCCTTTTGAGAGAACATTTTTGAATCTCACCATATAGTAGAATGGAAGAAGGGCTTTATTTTCGATTCCGTAATAGGAAACCATATATCTGCTGTCAGGAAATATGTCTCCCGCCAAAATACGCATTTTTTTGGTAAATCCCTTTATTTCTCTGAGGTCGGTTAAGTAATCCTTGTCTTTGAACACTTTTCTGTACTTTATCTGCTCGGAAGGTTCGGGTATCACTTCTTCAAGAGTGAAGCATTTCGTATTACCTCCGATTGCTTTTTCAATTTCACCGGAAAGAGGTGTTTTTAATAATTGTGACGCGGTATTCAGAACTTCAAAAACCGATTTTTGCGCGCCGTACCTGACAACCGTTTCAAGAAAATATGCGGTGTCAAAATCGTCCATGCAGTTTTTCAGGATTAAATATATATCATACCACCATATGAGGCGCGAACGGGCTTTTTCAAAATGTCTTTCTCTGAGATGCAGGCAAAGGTAAATCAACATATCTTCGAAAGACATTACATATGCGCCGATATTACCCAAATCCGCGTATTTCGCTCTTTCCCATAAACCCGTTGTATCCATTTGAATCGCATCTGCTATGCCGGAATCGCAAACGATAAGGAGATTCCAGTGAACATCAAAAAAGAACCGGTTCTGCATGTCAAAGAAATGAAGTTCGCTTTCATATTTTTCGAATGGTTTATGGCGCTCATTTGCGATTATTTGGTGCATCTTAGAGGGGAATATCTTTTCCCGCATATTATATCCCCATTTTCTGAATGCGGCTTTTGCAGTGGGAAAATCAAAGCGTTTTACAAGAAGGTCAATATCTTCGATGGGACGAAGCGCGATGTTTTTATAGAGAGTTTCTCCGAGTGCCGCTCCTTTAAGGACTATGGTGTCAACTCCCGAATCGTTGAGGGAGATAAGCATCTTTTTCATTTCGGCAAAGAAGCGGGTATTTTTCCCGGCAATCGCATAATAGAAGGATTCGATTTCGGAACGGAAAGAATCAGGTAAAAAATCATAACCGGAATTTTCCACATTCTTGTGTATGAGGGATGCGACTCCGTGATAGATGACAAGGTCCGCGAGATTTTCCCAGTCAACTTCAACATTGTTATTTTTGCGCTCCTCTACGATCTCTCTGCATATATCTTCTTTTCCGAGCGTGAGGTTTAAAATAAGATTTCCGTTATCCATATTCTTTATTTTTTCAGTATAGCCATTCCTATCCTTTTTGCCTTTTTTCCTATGGGGTAAAGAATGACAGAATAGGGCGAAAGTTTTGAAAGCATATAATTCTTAAATTTCGTTTTCCGCGAATCTGATGATATCTCTTTTCCGTTTCGTTCAATCGATATGATTTTTCCTAAAATCTTTGATGATGATATTGCCTTGTCATAGTTGTCGCAGGCATCTCCCTTTGTTAAAAAAGAAAGAGAGCCGCTTTTTCCCTTTTGTATTTTAATTATTCTGTGCGCTATCAGTTTTTCGTTATCAGATGAGAAAAAAACGATGTCGCCGGGATTTAATTTTTCGGGTGAAACGCTTTTTATCTTAATAATGTCGCAGTCTTTAATGAAAGGATGCATACTTCCGCCGCGAGCTTCAAATCTGAGAATATGGTTTTTTTTGAGTATTTCAGTGGAAAGTTCCTTGAATATGAGACTTTCCTGCTCATCGGATTTATTTCCTGTTTGTCCTGACATAATCTATAATTTCGTCATCGGGTTTAAAGGCAAGTTCGAAACAGGGAGTACTTTCGACCACTTCCGACGCAAAATCAAGAGAGAATTGCATACCCTCCTTATCCCAGTATGTGGGGAAACCCCTGGCAATGAAGCGTGAAGTGGCATCTATTCTGTTGAGTTCCTTAGCTTCGTTTTTGCTTCCGTGGGCAATGAAGTAAATTCCTTTAAGCTTGGCTTTGCCGGGAGAATGAATTCGCGCCGTGCCGTGCCATGGTGTACCGTAGGCGTAAAAGCGTCCCTTTTCTTTTTTTATTATGACCCGTTCATCAGTAAGCACATTCACGCCGTCTTTACCGCGCCATATTTCGGATATTGTGCTTTTTCCCGCCCCCGAAGTGCCCGTGAAAAGCATTCCCTCTCCTTCGTCGGAGATGCAGGCGGAATGGAGAATAATCCCGTGCCCTTTTGAGAGGATAGAAAGCATTAAAAGTTCATCGAGAGGATAATTAAGGGGGTTGGGGGCACCGCACTCTTTCGGCACCGCGGTATCCGAGAGGTATATCTCCCCCTTAGTAAAATCCTTGTTGATTACGGCAATGCAATAAGGCGTTTCAGCGTCGGGAGGAGAGGAGAATGTGAAATTCATTGTCTTTCCGTCAGAATAGAGTTTCCATACGCTGTCAGAATCAAATACCATATCTCCCATATTCAACTGTGGAAGATTTCCGTAATGCGCGGTGAGACGCATATGAGGTTCACCGTCTTCAACTATGAATTTGATATGCGCCTGGTCATCTGTGAATGCCAGATTTGCCGTGTCTGAAACGACTTCAATTATGATGCCCGCAATTTTCAGCTTAACTGAGTTCATTTATTGATATACCTTAAATTAAGATTATTTCTTTTTCTTCCATTCTTCATTGAATTTATCAGCGCGAAGATGCGCTATTTCGCAGAGATACTCCACCGGAGTTTCCGCGTCTCCCTCTTCAAGCGACGCCCATCCGGGGCACTGTCCGCACAAGGCAACAAGCCTGCAGGAGAGGCACTTTGTTTTTTTTGCGCGCTTTTTGGAAAGCACCGCGGGAAGCCATTCGTAATAACCTTCCCTGAAAGAGCCTTCCCTTAACGAATAACTTTCCGAGCGGTAAAGTATGCAGGGAGTAAGCCTGCCCGATGAATCTATGTGAAATGAATTGATTCCGGCGCCGCATAAAAAAAG
Source organism: uncultured bacterium (assembly GCA_964549305.1). Taxonomy (GTDB): domain Bacteria; phylum Schekmanbacteria; class GWA2-38-11; order GWA2-38-11; family J061; genus J061. The sequence continues at coordinate 10,875 of CAZJVM010000028.1, forward strand.
GGAATCATTGTTCGGAGTTCCTAAAAACTTATCGCAAAAAGTTTTCCATTCCTCCATCCTTTTTTTATCGTTAATATCGAGCGAGACCACATCTTCGGCGGAAATTCTCACGTTTCGCGGTTTGCCGTCACCATCTATCCTCATATTTATAAGTGGGTCGAAACGAAAGGGGAGTTTTAGCTCATCTTCGGCCCATCTCTTCATATCTGAAAGTTCGGAAATATTTACCGATGTAACCACTGCTTTTAGTTTTAGAGGAATATTTCTCTCTTTGAGCAATTTCATTCCGCGCAGGAATTTATCATATGAGCCTTCTCTGCCTGTCATTTTGTCGAATGTTTCCCTTGTTCTTCCATATATGGATATCTCAGTGGCAAATGGCTGCCATTCGGCAAGATGGTTTGCTGTTTCTTCAGTGATAAGGGCACCGTTTGTAAAAAGCGTTATGAGAAACCCCTTTTGCTTCGCGTAATCATAAATGTCAAGAAAGTCGCTTCTGGTCAGAGGTTCTCCACCGGTAATGAGAAGCCAGAGACATCCTTCTTCAGCAATCGCATCAAAGATTTTGAAAATTTCTTCTTTTTTAAGTTCCGGCTCGTTTTTGCGGTTTTCGGAAGGGTCTTCATTTATATAGCAGTGAAGACAGTTAAAATTGCATTTTGATGTGATTTCTATGGAACCACCGAGAGGTATTCGTGATTCTTTCGCTTTTTCGTGTATGCGCTTGCTGAAATCTCCGTATCCCGTTATGGGAATGTGTATACAGTCCGCCATTTTTTATAATTTATGAAGAAGTTTAATTCCGCCTATTTCTTCAAATCTCGTTATAAATTCTTCTAAATCTTTATTGACCTGCTCTTCCGTTGCGTCGAATTCTTCAAGAATCATACTTCTTATATCTTTTATCTTCTTTTTGCCGTCTATCAACTCCCAGATTTTTGCCCCTACCTCATTGAGGGTGTATATGCTTTCAAGGTCGCCCACATTTTTTCTCACGGGGACAAGAATTATTTCGTCGGCAATCTTTCTTGCCACAATAGACGATTCCTTTGTGTAACATCTTTCAAGAAAATCCATAAAATGCTCCTTTTAAAAAAATGTCGTTAAAAATTCGGCATCTTATCCGCTTTCAAAAGCACCCAATTTAAAGTATATAAACTTTTCAGCTATATAATCAACACTGCTTTAAAAAGAATTCAATACTAAATTGACTAAAATCAAAAAAATATCTATTTCCGGGGGAATGTTTGATTTTTGAAGTTGATTATAATATTTACGCTCTGATAGTCTTGTCAATAAATGTTAAAATAAGTTCAAATCAGGCAAAGGAGACAAAATGTCCATAGAAGGTTATGCGGATTATCAGCGAAGAGAATACTGTAAGGATATAAAGTGCCCCGTCCAGTCAGACCTTGAAGCGCAGAAAGAAGGGACTGACGAATACGAGAGGATAAGAAATATCTGCAAGGAACATTGCAGGCACACGACATACGAATTTCACCACTGGCTCATTGAGAAGGGATATCTTATAGTAAGACCTGAGAAATAATGCAGATAAAGATAATTTAAATAATTAACGGAGGATTTTCAGATGGATTGGGGAATGAAAAATCGCTTGTCGCAATTAATTAAGCCCGATGGACACTGTATGTTTCTGCCCATTGACCATGGCTATTTTCAGGGACCTACATCGAAGCTTGAAAAACCGGGCGAAACCATAAAACCGCTCTTAAGATATTCCGACGCTCTTTTTGTAACAAGGGGTGTTTTGCGCGCCAGTGTCGTACCGGATGGAAGTATTCCCATAATACTGAGAGTTTCCGGAGGTACCAGCGTAATTGGTGAAGACCTCGCAAATGAAGGCATAACGACTTCCATCAGAGATGCAATCCGCCTTAATGTTTCCGCGGTCGGTTTATCGGTGTTTGTTGGAAGCAAGTATGAAAAACAGACTCTTTTAAACCTTTCGGGCCTCGTCAATGAATGCGAAGAATACGGGATTCCCGTAATGGCCGTAACTGCCGTGGGCAAAGAGCTTGAAAAGAGAGACTATCGCTATCTCGGTCTTGCCTGCAGAATCGCCGCGGAATTGGGCGCAAAGGTGGTAAAAACATATTGGTGCGAGGAATTTGACAAGGTTACGGGCGGTTGCCCTGTGCCTGTGGTTATGGCAGGAGGTCCGAAGACAAATACCGAGCAGGAGGTGTTCGATTTTGTATATGACGGTATGCAGAAAGGCGCCATAGGTATTAATCTTGGAAGAAATATCTGGCAGAATCCTCATCCCGTGCCTGTAATAAAAGCTCTTCGGGCGATAATCCATAAAAAGGCGACTGCGAAAGAGGCGGGGCAGTTGTTTCAGGAATTAAAGAACAGCTAATACGATGAAAGTCGCAAAATACTATAACAATAAGGATGTGCGCATAGAGGAGATGCCTGTGCCGGGCATAGATAGAGGCGAAATCCTTGTTAAAATAATTGCAAGCGGCATATGCGGAAGCGATGTTATGGAGTGGTATCGTATAAAGAAAGCTCCTCTCGTTCTTGGTCACGAGATTGCGGGAGAAGTTGTAGAAACGGGAGAAGGTGTTGAAAAGTTTAAAAACGGAGACAGGGTTACCGTCGCGCATCACGTTCCCTGCAACACCTGCCATTATTGTTTAAACGGTGATTTTTCTCTTTGCGACACTCTTCGTTCTACCAATTTTGACCCGGGCGGATTCTGCGAGTTTGTTCGCGTTCCCCGCATAAATGTTGACCGCGGAACTTTTCTACTCCCCGATACGGTTTCTTACGAAGATGCAACCTTTGCCGAACCCCTCGCGTGCGTTTTGCGGGGACAGAGGATTGCGGGAATTAAGCCGGGACAGAGCGTTCTCGTTATCGGAAGCGGTATTTCCGGACTTCTCCATATTAAACTCGCAAAAGCGTTGGGCGCGGGACGGATAATCGCAACTGATGTAAATCAATTCCGGATGGATTCCGCTAAAAAAAGCGGAGCGGATTTTGTTTTCAATGCAAAGGATTTTAATTCCGAACGTTTAAGAGAAGTCAATGAGGGACGCCTTGCGGACCTGGTGATTTTATGCGCGGGGGCAATTCCGGCAATGAAACAGGCTCTTGTTTCTGCGGACAGAGGCGGGACTCTTCTTCTCTTCGCGCTTCCAGAACCGGGCACTGAAATTGCCGTGGATTTCTGGAATCTTTGGCGCGAAGGCATAACGATAACTTCATCATATGCGGGACCTCCGGGAGATACGACAACTGCAATCGAGCTTATCAGGGCAAAGAGAGTGGATGTGTCAGATATGATAACCCATCGCCTTCCTCTTGATAAAACCGGTGAGGCTTTCCGGCTTGTTGCCGAAGCTCAGGATTCGATAAAGGTCGTAATCGAACCGCAGAAGTGATTTTTATATTCATTGTCTGATTGATTCTGTTTGAACTTTCTGTGATAAATTGTCTATTATTTTAACAAGAATCCATTTTTAACCCTATAATCTTAATTTATTGTAAGGAGGCGTTCTTGTGAAGAAACTTCTATACCTTCAGTGCTCACCTCGTCTTGAAAGGTCTCACTCAATCGCCGTTGCAGATGCCTTTATTGAGGAATACAGAAAAACGCATCGTGATGATGAAATATCCATTGAAAATATTTTTGAGATGAATCTCCCGTCTTTTGATTCCGTGGAAGTTAACGCTAAATATACTATTCTTCACGGGAAAGCGCATACGGCAGACGAAGAGCGCGCCTGGAAAAAGATTGAAAAAGTCATAAGCGAGTTTAAATCCGCTGATAAATATGTTTTTGCCGTGCCTATGTGGAATTTCGGAATTCCCTACAGACTCAAGCAGTATTTCGATATTTTGATACAGCCGGGATATACATTTTCTTTTTCGCCAGAATCAGGTTACAGCGGACTTGTAAAGGGAAAACCGGTTTTTGTGGCATATGCGAGAGGAGGGGAATATCCTGCGGGAAGCGAGCGGGAAGCATTCGACCTTCAAAAAAAGTATATTGAATTGGTTCTTGGATTTATTGGAATTACAGATATTTATAGTTCGATTATTGAACCAACACTTCAAGGAGGTCCGGAGACAGCAAAGGTCAAAAAAACGGAGGCAATTAAAAAAGCCGTAGAAATAGCGAAGAGCTTTTGAATATGTTTTATAAAATTGTGGGAGCTGTTTTTTTAATATTTTCAAGAATCAAGTATCTTTTGTTGGGATATACTTCTCCGAAACCTCTGTCAATTGATGATTGCATTGCCTATGATAATAAAACGGTAAATTTGTGGTTGTTTTACCTCGCTCTTTACACTGAAAAAGAAAATTATCTTGCAGATAAAAATGTCCTTGAATTAGGACCCGGTACAGGCATAGGAGAAGGTTTGCGACTCCTGTCAAAAGGCGCATTCCGATACAATGCCGTCGATGTAAACAGGTTGGTTGATGATGTGCCGGATTTTTTTTATGACAGGTTTTTGGAGTATCTTAAAAAAAGCGATGAAAATGTTGATATTGAATATCTTCGCCGGGAAGTTGAAAAATACGCCGGGGACAGGGGAGATAAACTTAATTATATATGCAGAGAAGATTTTGACCTTGTTTCCCCGTTCGGAGAAGAAACGATAGATATTGTTTTCAGTTTTGCGGCATTTGAACATTTTGACGATGTTGAAGAAACCGCAAGGCAGTTATCGGTCATATGCAGACCGGGCGCTGTTTTAATCGCGCAGATAGATCTTCAGACGCATACAAGATGGATTCGCCACATTGACCCGAACAATATTTACAGATTTGGAGAGTCATTTTATAAATTTGTCCATTTCAGAGGTATTCCCAACAGAGTCAGACCCTTTCGGTATAAGGAAATATTTACAAAATGGGGATGGCAAAATGTTAAAACCGCGCCCTTGACTCATATAAGGGACAAAAACAAAAAAATAAAACTGAACATTCAATTTGAAGACGATTGCAATCAGATGGACTGTTTGTCAATAATGCTCTGCGCGAGAAAAAGCTAAGCTCCATATTTAAGCAGTTTTCCCGCGTTGGCGAGGACAATCGGCATAATGTCGACTGCCTGAATCACTCCGAGACCGCCTCGGGCACATTCGGTTTCATTAAAATGTGTTACGCTGTCGGGACGGCAGTATTTGCCTTTTACCAATACCGGCAGAGAATGCCAGCTGTGTGACTTCATCATTGCCGGCGTGGAATGGTCTCCTGTGACGACAATGGCGTCAAAATGAAGGTCCAGTATTTCAGGAAGTCTCTTGTCAACCTCTTCGAGAGCTTCGATTTTTGCGGGAAAGTTTCCGTCTTCTCCTTTAGCGTCGGTTTTTTTAACATGGAAATAGAAGAAATCGAAATCATCGTAGTTGTCGTGAAGCGCTTTTATCTCACCGTCGAAGGTATCTCCCGTATCGACTACTTCCATTCCAAGTAAGCGCACTATTCCTTTGTACATCGGATATGTGGCAATTGCCGCGGGGGTGAGCTTGTATACATCGCTCATCTGCGGAAAACCGTGATAACCCGACGCGCCCCTGAGCATAAGGTAATTTGCGGGAGACTTCTCCTTCATTATTTCTGCCGCCTTTTCCACAAAACGGTTTGCAAGCTCAGCGGTATTTTTGCTTGCTTCATCGAGAGCCACTGCGGGCTTTGGTTTCAGTCCTTCCTTCTGCGGGTCGGTATCCGCAATGTTTCCGGCAAGATTTTTGCCCCGAAAGACTACTGCGCCTCTATGCTCCTTAACGGCATTTACGAATATTTCGATTCCCGGAATTTCAATCTTTTCGTCGAGTTCTTTACATATTTCTTTTGACTGCTCAGTGGGAATTCTGCCCGCGCGCCTGTCAGTCAACACTCCGTTGGCATCAACGGTCGCCATATTGATTCTGAAAGCCACATCTCCGGTTTTAAGTGGAAAATTCACACCCAATGCCTCGAGAACGCCTCTTCCCACATTATACTGAAAAGGATCGTAACCGAATAATGAAAGATGTCCGGGACCGCTTCCGGGGGTTATACCGTGTGCTACGGGGATGGAAAGACCGCAGGCGGATTCAGATACAAGTTTATTCAGGTTGGGAATATTTGCCGATTCCATTTCCGTTTTTCCCGTAGTCGGGTCCTGAATGCCTCCCAGTCCGTCAAGAATCAAAAAAAGAATTTTAGAATCGGTTTTAGTCGTAAGCGATTTGAGAACATCGAAAGGTACCATTTATCATCTCCTTTAAGAATCGATGAAAGTATTTCTTATTATATTCTTCTGAAATATTTATTAAAGAATAAATTAATTAGTTTGAAGATTCGCCTGTTTTTTTACTACTGCCGCGATGATAGAGGATTATTCCTATAGTGCCTAAGAATGAAATAATCATAAAGATGAATTCAGGTATTTCCAGGCCCGGAATCAGTTTTCCCCAATGTCCCCATCTCGCGATATTCTCGGCAAGGACATAAACGATTGTGAAAAGAAAATTTGCCAAAAAAACCAATATTTTTCTCCCTATTGAAAAAGGGAAAGAGTGGACAAAGAGGAAGTACCAGATAACGATGAAGAGAATTGTGTATGCCCATATGACGGGGTTGTAGAAGGGCGCTTTCAGGAAATAGTGATTGATAATATAAAAACTTCCCCCAATGAGAAGCGCCAGGGAATTACGCCATCCTTCGTAGTCATATTTGAATAGCTTTTTCCACATCCACACAAGAAAGGCGTATCCAATCCAACTACCGAATGCAAGTTCGTAAAAATCGACAAGTCCTTTCCAGCTTTCGTTATACATATCCATACCTCTCTATTTAATAATGTTTTCTAAAATCCTTTTTCTGAAATTAGTAACATTAAAATTATCTCAAATACAAAGTTTTTTTATCGTATGAACAAGTGACTATGGAGTGGTAATGCAATGGAATGAAAAATTCGAAAAACAAGGCCTGATACAATAAAAAAGGCAGACACTCCCGCGTGTCTGCCTTTTGGGATTGCTTAAACTGTTAAGGCATAAGAGTATTTAGAATTCTTCTTGCCCTGTCCGCGCCGAGTACTTTCGTGAGAGGTCCTTCTCCCGGGTCATTGTATCTGTACGATTCCCTGATGTTTTTTCTTCTCTCATGCACAAGTTTCATTTCCGGAGAATTAGGGTCCTTTTTTTCCGACTTTTTCCAGATTTCAATATATTTTTTAAGATATTCCTGAGAACACTTGAAAAAGTCCTGAACGTGTTTTCCCTTATCGACCTGCTTTATATGACCGGTGAGCATATAAGGTGACTGAAAAGCCCTTACCCAGTGAAAGACATTTGCGGCAAGGCCCGGAATATGGCAGTATTTTTTGTAGATCTCTTCCAGAGGTTCATAGAGATAGTTCTTGAGATAATCGGCGTTTCTTGCGGGATCGTCCCCGGGAATAAAATCGATTATTGCGTGAATATGGTCTTCCGATTCGTCCCAGTCAGATGAAAGAGTGGGGAGGTCGCTGTCTTCCGCCGGGCAGATAACCGTTCCTCCCGCGAGCATTCCGCCGAAGAAGTTCATCTTTGAGATAGTTATTTTCTCGATTTTATCCGCTTTGTAACATCTTAGAAAACAATCGTCGTTTCCTATTTTAAAATTGTTGAGGTCGCTCAAATCCATGCCCTCAAACTCAAAAACCTGTACAGGATTCATTTCCTGCAGCAATTCCCACATAGGTCCGTTGTAATCGGTAAATTCAAATTTTTCAGCCATTATGACATCTCTCCTTTAATTATTACTTGTGTTCGTCAACAATTCCTGTTTCATCAAGACCGTCAATTGCAATCGCCTCTTCAGGGCATGCTCTCAGGCACATTCCGCATTCAAGACAAATCATATCATTAACCATTTTGCACTGACCGTCTATTATTTCAATAATCTTCAACGGGCACGCATTTACGCATTCTCCGCAACCGGTGCAGAGCATTTCGTCAATATGAAATCCTGTCGTTTTTCCGTCAGTTTCTATATTACTCATCTCATTCTGCTCCATTAAAATATTAATTGTCGAGAGGTTATTTCTTTGTAAGCATCGGTTCCAGAACATTGAGCGCCATAGGAAGGAATGCTTTAGGTGTTGTTTCCTTTACCACTTCCATAAAGTTTTCTTCCGTAATCGCGTTTCCTTCGCCAATCATTTTGTCTATGGATTCATCAAGCTGTTTTTTTGTCTGTTCTCTGAAGGGTTTCGGTGAAAGTTCGAGCATTGTATCATACAGCGCTTTTGTGTTTTCCGTAAAATTCAGTTCAGCCATTGTATTCCCTCTCTTTTATAGTTAGTAGTTCATTTGCCATGCAAATCAATTAAGCTGATTCTTCCCTTTAACAACACACACACGATTAGTCAACGAAAAACAAACATATGTTCAATCGTTCATATGAATATTTTACTAAAATGTTCAATCCGGGTAATCTTAAAAAATCGTAAATTAAATATTTACAGGATGTAAAGATTTGTTAAATTATTCAAAAATTAGTTGATATGTCTAAAGTCTCGCTCCTCCGGTAACTTCTATTGTTTGACCGGTAATAAATGATGCCTCTTCCGATGCGAGAAAAAGAGCGCAGTTTGCCACATCTATCGGTTGTCCTACGCGACCAAGGGGATATCTGAATTCGCAGTCAGCTTTAAGTGCTTCCCATTCTTCTTTGGATATCTGTGATTTGATGCTTTCCGTTTCAATGAGCGCCGGCGCAATGGCATTTACATTTATATTGTATGGCCCGAGATATGTGGCGCAGGATCTTGTAAACCCCTCGATTCCCGCCTTTGTTGATGAGTAGATGAGCTGAATCGCGTTGCCCCTTCTCGAAAGAGAAGACATATTTACTATTTTTCCGAATCGCCTTTCCATCATTCCCTTTGCCGCTTCACGTGTGCAGATGTAAAAGGATTTTAAATTCAGGTCAATGCACTTATTCCAGTTTTCGGAGTTTATTTCGTCAAGTCCCTTCATTATGTCAAAGTCATAACCAACATTGTTTACGAGTATGTCTATCTGCCCGTATGTCTTTATGCTTTTGTCAATCATCGCTACAAGCTCATCTTCCTTGAAGGCATCTGCAAGAATGAATGTTGCCTCGCCACCTTTTGCTTTTATTCCTTCAACTATTTTGTTTCCGCCTTCTTCATTGATATCGGTTACAACTACCTTTGAGCCTTCTTCTGCGTATTTTTCAGCAATAGCACCTCCGATAGCGCCTGCCGCGCCTGTCACGACTGTAATTTTATCCTTTAGTCTCATCGATTCCTCCTTTTGTTTTGTGTGTAGAGAACTATCTTTATAAGATGCGCGTAAAATAGAAAACCTTCTCTGAAAAATCAAGTCATATGTTCAAATGCCGTCAAAAAAAAACAATATCTCTGCAGAAATGCCGGAGAAAATTCTGAATTTGCCGCAATTTTTATCCTTGATAATTTTTCATCAAAGATTAATAACAAGTTGAACAATTGTTAAAAGTTTTCAATCCTTCAATAAAAGCTAAAAAATCTGAATCAATCTTAATAAGGAAGGGAGAGTTTTATGAGTCTTTCAAGCGATTATGCTAAACAGTTAATGGAAAAAGTTGAATTCGAGCGTGATATTCTCGGATTTAAAGTGACCGACGAAGAGCCGAAAAATATTCCCTACTATGGCGATGATATGAGTATGATGTGCGCAATCGCCGCGGAAGCATGGGAAAAAGAGGGTCCCTTTTATTTTACGAGAAACAACTGTGTTTGCGGGGGAACCCTTTACGGGGGTATAGGCACGAGGAAAGTCCCCAAGGAAGAGCGGGAAGCGGGAATGAGCGTATTGTTTGGCGAAGGCGCGCCTTATGGCGATAAAAAGGTTTTTAGAAAAATCGGGCAACAGATTCAAAAGCATTTCAAGCACCATAAATATCTTATAGTAGGTAAGCTTAAAGATATGGAAGAACCGCCTGACCTTGTGCATTTTGTCGGCAACGCAAATCAGATTTACCGCCTCACGAAGGCATATACTTGGGAAACGGGAACAGTTGTTCAGGGAATGTCCGGTACTTCGTGGTGCGCGATGGCGCTTCCCAAGCCATTTCTTGAAAAGGGTATTACATTCACTCTTGGCGACCACGGCGGAAGAAGTCTTATGGGGATAAAAGATTACGAACTTTTCTGCGTTATGCACTTTGACCTTGTTCCCATGATTATTAAAAATCTGGACAAAGCCCTTTAATTTAAACCTTTTACGATGGTGACATTATGGCTATTTGTAAAACCTGCAAGGAAGCGATTACCGGCAAAGAGCCGATTATTGTTGATGAACTTGATTTTTGTTCGGATTATTGTGTTGAATTTTACAGAACAAAGATGAAGCTTCTTGCCGAACAGGGCTCAATGTATATTGAAAAGCTCGGACCCATCGGTGATGAGTTCATAAATATGTGCCGCAAGTGCGGGCTTACGAAATTCTGTTTCGGAAAAAAAGAGTTCAATGCTTCCTACGAAGAAGAAACCCACGAATGGTTAAAGGGAAAATGGTGCTGTCATTCCGTGTGCAACCTCAGCACAATGCTATCAGACGGAACAGTGCCTCCTGAAACGGTTAAGAAAATAATGCGCTTCGCGGAGCAGTTAAGGGATTCATCGGGCGCGAGAACGGTTTTTCCATCTCTTCTCGATAAGGCAATCAGCAATATGGGAGTTGATTTAAATTACAGGAAAATGGAAGAAAATCTTCCCGAACCCCGTCCCGCGGTAACGGACCATTATATGGCCTGCGTGCTCTGCGATGAAGAGACAGTTGAACAGTGCCTTGATATATCAGCTCAGGCAAGGGAGAATCTCGAGTTTGTCCAGCAAAACTGCAACAAACAGTGGTGCGGACACGCTCAATATGCCCTTGCAAGCGCGCTTCTCGGTGAAAAACTCAATCGAGGCAATGTGAAGGAATTTATAGAAAACGCTGAAAAGATAGCTGAAGAGAAGGGCGAACCGGGAGTGACACACCGCTCATACTATCTCGCTCTGGGACGCGGCATACAATAAATTAACAAGCGCGATCATCTTGTGATTGTCTTTTTTTAGAGGATGGAAATATGACGGTGAATTGCAGAAGATTAGAAAACAAAAATGCCATTGTGCTTGGCGGAGGAAGCGGAATAGGAAAAGCGGGAGCAATCCGCATGGCGCGGGAAGGCGCGAATATCGTAATCGGAGATATCGTAAAAGAGCGCGTTGAGAGTGCAGTTACGGAAGTTCAAAAATCCGGAGGGAAATCTGTCGGATTTGTCGTTGATTCTTCTATTCCCGATGAGGTTATAAAATTTTCAAATGATGCCATATCGGCAATGGAGCATATTGACATACTTGTGTACAGTGCCGGAGTGGGCGACAAGAATGACACAATAATGGATCAAACCCTCAAAAAGTGGCAATGGGTGTTCGATGTGAATCTTACGGGAATGTTTCTTTCATCTCAGATTATCGGAAAACATATGGTTGAAAAAGGAATCAGAGGGAAAATAATAACCTTTGCCTCGACAATGGGAAAAAGCCCGCAGGGGGGAGGCGGAGGCGCGTATGTCTCATCGAAAGCCGCTGTGATTGGTTTTACAAAGGCGCTTGCCTGTGAACTGGCAATAAACGAAATAAATGTAAACTGCATCTGTCCCGGATTGATTGATACTCCCATATGGCATAGCGGTGACAAATCGGTAGATATGCCTGAAGGCAGTATGGTCAAGATGGTTGCCGAGCAGTCGATGATGTCGGGACAACTTCCCATTCAGCGTGTAGGCAAGCCCGAGGATTTGGCTGCGGGAATCGCTTTTCTTGCTTCGTCGGATTCAGACTATATTACGGGGCAGGCAATAAATATATGCGGGGGCCTTGAATTTCATTGAAATGTTGATGATTGTAAATGTATGCCTGTAATCTTTGAACTGTGTGAATCAGCGCCGGGGCGTACCCCGGGCCACTTTTTTTAGAATAATGTTTTGATTGAAAGTTCTGCCAATTCTTCGCCTACCGCCTTTACCATCATTATTCCGCCGGGGTCTTTTTCCCTGAAGTTCAGCCGAATGGCATCCCTTTTTTCATTGAGGCGTTTCATATATTCGGGGTCGGCTGGTTCGTCTTTTTTCCAGAGATCAACATAAATGTTGAAGTAGTTCATTGTAATTTCCATCAGATTGTTTTGTGACTCCTTTGTGCTCGGGGCAATGCTTCCTGTTATGCAGTAAGGAGATATGAGCGCATTAAACCAGTTAGGGTTTCTTTCCTGGGAACCTTTAAAAACGTCTATTCCCTTTGAATAGGCGTCCTCAAGTGGTTCGAGATATTTTTCCATATAAGGGATATCGACTATGCAGTCTGCTGTCGGATAAAAGTCGGCGATGAAGTAACTCCCCTTTTTATTCTCTGCCCAATAGGAGGAAAAAATAGGAAGCGAGTGCTCATCGTCTGGAAAAATCATCAGCGCGTAGGACATAAGCATATCCCTGAAATTCTGAAAACCTATGCAAATCTTTTCAAATTTCGGCGCCTTGTAGAGATACTTGTAGCTTGAAAAACCTTCTCCTTTAAGGTCCCACAAAGGTGTGATATCCATGCCCTTATATGTTGTCTGCTTTTCGCCTCCGAAAACTTTTATGGCTTCTTCCATTGTTTCCATATAGGGCGGAAATGAATATTCTTCAGTCATTTTTTATCTCCTGCATTCAGATTGTGAAAATAGAACACTAAAACAATTCGTTCAAAGAATGAGCTGTCAGTTTCCAATTTTTTTTTATTTTGTCAAAGGAAAAATAACCGGAATAAATTTTGTTTTATTTCTTTTTAGTTTCAGAGGGCTTATTGACAGTCTCTTGTCCCTTGCCGCTTCTGTTTTCCTCTTCGATTATTTTATATTTCGTTTCCTCGAGGTTTTCAAACTGGTCGGTCTTAACCGCCCATATAAAAAAAAGCCATCCTCCTATTCCCATAGTGAGGCAAAGAAAAAAAAGAAGAAATATTGTCCAGATTTCCATAATTAAGAAGATATCATAAACATAAAAAAGGAGGTGATAAAAACTGAAAAAAATTTGCCGCAACTATGAAAAAAAGTCCGGTGACGACTTTGGAGTCTTTCCGGCTTTGAGATTTCCGGTTAGTAATCGTTATAGGGGTGCACTCGAAGGCGCGCGCATCGGATAAAGGCATATTGTGCAATTAGTTGAATTTTTAGCAAATGACGGTTATAAGTAAAAAAGATTATTTTTATCAGCTTTAGAAGAGCAGAAGGTTAAAAAATATGAGTGAGAAAATCGAAGGTCAGGTGCAGTTGTGAGCGGTAGCGCGGAAGCAGACGAAAACGAGTCAAAAATATCACTTCTTTTCAGATCCCTTCGCCACAGGAATTACCGGCTTTTTTTTATGGGACAGTGTATTTCCCTTATTGGCGTGTGGATGCAGCAGATTGCCATAGGTTGGCTTGTTTACAGGATTACGGAGTCAGCGCTTCTGCTGGGCGTAATATCCTTTGCAAGCCAGTTTCCAAGCTTCATACTCTCGCCTTTTGCAGGAGTTTTGGCAGATAAGTTCGACAGAAGAAAAATCATACTTCTTTGCCAGATACTTGCGATGATTCAGGCGCTCACATTATCTCTGCTTACATTCACTAATCTTATAAACACCGGATATCTTATTGCGCTGAGCATATTTATCGGCATCATAATCGCGGTTGAAATGCCTACAAGGCAGTCCTTTGTCCTTGATTTGATTGAAAAGCGCGAAGACCTCGCAAATGCCATTGCCCTCAACTCATCTATGTTTAATGCCGCGCGTCTTCTGGGTCCGACTATTGCGGGATTGATTATCGCTGCGGCAGGAGAAGGGCTTTGTTTCTTTGTTAACGGGATTTCATATATCGCGGTCATAATTTCTCTTATGATGATTCGCCTGCCGCAAAAGGAGAAAGACTCTTATACATCGAATGTGTTCAAGGGGCTTAAGGAAGGGATTTCCTATTCTTTCGGATTTTTCCCTATTAAGTCAATTTTGCTTCTTGTGGGGCTTATAAGTCTGATGGGAATGCCTTATCTTGTGCTGATGCCCGTTTTCGCGAGAGATATTTTAAAAGGAGGTCCCGATACGCTCGGTTTTCTTATGGGGGCATCGGGACTCGGTGCTTTTGCGGGAGCGATTTACCTTGCAATGAGAAAATCGGTAATGGGGCTTGCAAAGATAATTTCCAACTATTCTCTCATTTTTTCTGCGGGAATAATTGTCTTCTCGATTTCAAATGTATTCTGGATTTCCATGATTATGATGTTCATAACCGGATATGCGATAATTCTCCAGATGGCATCGAGCAACACTCTGTTGCAGACTATCGCCGATGATAACAGACGGGGAAGGGTTATGAGCTTTTTTACAATGGCGATGATGGGAATGTCTCCCATCGGCAGTTTCCTCGCGGGCGCTATGGCTAACAGGATAGGGGCGCAGTTGTCCGTGCTTATATGCGGAATAGTCTGTTTTTCGGGTACGCTTCTTTTTACAAAGAATCTTCCCAAATGGAGGCGTGAAGTGAAACCCGTATATGAAAAAATAGGAATTATCCGGACAGCGGGAAACAATGAGGAAGCACCGGTAGGTAAAGTATAAAAAATCTTTAAAGAAAATCAGGTAAAAATATGAAAAATCTATGTTCTGAAATTTTAACAATCCGCAAGTTAATGTATCAGGCAGTTTTTTTACTTCTTTTTTCAGCAGTCATTTTACCTCAATCATTTGCCATCGAATGCAACGGAATTGAAGCGACTATTGTGGGCACCGAAGGAAACGACGTCATATCCGGCACATACACAACTGATGTAATCGCGGGATTAGGCGGCAATGATTATATACTCGGCAAAGGCGGTGATGATGTCATATGCGGAGGTGACGGCAATGACATTCTTGTGGGAAACGACGGCGATGACAAAATTTACGGTGAAGGCGGCAATGATATGCTCGTTGCGAACAAGGGCAATGACATAATCGAAGGAGGGGACGGCACGGATGTTTGCGACGGGGGAATAGGCGTCGATGAGGCGGACTGCGAAACACGTAACAATTCCGATCTGAAGGTATATTCCGTCACTCTCAGTGCAAAGGACGGAACAAAACTTGAAGGCGCTCTTTTTGTGCCCTCGGGAAGGACGAAAAAACTTGCCGTTCTTATGTCGCACGGCACCTTTGGAAATTATAAAAAGAGTATGTCAGGATGGGTTGGTTTTTATTGGGAACCATACAAGGTGACAACTCTTGTTTTAAACCGCAGAGATAACGGGCCTACGGAAGGAGGAGGTGTTACATTGTTTGAAGATGCGGTGATGGACATTGCGCCCGGAGTTGATTTTCTCGAAAAGCTCGGATACGAAAAGGTCTTCCTGATGGGACACAGCAAAGGGACTCAGATGGTTGCCATTTATCCCGTGTTCTCAAAAGATAAGCGTGTTTCCGCAGTGGGCACTTACGGTACTGTGGCAGACGGGCGTGAATCAATCGAATATGCCATTTTCGGTGACGGTCTGCGTGAAAAACACGAGAAGACCGCGAAAGCCCTTGTGAACGCGGGAAAGGGAGATGAATTGTACGAGTTTATGACTCACTGGAAGCAAACCATAAAATTCACACCCAAAAGCTTTTTAAGCTATTACGGCAAGGACACTTTGTCAGTTGTGGAGAGGGAAGGGGAAAAACTGAAAATTCCCTATCTCATTGCCTGGTGCGGAGGCGACGAAGTAACTCCCCTGAAATGGTCTGAACGTCTTTACAACCATCTGAAGGAAAAAGGAGTAAATGTTTCTTTCGTTAAACTGCCTGAACCAAAATTGTCCAACCCTCCTCCCGGATACACTTCACATCGTTTTTACGGCAGAGAAGAAGAAGCAATCAAAGCGACCTATGAGTGGCTGATGAAATATGTGCCCGGGGCAGGCGAAGAGAGAGAAGAGATTAAAGTGCCGGACAACCTGAAAGAATTCGATCCTCCGCTTCATCCCACATCATGACGGTCATCAGAAATTCCAATAATGAACAGGCAGAGTGTTTTCCGGGTTTCCGGAATATTATTTTCTGAGGGAATTCAAACACACGGAAACGGAACTCAAACTCATAAGCGCCGCGGAAAGTACCGGAGGAAAATAGCCGAGTGCGGCAAATGGAATGGCAACGATATTGTAAAAGAATGCCCAGAAGAGATTTATCTTTATCTTGCGAAGCGTTCTTTTCCCTCTTTCTATGGCGCTGACAACTCCCCTGAGGTTGTTGTTCAAAAGCACGATATCCGATGAGAGAGGCGCAAACTGTGATGGTTCATTCATCGCAACACCTATATCAGCCTCAACGAGCGAAGGTGTGTCGTTTATTCCGTCTCCGGCGAAAAGAATTGTTTCTCCTTTTTGTTTTCTTTCTTTTATTACATTAATTTTATCTTCGGGCAGAAGATCTGATGCGTAGAAGTCAAGCCCGAGGATTTCCTGTGCTCTTTCGGCGGTTATTTTGTTATCTCCTGTGAGCATTCCGGTTTTAATTCCCTTTGATTTGAGCTTATTTATTACTTCAACTGCCTCGCTTCTCAACGTGTCTTCAAAAACGAGAATCGCGTCTAATTTTCCCGAATCAGCATAAAATACTGCCATTGATCCCTTAGCGATGACTTCATTTTTCTTTTTCAGAAACCCTGCCGAATCCTTTATGGAATGTTTTTCCATCAACGCTTCATTGCCTATGAGAATTTTCTTATTTTCAATAATTCCTTCGGCGCCCAATCCCGGATAATATTTGACATCTTTTGTGTCAATTTTGAAATCACCTGTAAATGAAGACACTATTGCTTTTGCCACAGGATGGTCTATGTTTTTTTCAAGCGATGATGCGATTCGGAGAATATCGTCTTTGTTTGTGTCACTTTCCTCGCTTATGACAATATCCGAAAGCCGCAAAACTCCCAATGTAAGAGTCCCTGTCTTGTCGAATATTACGGAATCGATGCTGTT
Organism: uncultured bacterium; assembly: GCA_964549305.1. Classification (GTDB taxonomy): domain Bacteria; phylum Schekmanbacteria; class GWA2-38-11; order GWA2-38-11; family J061; genus J061. The sequence continues at coordinate 27,891 of CAZJVM010000028.1, forward strand.
AAGTTTTTCAAGGGATTCGGGATTTTTAAAGAGAATTCCCTCTTCAATCCCCTTTGAAATCGAGTTGCTTATGGCAAGCGGTGTGGCAAGACCTAAAGCGCAGGGACAGGCAACAATCAATACTGATATGGTTGACATAAGAGCGACGCGAAAAGGGGTATTTACGGCAATTTGCACGGCAAAAGTTAAAACTGCGCAAGCAATTACAGCAGGCACAAAAACAGATACGACTTTGTCCGCGAAACGCTGAGCAGAGGCTTTTTGGAGGAGAGAATCTTTTATAAGATTAATTATTCCCGTAATGTAGGAATTGTCGGCGTCACTTATTGCGCGACACTTTATCTCACCCCACATATTCGATGTGCCGGCGACGACTTTGTCTTCCGCGTTCTTTTTTACGGGAAAGGATTCCCCCGTAAGAAGACTTTCGTTTATTTCCGTATTGCCTTCTTCAATAACTCCGTCGCAGGGGATTCTCTCAAAGGGGTGTACGATAAAGATATCCTCTTTTTGTATCTTTTCTGCCGGTATGCTCACCATTTCTCCGCTTTCTCTGTCAATGACTGTTGTCTTTACTTCGAGAAATTCTCTGAATTTTTTAAATACGGAAGTGACATTTCCTCTTGCGTATGCCTCGATTGTGCGTCCCGCGAGGATGAATGTTATAATCATCGATGCAGTGTCAAAATAAACTTCTCCACCCTCCTGAATTTGATAAATGCTGTATGAGTACGCAGTCAATGTGCCAATGCTGATAAGGGTGTCCATTGTTATAGTTTTTCCGAAAATTCCTTTAAACGCGCGATAATGGAAATGCCATCCGCAATAGAAAACTACAGGGGTGGAAAGAATAAGAGAAATGAATTGAAAGAATAATTTTGAAGTCTCGTCCATTCCCTTGAAATAGCCTGAGTAAAGGGCAAGACTTGCAACCATTAACTGCATCGTGAAAAAACCCGCCGTCCCCAGTCTGTACAGAAGGTTTCGTCTTTCATCTTTTAAGCTCTTTTCAATGTCTTCATAAAAGAAATAACGGGCGCGATATCCCAGAGAATTGATTGCGGAGATGATTGCCTCATCGCTTGTTATGTCCTCGTCAAGACAAGCCGTGGCAATTCCCGTGTTTCCGGAGAGAGAAAAGGATAAGATGCCGTCGATTTTTTCTATTGCTTTATCGATGGAATTTACGCACGAAGCGCACTGAATGCCGTCAATTTTAAGAGTGATTTCCTTTTCGGATTTCATCTGCGGGTATTATTTCTGGTGAAGGTTTAAACCGCATTATGCAGTAAGACTGCAATTTTATGTTTGCGAAACAGACAGACCCATTGAAAAAAAATAAATATTACAGAAAATCAATAAAATCGATAACCTTCCAAATCTGTTCTTCAGAAAGGTCTTCCTTAAAAGAAGGCATCTCGTTGTCCGTGTCTGCACCGCGTCCCTTGGTTATGACATCAAACTTTTCTTCGTCGCCTGCGCCGTATTTCCACTCCGAGTCAGTGAGGTTTGGCGCGAAGTCTCCTGTCGCGTCTTCGCCGTGGCAGTCCGCGCAGTAGTCTGCAAAAATTGTTTTTCCTTCCCTAACTGCCGAAGCGTTTTTTTCAAGGGGAATTTCCTGCTTCAGGTCTCCAACATTGTCACCGGGAGTTTTTGCCGTCGAGAGATAATCCTGCTGAGATGTCCATCCGGAAATTGCCGGAGTGAAGCGGACAACATACACGATGAGGAAAACTGTTACAACGGCAAAGAGCACAAGGAAAACAGGAGGTACTGCGTTTTCAGTGCAGTTGTTGTCCACATCCTGAATTTCTTTTTTTTCATCGATCGCCATTTTTTTCCTCCTCTATGCAGAGCTTTTTCATTCTACTGAAACTTATTAATCTTTTTCATCAGTTTTTACTGCTTCATTTTCATTTTCCAGAATCTTGAATTTCGGATTTTCTACTTTATCATAGCGTTTCCCGTTGAAGTAGTATGCGACTATTGACACAAATACCACGCCAAAAGTCGCGATGATAGCAAGATATAACCACTGGTTTATAGACATAAGTTATTTACCGCTTTAAGTTCTTATCCTTTTTTGCCGGACAGGCTTCTTATGAATGTAATTGCCTGCCAAATTTCATCATCTGGTATTTTTCCTCCCCAGTGCGGCATGCCGCCCTTTGTGCCGTTATAAATTGTTTCAAAAAGCGACTTATCGGAATTGCCGTATTTCCACTCACTGTCCGTAAGGTTAGGTCCTATATTCCCGCTTCCATCTTCTTTATGACATATGGCGCAATTGGTTTTAAAAACCAGTTTGCCTGACGCTATTATTTCGTTTTTTAACGAAAAAGGGTTTTTTGCCCCGTCGGGCAGGGTCAGTTTTTCGCTCGATTCAGGTTCGGTGCCCTTGTTTGCAATTGAACCTACAAAAGTTACGACTTTCCAGATATCGTCTTCAGATATCTTGCTGCCGAATTTAGGCATTCCTTTCGGTCTTCCGTCATAAACTGATATGAATATATCCCTGTCAGCGTTTCCGTAAATCCATTCCGTATCAGTCAGGGCGGGGCCTATTTTGCCTCCGCCGTCTGCACCGTGGCAGGATTTACAACGTTTCATAAATATTTCTTTTCCCTGTGAAACTGCGGTATCATCGTGTTCGAAGGGGTTCTCAACGCCTACCGGCACGATATCTTTCGCTTTAGTGGTGGTTTCCGTTATTCCGCTTCTTCCGAGTTTCTGTATATACGCGATTAACGCGTCAAGCTCGGTTTTGTTCTCCAATGCAATCAATTCGGCCTCTTTATAGGGAAATCCCAGAGTATCCATCTTCCTGAGTGTTAGCGATGTATCGAGGGGAGTCCCGGCAAGAAAGGCGTATTTCGGCATTATCGAACCCGCGACAATACTTCTCGGATTTTTGAAATGCTCGATGTGCCAGCTATCCGGATATTTACCGCCTATGCGGGCAAGGTCGGGTCCTGTTCTTTTCGACCCCCAGAGAAAGGGAGTGTCGTATTCGAATTCCCAGGCTTTCGAATAATCGCCGTATCTCAACTTTTCCTCGGGAAGCGGGCGAACCGTCTGCGTATGACAGTTGTTGCATCCTTCCCTGATATAGATATCCCGTCCCTCGAGTTCGAGAGCAGAATAGGGAGTGTTTTTTTCGTTATGGGGAGTCATCATATCTGTGATGTAAAAGGGAACAACCATTGTTACGACGGTACCGATAAGTATTACCACAAGTGCCGCCACAGTAAGGAGAACAGGTTTCTCTGCAATAGCCATCAGTCAGCCTCCTTTGGTGAAGTTTTTAATGTCATTACAACGTTGTACGCGAATATTATAAAACCAACAAAATATATCATTCCTCCCACTGCCCGTGCTGCCCAATAGGGTTTTGTCGCATTTATTATGTCCATAAATGTATATACAAGACTGCCGTCAGCAGTTACCGCTTTCCATTTAAATCCCTGAGCTATACCTGCAATCCACATACTGACCGTATAAACAAGCTGACCGGAAAAGACGAGCCAGAAATGGGCGTTGGCGAGTTTTACGCTGTGTATGCCGTTTTTGTTTAACTTTGCCACAATATAATAGATGCCTCCGCAGGTTGTAAGCGTTACCCATCCCATAGTTCCCATATGCACGTGGCCGATGATATAATCGGTATAGTGTACGATTCTGCTCCAGGACCTGATTGCCTGAGAAGGACCCTGAAGAGTCTGAAGAGCATAGAAAAGCATTCCCACAACGAAGAATTTGGTTAAATAACCGGTTTTCATCTTCTCCCAGTTGCCCTTCATCGTATAAACACAGTTGATGACTGTTGCGTATGAGGGCGCAATCAGGAATATGCTGAAAGCGATTGCCACAGTTTCTATCCAGTCGGGCATTGGCGTATATATAAGGTGGTGCGCGCCTGTCCAGAGATAGGCAAAAAGGAGCGACCAGAAACCGATTATCGAAAGACGATGGCTGTATATGGGAAGGGATGTGGAAACAGGGAGAAAATAGTAGAAAAAACCGATTATCGGAGTTGTGAAGAGAAATGCCACAACATTATGCCCGTACCACCATTCGACATTTGCATCGTTTGCGCCCCTGTATATGCTGTAGGATTTCAGCAACGATACCGGTACTTCGAGGTTATTGACGATGTAAAGCACCGCTATTGTGACTATTGTCGCTATCAGATACCATCCGCTTACATAGAGATGTTTCTCCCTGCGGTTAATGATGGTGCCAAAAATATTTATTGCGAAAATGACCCAGATAATAACTACGACAATATCCAGCGGCCATTCAAGTTCGGCATATTCCTTCGAGGTGTTTATTCCCGCAAAGAGGGATATTGCCGCAAGGGCTACGGCAATATTGAAGAGATAAAGATTGAATTTGGCCAACCTCGGCGCGAAAAGGGAAGCGCGCGTGAGCTTTTGCACCATATAATAGTAGATTCCGATAATACTGCCTACGGCCATTCCGATTGCAAGGCCGTTTGTATGCACGACGCGCAGTCGTCCGTATGTTATCCACGGCGCGAAATTCATTCCGGGCATAATAAGCTCGAGACTCAAATAAATGCCAAGGAGCAATCCGACTATGCCCCAGAAAACCGATGAAAGGATAAACCCTTTTGAAGCGGAAAAATTGTAATCTGCATTTTCACTCATCATTGCTCTCCGGTATTTTTTAGAATTTTAGTAAAATTGTAGGATTTGAGGCATTTTATGAAATTTGCCTGAATTTCTTTACAGGTTTTATGAAAAGGGCAGGTTTTGCTTCTTTTGCAGGCACCTTCTTTTGTGAGACAAACATTTATTTGGGGCAGTCCCTCCATTATTTCAATGATTTTTAAAAGGGTAATTTTATTGGGAGGTAGCAAAAGCGCATATCCGCCTTTTTTGCCTCTTATCGGTTTCACAATACCGCCATTAGTCAATTTCTGAAGTATCTTTGCAACAAATGCGGAGGGTATTTCTTCTTCGTCGGATATTCTGCTCACATTGGAAAACTTCGACATCCGTCTTTTTGAAAGATGGAGAATACATCTTATCGCATAATCGGTTTCTCTTCTAAGTTTCAGCAATAAGCACCTTTTCTTTGAATTGATGAAACACGTTACAATGAGTACCGCAATAAGGTAAAAAATGCGTTTGTAACTTTCAAATTACCCATAACATCCGCCTTCTTGTCAAATAAATATTTTAAAACATTGCCGGCAATCAATACAGGAGTAAAATAGTCCTGTATTGAATATTCTATAAATCATAACCAATCGATATGAGTCAACATTTTTTTTACTGCGTGCTATAAAAAAACGGGAAGCGGCTTAAAGACAAATATATTATTGCAGTTGACGATTCAACGGATAAAATATTAGAGTCTAGAAAACCGCGAATAGTGCCGCAACACTAAATTAAGTTAGGCAGAGAGCGTGACATCATTTGTCGTTACGAACTCATTTGCGGCACGAGTCGGATTTTATATCTGTCAGGCGGGGTAAAAATATTTTTATTGACAAAATAAAAATTAATTGACAAAAGACTTTGTGACGATTAAGATGTCCGGTATT
>CAZJVM010000029.1:0-33331 GCA_964549305.1 uncultured bacterium
ACCATTACGGTTACACTTGTTATTGAACCGATACCGTTCATAACACCGGTAAATCCTGTCATCTTGCCGCGTGATTCATTCTGCGGATAATCTGCCAGCACTGTTGCAAGCATTGAAGCGATTGCCGATGCACCTACTGCCCAAAGCATACGGCAAAGAACGTATTCGGGAACCGAATCAATCAGAGATATCATAAAGAGACCGCTTCCGGCGATAAAAAACCCAAGAGAATAAATAACGCTTCGTCCAATGCGGTCAGAAATGGTGCCGGAGATAAGAGTAAATATCATTAAGGTGATTTCGGAAAAGACCAGTATCATACCGGTATATTTTCCAAGGTCATCCTGAGGCACGCCGAGAAAGTTTGTCAATATGAATGGCTGAAAAGCGTTTGCAAAAGCAAGAATGAGTGTGGAAAACGCCGCAACATAAAACCAGGTGAAAAAGTTAACCCGTGTTACACCGGGTGAAAGACTGATTCCCAGTACTTTTACGCAACTATTGTCTTTTTCCATTATCTCCTTTCAATGGTGTCCGGTCATCTATTTAATCCGAACTTTGTGCTTTGTATGGAAGAAAGCAGTTCTTGAAATACCTTTCAGGATTGCGCCGTCAATTTGCCGATCGGCGGACATTCGTCATCTGAAATTTTTCCGCTTTTGGCTAAGTCTTCGGCAACATCGGAGAGACCGATTTCCTCAAGGCGCTTTCGTGTGGGCAGTCCTTCGTTGGAGCAACCTCTGTAACGGTAATATTCATCAAGCATTCCCGGATGATTGATTGGGTCTTCCTCTCCCCGCTTTGTTCCTTTTCTGCTGTCATCTTTTCTGGTAATTCCAAGCAGAGCATTAAAGCACCTTTCAACCTGATATGCCCTTTCCGCTGATTCGAAAAGATTCTCAGGACTCCTGCCTGTTGCCGCTTCATATATTTCACCCATCTCTTCAAATAGCATAATGGGTTCGCCGAATACATCAACGCCTACAACGGGAATAAAACAAAGTCCCAGTGAATCCATGAGCATCTTATAGTTTTCCTGCCACCAGACAACACGCCCTTTGGCAACGGGGTTTCCCTGCTCGGTAATTTCAGGAGGCATATCTTTCCCGAATATTCTTTCAAGATAATCATTGAGAGGAATCATAGCAGGGAAGGGGTGTCCCTTAAGGTGGTCTGCACCCCGCGTTGCAACCGATGATGCAAGGGAAAGTGCGATGCCTTCCGTGCAGTTGTAACTGAATGACATACCCTTCGTGTTTAATCCGTAGGGTTCGGCATCGGGACTCAATCTTGATACCATTGTGGGTATGCTTTCTGCGAGAAGGTCACCGAAACCTTCTCTCTTGGCAACTTTCATTATGATGTCTGAAATCACAGGAATATCACCCCATTTGAGTTCTATGCCTCCTGTGTCTTCATTGCCTATGATATTCCTCTGATAGCACTCCATCGCCATTGCAAGATTCCATCCGAATTGCACACAGTCCATTCCCATACGGTTTACCAAATCAGAGATATGTATGAGTGCGGGAAAGTCAAAGATGCCAAGGAGAGGTCCCATATTTGTATAATGTCCGAATTCCATTTTGTGCGATTTATCTCCCCGGTAAGGTCCTTCGTTTACTTCCCATTTCATTGTGCAGGCGATAGAACAACGGTAGCAGGCACTTTGTCCCTTCTTGTAGTTTTGCACCATATCAGTAATGTCATAATGCGACTGTTGTTCAGGTGTGATTTTTGTCTGCTGGTTGTTTATCCGTGTCTGAGCGCCGGTCTGCGCTATAAGAATCATTGAGCCATATTCTTTGTGCATTGCATTGGAAGGTCCTTTTCCCCAGATTTCGCCGTATCGTTTTGCAAGTTCTCCAAACTCCTCTTTATTGGCAACAGGCACTGTTTCGCCTTTCCCTTTGACAATAACTGCTTTAAGATTTTTTGAACCCATTACACATCCCATTCCTGCTCTGCCGTTAAAACCCACTCTTTTTGAACTGTTGCTTATATTCGCATATCTGACCAGATTTTCTCCTGCGGGTCCGATACGCGCTGATTCGCAATTCCCGTATTTTTCCTGTATTTTTTCATCGGTCTCATAGGTGTCAAGTCCCCATAGATCTGATGCATCAACAATTTCAGGTTGCTTTCCTTTCTCGATTAGAAGCGCTGCGGGTTTGTCAGATTTTCCCGTTATTACTATGTGGTCGTAACCTGCCTGCTTTACCATTGCAGGAAACCACCCTCCGCCATTTGAGTCTCCGAAGATTCCCGTTAAAGGGCTTTTTGCAGTAACGGTAAATCGAGAAGCACAGGGAAATGATGTGCCTACTGTTACTCCGAATCCGAAGATAAGTGGATTTTCAGGCGAAAGAGCGTCTGCCTGCGGATTGTCACGCATCAGATTATACAATAATTTTGCATTGATTCCGGCACCTCCTATGAATCCGGTGATTAGGTCGTCCGGTAATTCTTCATCCCTTATTTTTGAATTCGTGAGGTCAACATAGAGTATTTTTCCCTGCATTCCGTAATAGTCGCGGGATTTTTCTGAAGACGTTTTTTCCATATCAATACTCTCCTATTTTTTAAAGTGTGCCGGTTAATCGGATAGAAAAATTATTATGCCTGCCAATGGGCATTTTTTATTCCCTTCACATTATGGTGATAAACCATTTTCGTGGGTGTTATCTTTATCATTCGCAAAAGTCCCTTCGGCATTTCAAAAGACGTTTTTGCCGAGGTGCGAATATCCTTTATAATCTTTCCGAAAAGCTTCATCCCGTGGGCAAACTCTTCGGTTTCCTCGGTAAAAACTTTGGCTATGCCCCAGATATTTACGCCTCTTACTGACAGGGTTGTTTTAGCAGATGTCCCGATTCCGATTGCCACTTTATTGTTCTCTCTGATGTTTTTAAATTTTTCTCCTCCTTCACTCACAATATAAATGATAAGACCATCACTCATATAATCCACTACCGAGATACGGGGGACTCCGTCTTTACCGCAAGTGGCAAGTGAACAGGGATGTTTCTTTTCAAGATAATCAATAATCTCTTTTTCAAGTTCTTCTTTGGAGAGATGTTTTCTTTCTATTTTCATTATTTCATAATACTTATCAACCATTTCTTCTCTTTCTTTTTCAGTCAATTCGTGCACTTTCATATTGTCTCCTTTCTGCTGAAATTAATCTTGATTTTAAAATTAGTTGAACAAACTTAAAGGGAAGAAGCAACTGGAATAAGTAAATGAAAAATCTTTGCTTTTGGTTATTTATTAAGCCAATATATGAATATCAGGACAGCTTCCCGGTGAAGGAGGGAATAATATTCTGCGCGGGTTTAAAATGCCTGCAAGGTGTCAGTATACGCCAAGGTCGAGATAGGAGCGCGCAATCTTGTTTATTGCTATGACGAATGAGGCAGTCCTGTAATCGGAAATTTTCTTGTTTCTGTTCCTGACTTCTTTTATTTGCTGAAATGCGAGGCGCATCGTGTCATCGAGACCTGAGCGAACAAGGTCGATTTCTTCGGCGCCGTGAATGAGTATTTTTTTTGTCTTGTTGTCCATTTTTTTGCCGGTGTGTTTCTCGAGGACTTCCGCGTACTGCGAGCTTCTCAATTCTTCATATCTTCTCTCCAGACGTCCGAATCGGACATGCGAAAGATTTCTCAGCCATTCAAAATAGGAGACTGTTACACCTCCGGCATTCACATAGGCATCGGGAAGAAGAACTATTCCTTTTTTGCGCAGAATCAAATCTGCCTCGTGTGTTGTTGGTCCGTTTGCCGCCTCGACAATCAGTTTTGCCTTAATTCTTGGCGCGTTGTCTTTTCTGATTTGGTTCTGCATTGCCGCGGGAATCAGAATGTCGCATTTCATTTCAAGGGCTTTCGCTCCGTTTTTATCAAATTTCGCACCTTTATAGCCTATAATGGTTTTCTTTTTGATTATATGCCTGTAAACTGATTCTACATTGATTCCCTTGTCGTCCAGAAGCACTCCGTCTTTTTCTATTATGGCGATTACTCTCACTCCGTCTTCTTCGGATAGAAATTTTGCCGCGTGATATCCAACGTTGCCCAGTCCCTGTATGACCATTTTTTTGCCTTCGAGTCCCGCAGTCAGATTTGCGGACTTTACATCCTCTTTATGCCTGAAGAATTCTCTTACCGCGTACTGCACTCCTCTGCCTGTCGCTTCTACTCTCCCGCGTATTCCTCCGTGCTGTATCGGTTTTCCCGTTACCGCGGCAAGATAATTGATGTCTTCGGGGAAAAGATGTTTGTATGTGTCGGCTATCCACGCCATTTCCCGCTGACCTGTGCCCATATCGGGTGCCGGAACGTTTTTCGCCGGGCTCAGGAAACCCTTTCTCGCAAGCTCCATTGCAAAACGCCTTGTAATGTGCTGAAGGTCTTCTCTGCTGTAGTTTGCCGGATTGATTATCAATCCTCCTTTCGAACCGCCGAAAGGCACATCCACAATGGCGCACTTGTATGTCATCAGTGCGGCAAGGGCTTCAACCTCATCCTGGTCAACCTCGGGGGCGTAGCGAATGCCTCCTTTTACAGGGAGTCTGTGAGTGCTGTGGACTGCGCGCCAACCGGTGAAAATCTCTATCTTTCCCTTAATCTTAACGGGGAATCTTACCTGAATGATTGAGCTGCACGCCTTAATGGCTTTTTTGATACCTTCATCGAGTTTAATGGCGGAAAAAGCTTCTTCCACCATCAGATTGACATTATCAAGAAAAGAGGGATGTGATTGGCTTTTTTTAGGAGGCATTATGTTTCTCCTGATTTGAATTGTTAATGTTAGATTTAATTATCTTACAGCTCTGAGCTTCCTGTCAACTAAACAAAAAAGAGGGGAGGGGGGGTAGTTATTTATCTGCGAGCAATCTGTCGAGTATTATTGCCGAAGCGCATCTTACGGAGAGGTGATTGTATCCGTTTTTTCCGTAAATGGGTTCGAGGATTATATCTGAGCGTTCGAGTATCTCCTCTGCGATGCCCCAACCTGTACCGAAAAGAAGAAGGACAGGTTTGTCGGTTTCAGCTATTCTCTCTCTCAGCGCGCCAAATGAGATGCTTCCTTCTATATTTCTTGCGGCAGTTGAAACAATAAGAGGTTTCCGGTTTTCCTCTTCTTCTATATTGTTTACTGCATCATCGAATGTAGTCACCACCTTTACAATGTTGAGCGCTTGTGTCCTTGTGGGATTTCTTTTTGCCCCTTTTCCCTTTGTCCAATGTTCCACAATCCTTTCAAGCAATTTGTTCTGCTGCTCAAAGGGCGTAATCATAAAGAATCTCTTTATCCCGAATGTGGCGGAAGACCTGGACAAGTCGTGTATGTCGAGGTTGGTAATGGATGTGCCGATAATAATCCCTTCCTTGTTGAGCACGGGGTAATGAAGAAGTGCGATATAAATTCCCGATTTATTACTTTTTGTCTCTTCTTTCATTTTTTTTAATTTTTCCGAGGATGGTTTTTTCTTCGTTGCTCAGAGATGATTCCCGGATAAGTTCCGGTCTTTTTCTCAGAGTGTTTATAAGTGATTCTTCGATTTTCCATTTTCTGATTTCTTCGTGATTGCCCGAAAGAAGCACTGATGGGACTTTCATATTTCTGAATTCAGCGGGCCTTGTATAAACGGGAGATGAAAGCAATTCCGTGAAAAAAGAATCCGATTCCGCTGATTCCATATTTCCAAGCACTCCCGGTATCATTCTCATAATTGAATCTGTGACAATCATTGCGGGCAATTCCCCGCCGGACACAACGTAATTTCCGATTGATATTTCCAAATCCACAAGAGACTTTCGCACTCTTTCATCAACCCCCTTGTATCTTCCGCAGAGAAGTATTATCTCTTCTTCACCGGCCAGTTTTTTAGCTGTTTCCTGATTATATAAGTCTCCGTCGGGAGTGAGAAAAATAAGCTTTGCTTTGTCGTTTTTTTTCTTTATTTCCCCGACGCATCTAAATATGGGTTCCGGTTTCATTACCATACCCGCTTCGCCTCCGAAGGGGTAGTCGTCAACAACTCTGTGCCTGCCCTCGGCGTAATTCCTGAGGTCTATGATGTTTATCTCAACAATCTTATTGTCAATCGCCTTTTTTAAAATACTCTGGCTGAAGTATGCTTCGAAAGACTGCGGGAAAATGGTTATTATATGGATAATCATGTCAGATGTATTCCGGTAAAATAACAAATATCTTTTTTTCTTTTATGTCTATTCTTTCAATAAAATCCTCCGTTGCGGGCAGAAGAATTTCGTCTTTCCCGGAGTTTATCACAAAAACGTCATTGCTTCCCGTCTTCAGTATGCTTCTGATTTTTCCGAGGGAGTTGCCTTTTTCGTCATAAACATCGCAAAGGTATATATCGTGTTCGAAAAAATGGTCTTCGGGAAGAGCGATTGCTTCAGATTCATCTATGGTTATTACCGCGCCTTCGTATTCCCACGCGTCTGCGGGAGTATCGATATCGCGGAATTTTACGATGACTATGTTTTTATGAAACCTTACCGCTTTTATCCGGAGTTTTGAAATTTTGCCGTCTTTGTTTTCAAGATAAACGGCGGAGAGTTCTTCAAATCGCTTCGGTTCGAATGTCAGTGGTATGACAGTTACTTCTCCTGAGTTTCCTCTCGGTTTTTTTACTTTCCCGATTGTTATCCTTGACTTATCGCCTGTCATTCAACAAGTTCCAGAGATACTTTCCTGTTATTTGCTCCCGCGGAGGTTTTTAGGATGTGCCGAATGGCTTTTATGGTTTTCCCTTTCCTCCCTATTATCCTGCCTCTGTCTTTTTCATTAACTCTGAGTTCGAAGAGAATACTCCCCTCAGCTTCTTTTTCAGTTACTTCAACGTTTTCGGGGTATTTTGCAACAGATTTTGTAAGAAATGAAACTAATTCTTTCATATGGATATTTCCAACGATTTATGAGGTTAATCCGTGCAGAGAGAACAATAGCGTGAAAGCCGTATTTTAAATATCTGTTGCCGGCGCCAGTTCTTTGTTGAAAAAATTTGCCTTCTTTAAGATTGATTTGACTGTATCAGAAGGTTTTGCTCCCTTGTTAAGCCATTCGCTGATACGGTCTTCTTTGAGAACACACTGATTGTCTTCTTTTTGAGGGGTATAATAACCTAATGTTTCTATAAATCTTCCGTCACGGGGTTTTCTTGAATCTGCCACCACTATTCTGTAATGTGGTTTCTTTTTTGACCCGCCGCGTGCAAGCCTAATAACAACTGACATATTAGTGTTTCTCCTTTTATTTTGTCAAAAACCTGACTTTGCCTTCAATTATAATTATCAGGAGGCAACTTATAATAAAATTTTCACTCTTTTGTCAAGAGACAAGAGAAAAATGTTTAAAAAATATTTAAAATTCAATTATTTTTACAACCGAATCCCGGTCATCTTCGGGATATTTTATGAGGGTTTTTCTATATTGCGCGGCTATGAAATATTTGATTTTTAAAGGAAGATATAGTCTTGACAAAAAAAAAGCCATTTGTTAAGAAGGGGCGCTTTTTTGTTGATTTTAAAGATAAAATGCAGCCCTAAAGACGCATATCGCGTTTGATGAAAAATACGAGTATTCATTGCAACGGGTTGTTTTATTTACACAAAATATTTTAAATTATGGTTGAAACAGGATTCTTCATTCTGGGAATTATAATCGGCTTTGTTAATTTAGCTCTTCTCGTGGATAACACGGGGAAAATGTTAAATGTCGATAAGCGGAATTCGTTCAAGTTCCCCATGATAGTCAGTTATCTGCTGAGGTTTTTATTTGCAGGGTTGTTTCTTTACAGTGCTGTCAGTTGTTCTGATATTTCTCTGATTGCAGGTTTGGCCGGATATCTCATTCCGGTTCTCATAACCTTGGTATATCCGTTAAAGGTCGTTGCTAATATAAAAAAATCTTTCGCTAAAGGTTAAATAGAATGCTTGATATTAATTTTACTCTTGTCATTTTAGCCGTCAATTTTCTTGTCCTGATGTTTATTCTCAACAAAAACCTTTTCATTCCCATTACAAAAATTCTTGATGAGAGAGAAGGGAAGGTGAATTCCCGTCTCGATAACGCAAAAAAATATTCCGAACAAAGCGAAACCAAGGAAAATCAGTATGTTGAATCGTTGTCGGGAGAAAAGAAAAAATCGGTAATCGAGCAAGCGGAAAGCAGAAAAGTAGTATTGGACGAGGGTATGGAATTGGTGAAGAAAGCTCAGGAAGAGGCAAATGTGAAGCTGGGAGAAGTAAAAAAGACTCTTCTCGACGAAAAGAAAAAAGCATCGGAAACTCTTTCCGAGCAGACAGAAGTTATCGCAAAAGAACTTGCAGAAAAAATTATAAACGCGCGGGTTTAAAAATGACTGATTTTTTTGGAAAAAAAGTTTTTGTTTCTTTGTTGGTCGTGATGCTGGTTTTTTCATTTTCAGCTCTTGTTTTTGCCTCTGAATCAGGCGAAGGAGGAGGACATTTTGACCTTGCAAAGGAAATTTATAAATGGATTAATTTTTTGATTCTTGCAGGCGCGCTTTTTTTCGTTCTGAAAAAAATAATTCCCGAATTTTTTTCATCGAGAGTTGAAAATATAAAAAAGACTCTTGACGAAAGTCAGGAGGCGGAAAAGAAGGCATCGGTAAAATTAAAAGCGGCGGAAGAGAAGATAAGCAATCTAAGCAAAGAGATTGAGACTATAAAAGCCAATACAAAAGCGAGTATGGAAAAGGAAAAAGTCCGTATTATTTCCGAAGCAAAGGAAAAAGTTTCGAGGATTGCGGAACAAAACGAACAGAATATTAGGCAAGAATATGAGCTTGCCGTAAATGCTCTTAAAAAAGAGATGATAATCAAGGCAACCATTCTTGCTGAAGATATAGTAAAAGGCAGGATAACGGGCGACGAGAGAAAGAAACTTTTTAATAAATACCTGGATAATCTTGGAGACATAAAGTGAATAAAAGCGCTCAGGCAAGAAAATTCGCCAGAAGCCTTATAGAAAGTCTGGATAAGGATGCCGACCTCGATTCTGTCTATTCCGAATTGACGGATATGTCGGAAATGCTTAAAGGAAATGCCGAACTTTTGAATTTTTTCATGAATCCCGGCATTCCCGGTGAAAGAAAAGAAAAAGCGTTGGAAGAAATTATTGAAAAAGCGGGAGCATCGGTAATAACGAAAAGTTTTCTGCTTATACTTTTTAGAAAACGGGGAATATTTCTGCTTCCTCTCATCACGGAACAGTTTCTTCTGTTTGCCGATTTACAGTGCAACAGGGTGCGCGCCGAAATTACCGTTGCTGACTCTCTCGATGAAAGCGAAAGCAAGCTAATCAGAGAGCGACTTTCCGAGGTAACGGGCAAGGAAGTCGTCGTGAATGTAAACGAAGACCCTTCCATAATCGGCGGAGTTGTGACAAAGATAGGAAGCTTGGTAGTTGACGGAAGCATCAGAACGCAGTTTGAGATTGCCAGAAACAAACTTATAAATTGAAATAAAGTCTTAAAATAAGGAGAAATGGTAAGATGCAAATCAAGCCTTCGGAAATTAGCGAGATAATAAAGAAACAAATCTCAGGTTATGAAAGCTCCCTTCAGGTTGACGAAGTCGGAACCGTTATGGTTGTCGGAGACGGTATCGCAAGGATTTACGGCCTTGAAAAAGCAATGTACGGAGAAATGCTTGAATTTCCCCACGGTGTTTTCGGAATGGCTTTGAATCTTGAAGAGGATAATGTGGGCGCGGTTCTTTTCGGAGAAGCTGAAAAAATTAAAGAAGGTGATGTCGTAAAGAGAACAAAAAGGATTATGGAAGTGCCCGTTGGAGAAGCGTTGATAGGCAGAGTGGTAAATGCTCTCGGAGAACCCATTGACGGTAAAGGTCCTATAGACGCAAAGGAGTTTATGCCCGTTGAAAGAATCGCCCCCGGTGTTATCGAAAGACAGCCTGTTAAGGAACCTCTGCAGACGGGAATCAAGGCAATCGACTCTATGATTCCTATAGGAAGAGGGCAGAGAGAGCTTATAATCGGAGACAGACAGACGGGAAAAACGGCAGTTGCCATCGACACGATAATCAACCAGAAGGGCAAAGATGTTGTTTGTATATATGTTGCCACGGGTCAGAAGAAATCAACAGTTGCGCAGGTTGTTAAAACTCTCGAAGAATACGGCGCCATGGAATATACCATAATAGTTGTGGCATCCGCTTCAGATCCTGCTCCTTTGCAGTATATTTCTCCTTATACGGGTTGTGCGATGGGAGAATATTTTAGAGACAAGAGTGGTCATTCGCTCCTTATTTATGATGATCTTTCAAAGCAGGCGGCGGCATATCGTCAGCTTTCCCTTCTCCTGAGAAGACCTCCCGGACGAGAAGCTTATCCAGGCGACGTTTTTTATCTCCATTCAAGGCTTCTTGAAAGGGCTTCGAAGTTAAATGATGAATTGGGCGGCGGTTCGCTCACGGCTTTGCCTATAATAGAAACTCAGGCAGGAGACGTTTCCGCTTATATCCCTACAAACGTTATTTCCATTACAGACGGTCAGATTTATCTGGAAACCGACCTTTTCTATTCCGGCGTAAGGCCTGCAATTAACGTTGGACTTTCCGTATCCAGAGTCGGCGGCAATGCGCAGATAAAAGCGATGAAGCAGGTTGCGGGAAGATTGAGGCTCGACCTTGCGCAGTACAGAGAAATGGCGGCATTTGCGCAGTTTGGAAGCGAGCTTGATAAAGCTACACAGGCTCAGCTTGCAAAGGGCGAAAGAATGGTGGAACTTTTGAAGCAGGGACAGTATGAGCCCGTTGAAGTGGGAAGGCAGATTGTTACTATTTATGCAGGTGTAAACAGTTTTATCGATGATATTCCCATTGAAGAGTGCAAGAGGTTTGAAACCGAACTTCTTCAGTTTATAGAAGGCAATTATGCGGACCTGATTTCAAAGATAGAAAAGGAAAAACAAATTTCCGAAGAAATCGAAAATAAACTGAAAGATGTAATTAATGAATTCAAGACAGGATTTAAACAGTCTCTGGATAATAATTAAGTGAGGTTGAAGGCAAATGCCAAGTGTTAGAGATATAAAACGCAGAATAGTCAGCGTTCAGAAAACGGAGCAGATTACCAAAGCGATGAAAATGGTTTCTGCCGCCAAGTTCAGGCGCGCGCAGGAAAGAATAATTGCCGCGAGGCCTTACGGCAGGAAAATCGATGATGTTCTCAAAAGTCTTGCTTTCAGAGCAGGCGCAGATGCGCATCCTCTTTTGAGCAATGGAGAAGAGGGAGTTATAGAAATAGTAGTAGTCTCCGGAGACAAGGGGCTTTGTGGGGCTTTCAACAATAATGTATTAAAGGAAACGAACAGAGTCATCGAGGAAAACACGGGCAAGGAAGTTAACCTTACCCTTGTAGGTAAAAAGTGCTGTGAGTTTTTCAAAAAGCGAAGTTGGAATATCAGAAACAGCTATTCGGAATTTTTCAATAATCTTGGATATGAACATGCAGTCAGGATTTCAAGAGAGATAGTCAATACATATATCGAGGAAGAAATAGAGAAAGTAGTAATAATTTATAATGAGTTTAAATCAGCGGTTTCTCAGGTTGTTTCGGTAAAGCAGCTGCTTCCCGTTGAAATTCCCGAGGATGCTTCGGAAGATTATCCCATAGATTTTATATATGAACCTGACAGGGAATCAATTATCAATGAGCTGCTGCCGCGTTCCATGGAAGTAATAATTTATACGGCGCTTCTTGATTCCGTTGCCGCCGAGCACGCGGCGAGGATGGCCGCAATGGAAAATGCCTCGAGAAACTCCGAAGAAATGATAGACGCATTGACTCTGAAATACAATAAAGCCCGTCAGTCTGCTATTACAAAGGAATTGCTTGAAATCGTTGCCGGCGCTGAAGCGCTTAACGGATAACTGAGCAAATAAATAAAATTAAGATAAATATGAAGGGAATTAGGAAATGACAGAAACAAAAATGATAGGAAAGGTTGTGCAGGCGATAGGACCTGTCGTTGATGTGAGGTTTGAAGGCGGTCATATGCCCGAAATATTCAATGCTCTGAAGATTAAGATGTCCGAAACAGATGGCAATGCAAATTATATAACCGCTGAAGTGGCTTCTCATCTGGGTGAAAATGTCGTAAGAGCGGTTTCAATGCAGCCTACGGAAGGAATAATGAGAGGCGCGGAAGCCGAAGATACGGGCGCGCCAATCAGTATTCCCGTGGGGAAAGGCACGCTGGGAAGGGTTATGAATGTTATCGGCGAACCTGTTGACAAAATGGGCGATATAAAGAGTGATAAAAAATATCCCATTCACAGGGACCCCCCTTCATTTGAAGAGCAGGAAACATCGATTAAGATGTTCCAAACGGGATTGAAAGTTGTTGACCTGTTAGAGCCTTATTCTGTTGGCGGGAAAACGGGATTGTTTGGAGGCGCAGGTGTTGGTAAAACCGTTCTCATTATGGAATTGATAAGAAATATCGCTATGGAGCACGGCGGTGTTTCCGTTTTTTCCGGTGTGGGAGAAAGAACGAGAGAAGGTAATGACCTGTGGCTTGAAATGAAGGAATCGGGAGTTATTGACAAAACGGCTCTTATTTACGGACAGATGACGGAACCTCCCGGTGCAAGACTTAGAGTGGGTCTTACGGGGCTTACCGCTGCGGAATACTTCAGAGATGAAGAAGGGCAGGACGTTCTTCTTTTTATCGATAATATATTCCGTTTTACGCAGGCAGGTTCGGAAGTCTCCGCTCTTCTCGGAAGAATGCCTTCCGCAGTTGGATATCAGCCGACACTTGCAACTGAGATGGGAGAACTTCAGGAAAGAATTACTTCAACGAAAAAAGGTTCTATTACATCGGTGCAGGCAATTTATGTTCCTGCCGATGACCTTACAGACCCTGCTCCGGCAACGACATTTGCCCACCTTGACGCTACGACGGTTTTATCAAGGCAGATAGCTGAACTTGGCATTTATCCTGCTGTTGACCCCCTTGATTCAACATCGAGAATTCTTGATCCCAGAATTATTGGTCAGGAACATTATGATGTTGCAAGAAGCGTTCAGGGAATTCTCCAGAAATATAAGGAATTGCAGGACATTATCGCAATTTTGGGTATGGATGAACTTTCGGAAGAAGACAAGCTGGTTGTTTCGAGAGCCAGAAAAGTTCAGAGATTCCTTTCGCAACCTTTCTTTGTTGCCGAGCAGTTTACGGGCATCCCGGGAAAATTCGTAAAACTTGAAGATACGATAAAAGGGTTTAAACAGGTTGTTGACGGCGAACACGATGAAATTCCGGAGCAGGCATTCTATATGGTAGGCACAATAGAAGAAGCACTCGAAAAATCCGAACAAATGAAACAGTAAAAAAATGGCAGATAAATTATTTCTTGAAATAGTCACGCCCGAAAAGATGGTGGCGAGTGAGGATGTAAAAGAAGTTGTAGCACCGGGAATAAACGGAGAATTCGGAGTACTTCCCGAGCATACACCTTTCCTTTCCGTTTTGAAAGCGGGACAGATATCTTATACAACCGTATCGAACGAAACCAAAAAGCTATCAGTAAGCTGGGGATATGCGGAAGTGAGAAAAGATGCCGTAATTATCCTTGCCGAAACCGCCGAGAGGCCTGAAGAAATAGACTTTGAAAGGGCTGAATCGGCAAGAAAGAGAGCTGAAGAAAGGCTTACTAGCGGAAGTGAAGACGTCGATGTGGCAAGGGCTGAGTTGGCACTGGCGCGTGCAATGGTAAGACTCAATATGGGCGGAAGAATTTAATTTTATCCGCAGTTAAGAGCTTTTATTCATATATGCAGCAACCTGCCGGTGGGCTAATGCTCTTTCTGCTGTCACCAAAGTTACCCCCATCTTCATCGTTGTGGTGATCATCATCGTCGTCATCGTCATCCTCATCACCTTCACTGCTTGTTGATGAATGATGTTTTTTCTTTTTCTTGTCAATAACAACAATGATTGTGTTGGGAGTTGTACTGCAGTATCCTTCCGGATCAGTTTCTTCAACAGTATAGGTTCCGTTTTCCAGTTCCTTGATTTTGTACTTCCCTTTATGGTCGGTGATATCAGTATATGAACCAGGATTAACGGTAATAAGGACTCCGGGGATTCCCATTTCACCCGCATTTCTTGTTCCGTTACAGTTTTTGTCGTCGAATACGGTTCCTTTGATTTTGCCGTGTTTTGCTGACGATATTTTGGGGGAGAGAAAGAAACAGAGGAAAAATATAATAAATAAATAATATATTTTTTTATATTTTATATTGCAGTAAATCATCTTCCGTAAATATATGTTTTACTTTTTATAAGTCAAGCATTTATTTTCAAAGTCCTGTTATTTGTATCGATACGGATATAGTTATCGGAATATGAAAGAAAAATAGTATTCTTATCATTGCTGTACAATAAATTTAAAACATAGGTTTTGATAGAGCTTAACATTATGATTTTATTGGATGCTGTCACATATTAGAAATGAGGTTGTCTTTAAAAAGGTCTAATCACCACAAAGTTTTTTTGTCTATGTGTTCAGTGGTTTATGGTTTTGATTTTAATATTTTACCACGGAATACACTGAATAATTCTTCTTTTTTTCAGTGTAGGCATTGTCGTCTGTGGTAGTTTAGGAGAAGAGAGAAATAAAAAAGAGGATATGCTCTCATATTGAAAGCATATCCTCTTAATTGATAGATTTATAAACTATGTTTAAGGACAACATCCCGCGGGAGGACTTATCCCTTTTTTGCTGTCAAAGAATAACTGGCCTGTGACATTCTGATACAGAATAGTTACTATTCTTACATTAGGTCTGGTACTGCAATATCCTGATGGGTCAACTTCTGTAAGACTGTAACTGCCCTGTCCAAGTCCTGTAAAAACAAATTTACCTTTTGCGTTTGTAACTGCTATTATCGATCCCGGACTCAATACGATAGTTACCCCGGCAATTCCGCTTTCTCCGGGATTTTTAGCACCATCGCAGTTTTTATCTTCAAAAACCCAGCCTTTTATGTCATAGGCAGAGGACAACACCGGATAAGAAAGAAATAGAGCTAAGGCTACAACGAGTAACAGCAAAACTTTTATTTTCATTACTTTCCCCCTAATTTATCAATAATAAAAAAATACTTTTCTTCCCCTTTAAACGTATAAGCAAATATTGTGCCACAAAGTGAAACTATTTTATAACATATTGATACTTAATGATAAATTGTAAAAATGAAAGATATTAATTTCAGAAAAATATTTTAAAAAGGTGTATCTTTTTGAAAAAATGTTCATTTTTTCGACACTTTTTAGATGTTAATCATAACTTATTGAATTATTGAGATAAAAAATGTTCAAAAAACCGACAGTCTGCTTCTCTCCTTTGACATATACTTAAAAACATGGTGTTTTTTAACTATTTTTCCTGCACATTCATTTCAGGAAACAGGACATTAACTGTATTTTTCAAAATATCGATTGCCTTATCGGTTTCCTTTATTGCATCCAATGTCACATATTTAGTCTTAAACATATTGTATTCATTAGAAAGTTTTAATGCTTTTTGCAAGAAATTATCTGAATTATTTAACAGTTCATCGATTTGGACTTTTGCTTTTTCCAGATTAATCAATTTATTCTCAGCTTCATTTTGATCCAACTTCCCATTGATTAATGATTCAGAAAGCGCTCTGTAAACTTTTTTCAATGTGTCAGAGATAAATAATCTTTTTTCTTTCAGTGACAAAATTCTCTGATAATTTTCCTTTGTCCAGTTTCTTTGAAAGACATATGAAGAGATGTAGGCATCATCATAAAAATCTTTCGCTTTTTTGAAATGTCCGATTGCAGATTTATTGTTGCCTTTTTTTACGTCTCTTTCGGCAAGTATAAATTCTCTTTCTCCCATCGTAAGAGTAAAACTTGTATTGACCTGTGAATTATTCGTGTATGCCTTCTCTTTTGCGAGGAGTGCCGATTCCCTGTCATTGACATAAGAATTTCCCGCGCAGGATGTTAAGAAAACTATTACAAGCGATTGCAGAATAAAATTAAATGCCCTTCGTTTATTCATTTATCAAATCCTTTTTTGAAAGAATTGCCATTATTCCGTTACCGAATTCATTTGCCTCGCCTCTGTCGGTAAAATCAAAAAATTGCACTTCCTGACCCCTGTCTTTCCAGTATTTTAACATAATTGAGTAATGGAATTTCGAAAGTTTATCAGGGACCATTCTGCCTCCGAAATATGCAGTTGTAAGAGGTTTTTCCCCCAAATATTTCTCAAAAAGTCCGAGATATCTTTTCCCACTGATAAGATAACTTCCGGAAACGACGAAAATGGCCACATTCTTATTTTTAAAAATACCGTGATGTTCTTTTAGAAAATCTCTCATTGGAAGCGCGACGTTTTCCATATAGACCGCGCTTCCGAGAATTATTATGTCATATTGCGACAGGTCAGCTTTTTCATAATCTTTTATAGGAATAATGTCAGTGGGAATTCCCATTCCCTCGGCAACCCAATTTGATACGTCTTTTGTGCTTCCGTAAAGAGTGTAATAAAGTATAAGCGCCTTTTTTTCAGTAGAAGATTGTGCGGTTAATTCCTTTTTTTGGGGAGTTGCGCAGGATATTGCCGTTAAAAGAAGCAGAAGCGATACTAACGCTTTGCCAAAAAAGATTTTTTTTATTTTTGATATTAACATTATTGTTTACCTTTTCTCTTTTAATTGTTTTGCGGTTTCAAGCGGGTTTTTGCTGTGGAATATTTCACTCCCGGCAACAAGAATGTCCGCGCCCGCATTTTTTATGCTTGGTGCATTCTCAACTTTAACTCCGCCGTCCACTGCTATTTCACAATTGCATTTTCGGGCATTTATCATTTTTTTCGTATCTTCTATTTTTTTCAATGATGATGGGATGAAATCCTGTCCGCCGAATCCCGGATTGACGGACATAATTAAAACAAGGTCTATGTCTTCAATCACGTTTTCGAGCATTTTTACGGGAGTTGAGGGATTTAAAGCGACTCCCGCTTTTCTTCCGGATTTTTTTATTTCAGAGATAGTTCTGTTTAGGTGAATGCACGCTTCCTGATGCACTGTTATCATATCACTCCCTTCTCTTATGAAATCATCGAGAAATTTGTCGGGGTCGGAAATCATAAGATGGACATCGAGAGGAATGGAAGTTATTTTTTTGAGCGCCTTCACGATCATAGGACCGATTGTAATGTTCGGAACAAATGTGCCGTCCATAACATCCACGTGTATCAGATCTGCGACAGGTTCAATTTTTTTTACTTCCCTTTCAAGATTTGAAAAATCCGCTGATAAAACCGAAGGAGATAGTTTAGTCATTTTTTCACCTTTAATTAGTACTAATAAACTTTTTCAAAATAGAGATTGCCGTCAAGAAAAATGGATAACTTTGTTCCCTTTACGGTTTCAAAAAACAAATTTATCAGTTTCCCCTGCGGAGCTCTTCTGTTATATATTTCCCGCTCACTACTTTTCTCGGTTATTTTTGCGAGAACCAGGCGTTCTCCTTTTTTGTCTGCAGGAACGGTAAATGAATAAGTTCTGTAAGTTTTTATTTCCGATGCCCTATTGTCGCCGTTGTTAATTTCCGACGAAATGCTTTTTTGTTTCCCTGTAGAAATGAGAAAGTCCACATTCGCTCTTTCGTCGATAAGGCTTCCCGCGGGAGGATTGTGAGAAATAATGTGTCCGGAAAAAATGACATTGTTCCATTCTTTTTTCACATTACCTTTGTTTACACCCATTGCCTTAATTATTGCCAATGCTTCCTTTTCCGGCAGTCCTGTCATATCAGGCATTACAAAGGACTTTTCCCGTTCTCCGGAACTTATCAGAAGATTGACTTTGTCGCCCGATGCAACTTCCGTTTCTTCGGGAGGAAAGGCGGAAATTGTCGTATTCTCCGAATAAGTGTCCGAGTGCACTCTGATTATTTTTCCAAGGTTGAGTTGTGCTTTTGATATGAGAAGTTCGGCTTCAAGATAATTCTTGCCTGAAAGTTCGGGTACGAAAGATTTAACCATTCCCTTGCTGAGAACAACTTTCACTATTCTCCCTTTTTTTACCCTGCTGAAGCTTTCAGGCTCTGTTGAAATGACGTGATAGGGAGGAATTGCCCTGTCATATTTTTTCCCGCTTACCCTGATATTGAGTCCTAAATCGCCCAGTTTAACAAGTGCTTCATCAATTGATTCGCCTTTAATATCGGGGATGACAATTTCTTTCGGTTTTGTCAAAAAATTCATTACTACAAGTCCCGTCAGGACACTGAGACAGATGTAAACCACAAGGAGAAGAAGATATTTTCCTCCCGCTTTTAATGAACTTTCTTTCTGCTTCTTTTTTTTAGTTTTTTTCATAATGATTAAGTTAAGAAAGAAAAAATATAATCTAATAAAAGGCCTAATGTCAACAAGGGGTGAATTTAAGAGAAGAGCAAATTAGCAAAACATTATTGAGCCTGTTAATCCTAAAACTAAGGGGATGTAAATGCTGCCTGATTGGAATATCCTGACTCGAGTATTTTCCTGTCCAAATAGGGTTTTCCTTTTTTGTATGCGCTTACGGCGTAATAGTATGTTTTTCCGCTTTTTACATCGGTATCTTCATATGAATTTTTTTCTGTTGTCCCTACCGTGTCGATACTCACGATGGTATCGAGTTTTTTGAAATTTGACCTATTTTTAAGGCGCCTGTATATAATGAAACCCTTTTCATCATCGCTTGAGTCATCCCAGGAAAGAAAAGGATTGCCATCGACAGTTTCCGTTATTACGAGATTTTCCGGTACAGTGGGCGCGGAAGGTATCTCTTCTTCCCAGGTCGCCCATACGTCTATATCCCCCACATCGACTATATCTTCATCTATCTTGGTTTTGATTTCAAAATTGTCCTGCCAGTTTGGATTTAATACATTGTCTTTGTTTACGCCGTCAATATCTTCAGTGGTGCCTATGGTATCATCAGATTCCAGAGAAATAATATCATTGTTTTTGTCTCTCACAAGGGCGTAAACCTTTACATCCCACACGGGTATGGAAGACCTGTTGATAACCTGTCCCCTTATTTTTCTGTTCTTCACCTTTAATTTCGTAGTTCTGATTTTTAGTCTCTTCCTTGCCCTTAAAGGCAGAGTTTTTTTCTTTGTTGATAAAATCTTGGTGATTGCTGATGTCGTATTCGCGGGGACATTGGCAAATAAGTGAGAAAATACGCCTTTCCTGCCCTTTTTCAGGACTGAAAGCGTTATATCGTTATTGCTGGCAATTCTTCTCGGTTCTTTCCCTATGACATCCTCTTTTATGCTGGTTACTTCAGTATTCGTATCATCAAAGAGAGTAATCTGTACCTGAATATTAGTTAGCCACCTGCTCTTTTTATTTTTTACTTCGCCGAAGACATAATAATTCTTTCCCTTTCTGACCACATTTACGTCTCCCTTTTCCACACGCGTATTTTTATCCTTCTTGTTTTTGCACCCTCCCGAGTTTTTTCCGCCCGTAAGTCCCACTGCTCCGAGAAGAGGGAAAATTACAATCAAAAGCATAAGTATTTTTGCTGAGTTTCTCATTTGTATAAATAATAGAGTTTTAATTTTAGAAAGGCAATCCCATCAACCCCTTGCCTTTTTTACCTGATGAAAAGTTTTTAAGCATCTTCTTCATTTGGGCAAACTGCTTTAGAAGCCGGTTTATATCCTGAAGGGATGAACCGCTTCCGCGAGCAATCCTTTTTCTTCGGCTTCCGTTTATAATTGTATGGTTCAGCCTCTCTTTTTTTGTCATTGAATTTATTATGGCTTCTATTTTTTTCAGCTCTTTGTCGCCAACCTGAAGGTTACCCATTTTTTTCATATTTCCCATTCCGGGAATCATATTTACTATTTCTTCGAGAGGGCCCATATTTTTTATTTGTATGAGCTGTTCTCTGAAATCATCCAACGAGAAGCTCTCTTCCTTAATCTTTCTTTGAAGCTCTGCCGCTTTTTCGGCATCAACGGAATCCTGAGCTTTTTCGATTAGCGTCAGCACATCTCCCATACCGAGAATTCTCGAGGCAACCCTGTCAGGGTGAAACGCTTCGATTGCGTCTGCCTTTTCGCCTGTTGCTATGAATTTTATCGGCTTACCGGTAATCGCTCTCATTGAAAGCGCCGCGCCTCCCCGCGCGTCTCCGTCCATTTTTGTAAGGATTATCCCCGTTACGCCAATCTGCGAATCAAACTCCTTCGCTATGTTAACAGCGTCCTGCCCTGTCATACTATCCCCCACAAGTATTTTTTCCGCGACAGGTACTGCCCCGTCGATTTCTTTAAGCTCATTCATAAGCTCATCATCGATGTGAAGGCGTCCGGCAGTATCGATTATCAGTATGTCGTGATTGTTATCTGAAGCATATTCATAAGCGGAAACAGCTATTTTGTCGGGCTTTTGCGATGTAGACGAGGGATGGATAAAAAGACCGTTTTTCTCACCTAATGTTTTCAGCTGGTCTATTGCCGCGGGCCTGTATATGTCAGCCGAAACAAGGCAGGGGTTGTGACCGTTTTTTTTCAATAACAGAGCGAGTTTTACAGAAGTTGTGGTTTTTCCGCACCCCTGAAGTCCAAGCAGCATTATTACGGCAGGCGGTTTCGTGTCGAGTTTCAGCTTTTCGTTTTTCTCTCCAAGCAGGGCAACAAGCTCTTCATTTACGACCTTTATTACCTGCTGGCCGGGAGTGAGGGATTTTAGAATTTCCTGTCCCGTGGCTTTTTCTTCGATTGATTTTACTAAATCTTTCACTACTTTGAAATTGACGTCCGCTTCAAGGAGAGCCATTTTTACTTCTTTCAGCCCTGCTTTTACATCCGATTCAGAAAGCTTCCCCCTTTTCCTAAGCTTTGAAAAAGTCTCTTCAAGTTTTTTTGACAGATTCTCAAACATTGTTTTTTGCTTTCTAATCTACCGGAGGTTCAGGTACCGGGTTTTTGATTGCCGGAATATTATTTTTTTTCCTGAAATCTTTTCCCTCTGTAATCTCAGGAGTTTTACTTTCGATTGTTTCTTCTGAGGGGGTATCGATTTCAATCTCAATATCCGAATCTTCTTCGGATGCCGTTATTTCACCTGATTTTTCCTCCTCAAGCAGTTTTGACCTTTCATCGAGCAGCTCAATTTCATCTTTTTTCTTATCCCAGAATTTATATTTTCCGTCGATAATTGTTCTGTAGATGAAATCCTTGCTCTTTTCGTCATCTTCACGAATCTTTTTTGCTATATCCTTTTTCTTTTGCGTTAGTTTCGCAAGCTCTGCGGGAGTGTCAATTATGATAGGTTTTATGAAAATCAGCAGGTTTGTCTTCTCTTTGGTATTTGTCCTCTTGGAGAAAAACCATCCTAAAAGAGGGATATCACCCAGGCAGGGGATTTTAGATACATCGGGTGTGTTTGTTTCCCTTATCAATCCGCCTATAATAATCGTTTCCTGGTCTCTTGCAACAGCAGTGGTTTTGGCTTCCCTTTTGTTTGTTTCTACTCCCTGATCCGTTACCGAAAGGACATTTTCGATTGTCTGCTCTATTTCCATACGGACAAATCCTTCTTTGTTGATATGAGGTGTAAGTCTCAGGTCAAGAGCAACATCCTTGAATTCAAATGTATTGACGGTGTTTGCCGAGTCTGCCACGATAGTAGAGCTTTTTATGAATCGCCTGTTTTCGCCTACGAGTATCTTTGCCTCTTCGTTATCAGTGGTTATAATCTGCGGTTGCGCAATTACATTGATTCCCGTTTGTGTTGAAAGTGCTGTTGCAAGAGCGCCGATATTAAGTACTTCCGTGCCGTCTGCAAGTGTTATGGTGCCTTTTGTCATGGCGACCGTTCCGCCCTGCGGAAGAGAAGGTATTCCCGCTCCTCCCGTTGCAGATGAGGCAATAAGTCCCGCAAGAGAACCGCTGAGGTTGCTTAAACCTATTGCTCTTAAATTGTTGTTTTCGATTGTTTCAAGCTTTTGGAGAAGATTGAGGTCAACGCCAAGGCTAATCAGTCTTGTCTGGCTGATTTCTATAATGAGTGACTCGATAAACACCTGAGGTTTCATTATATCAAGCTTCGCGATAATTTTTTTAAGAAGCTGATAATCTTCCGGGGATGCCGAAATAATAAGGGCATTGGTGGATTTATCCGAGGATATTATCACGTCGTTTCCGAAAAGCGGCGCTGTCGGTTGTACGCCTCCCGGTCTTCCTGCAGGAGCCCTCGCGACGGATGGACTTTTTTTGATAATTCCAGTAAGCGCCGAGCGCACGTCTTCGGCTACGGCATTATTGAGATAATAGACATTTACCTTACTTGATCCTTTTTCAATAGGCGCGTCAAGTTTTTCAAGGAGTCCTTCAACCTGATTTGTTACCTGAAGAGTTGCTACTATTATGAGGGAATTGAGTCTTTCATCGGGTATTATTTTTACTCCTTTCAGGTTGCCTCTTGTCTGCCGAGGTGCTTTGGGCGCTTTGGGGTTTGTTGACGTGGGAAAAGCCATAGTGCCCTGAAGAATTTCTCTTAATTCCGCGGCAAGAGTCTTTGCCGAAGCGTTTTCAAGGGGAAGGACGGATATTACAGGCCTTTCCTCAAGCCCCGCTACATCTATTGCCTCGATTATTTTCAGAAGTCTTTTAATATTTTCGGCAGTATCGGTGATAATGAGTGTATTTGTGGGGGCATAGGTTGATATATTTCCTGTCCTCGGGCTTATGAGCTGTCCCAGCGCGCTTCGAATCTGGTTAGCTTCGGCATATTGTAAATGGGTTACATAGGTTATAAGTTGTGCAGAGTCGGAAAGTTCGGTTTCTTCGGTTTTAAAAATTGTGTCTATTGCGCTTTGTCTTGCTTCCTGAGACTTTACAATCCTGATTGCCTCTTTTGTTTCGACAATGTTGTAACCTCTGTAGTCAAGCACAGAGAGAAAAATATTCCATGCTTCCGTTTTTGAAAGTTTTTTCGGGGCGATGATGGTAATCTTGTCCCTGAAGGTTTCATCGTAGATTACATTTTTCCCCATAAGCTCTGAGAACATTTTTATGAGGTCTTTTATCTCTCCCTTGAAATCAAGAGTAATGTAATCTTTTTTCTGCGATATTTTTGATGACGAAGGGTAGTTTTTATATCGCGTTTTTTCTGTTTTGGCTTTTGTGTGGGAATCCGCTGTCTTTTGAGGTAGTTTGGGTTTGACCTTTCTCCTCGGAGATTTTTTAGGTCTTGCCGCGGGCGCGGAAGTTATCGCTCTTTCCTCGTCGGTTTTCTGTATCGCCTGCAAAGGTTTTTTCTTCGGTGAGTTGTTGCCGGCTTTTGCCGTTGCGCAAGGAGTCTGAGAGAGGAAAAAAACAAATGATAAACTTAGAAAAAGAACCAGATATTTCGTTTTGTTCTTCAAATCAATACCCTTCATTTGATTAAGATTAATCTGTCAATTGGTAATTCAAGGTCATATTTTTATTGGCACGGCTTATACTAACAGAAACTGAATCTTTGTTCATCAGTTGTTTGTAAACTTCATAAGCTTTTTCGGGGCTCAATATTTTTGTGCTGTTTATTTCTTTGATCACATCACCGTTCATTATGCCAAGCTTCGACAATACACTTCCCGGTTTTATCTGCGAAACCAGAAATCCATTTGTTTTTCCGTTCAGGAGAAAAGGGGAAAGGCGCATCTGAGTCATAAAATCACTCATATTTCCCAGTCCCAGTTGCGACCTTTGAATTCTTCGTTCCAGAGATGTTTCCGATGTTTTCATGATTCCGGGAACGGCAGTTTTCTCCCGGGAAAAGCTTTTTATCTCAGGAGGCGCGGTGTCGAGCACGAGTTTTTCCGGTTTACCGTTGTTTATCAGGATTACATTCCTTCTCAATATTTGATTTACTTTTCCTCCCGGCGTTTGTTCGTTTACGCGAAACACATCCACTTCCTGTTTGTTCTTTATGAGGGCGATTTTTTCATTGTTTTCACCAGTAGAGGTGCCTAACAATTGAAGCCCCGAGCGTGAAAGAGGAATTGAATCAAGATTGTCAATATTTACTATTATGGCTTCCTTATCTTTTTTTATTTCCGGTGTTTTTTTGCTTGTATTGAAAATATTGGCTTTGACTATATCATCGAATTTTGAGGCAGGCGTAATCGCAGATGCGGAAGGTTGCAGTTGGTCTGACTTGTCATTTTGCAAGCTGCTTTCCTCCTGAGATATGGAAGAAAAAAGCTCCATTCTTATAACGGAAGTTGCAGTATCGGCAAGCTGATAGCATAAAACCGCAATCAAAAACAGGTAAACAGCCCAGAAATATTTTTCTATCTGCCTTATAAATTCCATTTCAATGACCTAAAATATAGTTTAATCCGTGTATTTTAATTTTTTTGACCTTGAAATGTCAAGATAAAAAAAACCCTTAAAAAGGTAAAAGTTATTGATTTTATTAGCTATTTACTCAAGCTTATCCTTATCCGAAGGATTGTAGGGTGTGGAAAGATATTTTTTTGCGTAATCCTTGACATATACGTTTTCTTCATTTGTTTCATCTGCCGAGAGCACTTTTCTGTAATGAGCTTTTGCGGTTTCTCTCTTTCCCAAAGCGTCATAAATCATTCCTCTACGCATATTTGACCATTGAATCACCCAATCTCTCTTGCCTGATTTCTCTTCCGTGTTTATTGCGATAGAATAATGCTTCAGCGCGGATTCATATTTTTCAAGCTTGAAGTATATCTCTCCTCTGAGATATTCTGTTCTTCCCTTCCACGACTCGTTGAAATTGGTCGTTCCTTTCTCAATATTGGCGTCAATGAGCGATGCCGCTTTTAAAGCTTCATCTTCCTTTTTAAGCTTTGAATATGCTATTCCTTCCATATAGATAAATCTCGGATTGTAAGGGTATTTATCCTTCAGAATTTTTATATGACGCAATGCTTTTTGAGGAGAGTTTTCAAAATAAATGTATATGCTCGACAGCACAAGCCGCGCTTCTGCGGCGCCGTAAGTTCCTTTTTCCGCGCAAAGCTCGAGCTGTTTTATTCCGGTATCCCTGTCTCCGTCCATAAAAAGCAAAAAGGCAAGCACCTTGATGACTCCTGAAAGGCGGGAGATGAAATAGTTGTACATTCCAAGTCCAAGATATGCCTCGTAGTTTTTTGAGTCGATTTTTACCGCTTCTTCCAGAAGTTTGGTTCCTTTTTTTGAGTTAAAATAGGCGCTAAACCATTTATGCCTGATTAACGCAACTCTTCCCTTAAAGCCGTATGCTCCTCCGAGATAAAAAAGCGCTTCGGCTTCGCTTCCTTTTTTCCCTTTGAGCTTCTCCGCTTTCTCAATTGTCTTATCAAGCCACTGGTCGATTTCGTTAACCGCTTTAATGTCGTAATTGAAAAAAAGTTGTCCCCAGTAAATCATTGCCTTGTAAAAATAAGGAGCGGGGGAATCGGAATTTTGAAGGCGTGCTTTTTCCATCTGCGATGACGCTTTTTCAAAATCAAGATTGTAGATGGAGTCTATACCTTCCTTGATTTCGTCAGTGATGTCCGCGGTTTGCGAGTGTGAAGGTGACGGCAAAAGCAATATCGCGGAAAAAAAGAAAAGAGTGAAAACCGCATACTGAAAAAAATCCGCAAGAGGATTCGCGGTTTTTTTGTCTTTTTCAAAAAGCCTACTGAATTTCAATTTTTCCCTTAAAAATCTTTACTTTTTTAAATTTCCCTGCGTCTGTTTCTATAGCGAAATTGGTTCCCTTTATAGAAATAGTCAGATCAAAGGTTCCCGATAACTGCGGGTCGGATATACTTTTAATTTTGTTAATGTCCTCAACAATTTTGTCTTTGAATACTTTTGCTGAAAACTGAAGCAATTCCGCGCCGTCTGTTATTAACGGTCCTTGTGAGTCATTTGTAAGGTAACCATTTATTCCCGTCCACGGTTCCGGCAAAGACGGTGATTTCAACTCGTAAGTAACGCTTCGTTCAATGCCTTCATCCTGAGGCACTATAATTTTCGCATTGCCGTTCTTTTTAATTCTCAGTTTTACATTTTTTACTGTACCTTTAAGGCGACTTTTACCCTTTTCCAATTTAAATATGAAAACGATTTTCAGCCTTTTGCGGGATTTTACAAGAGGACTTAGAAACATCTTTGCTGCAGGCAAATCGTCAGAATTAAAAATAATTCCGTCTTGCGGTTTTATTCCCTTTGCCTTCTTTTTTTTGATTTTTTTGGTATTTACTACCACAGTATCTGTAACGGATTCGGCTTCAAATGCTATTGACCTGTTTTTAAGAGAAAAGTAGGATTTTCCGGCATGTGCGGGATGAGTGTAAAAGTTTAAAATAAACAGTGTAAAGGATATGGCAATAATTTTAAACTTTGTCTTCATTCTTAATCAATAGCACTGTGATTTTAAGAAATCAAACACAAAAAAAGAGCCATATAAGGGTAAAAAAATATTTTAGACAAATTGATGAAAAACCTTTCAATATCGTTTTTCAAGTTGACAGCTATTATACATACCATTATAAAATTAAGTTAATTGATTTTACGATTGTAAACTTTTGATTAAGTAAGGAGGTGTAAAATTATGAAAAGATTATTTGCGTTGATGTTGGTTCTTTCAGTTGCTGTTGTATTCTCTGCGTGTGCTCAGTTAAATGCCAATGTGTCTGATATTCACGCGGCGCAGGATATTATCAACGATGCCTGGGTTGCAGGTGCCTCAACAGAGGCGGCCTATGAGTATAACAGCGCGAAGGCCTATCTTGAAGCGGCGGAGCACGAAAGAGACGAAAATGATTACGATGCGGCAAGAAAGTATGCGGCAAAGGCACTGGAACAGGCAAAAAAGGCGCTTGAGAAAAGCAAATAATAATTCATTTAAAATGTCTGTATTTTTGGAGGATTAAATTATGATAGACAAGTTATTTTCTAAGCTATGGGTAATAGCTTTAACGGTATCCTTAGCATTTCTTTTTGCCGGTTGTGCCGCACAGTTAACAGGTCAGCTTGAAGCGGACCAGGCAAAACTTACAGAGCTGGCAAAGGTCAGGAAAGATTTTTGCCCTGAAGGGGAGAGACTTTACGCACAAGCAGAAGCGCTTCTTGACAACGCGACGCACGAGATAATCGAAGAAGGAAACCACAAAGCGGCATCTTCCGATATGCTTGCAAGGGCGGAAGGCGCTATGGAAGGCGCTGAAAAGGCATATTCCCAGTGCAAACCTCCCAAGCGCTACAGCGCGCCTGTGGGAGCTATTGCAATGGCGGACAAGGCATATGCCGGAGATGAAGTAAGAATAGACGGCAGTGGCTCCACCGATGCCGACAATGACACTCTGGAATATGCGTGGGATTTCGGCGACGGCGGTAAAGGTACGGGTAAAATAGGGAATTATGTTTTTGAAAAGACCGGAACATACAATGTGACGCTTAAGGTTTCCGACTTTCTTTATGACGGAAAACCGGTTACAAAGAGCATTCTCATCGAGAAGAAACTTCCGGAAATTATAGTGCTTAACGAAATTAACTATCACAATGTAAATTTTGCCCTTAACAGCTCTATGCTCAAAGCCGCGGCAAAAGGGCTTCTTGACGAAAACGTTCAGGCGATTAACGAACATCCTGAATACAAGGTTGTTGTAATAGGACACACCTGCAGTTTGGGGAGTGAAAAATTCAATCAGACGCTTTCCGAAAGACGCGCCGAAAAGGTAAAAGCATATTACATCGATAAGGGAATTGACTCTTCAATAGTCGAAGCAATTGGAAAGGGTGAAAGTGAACCTGCAGTAAGCAATGATACGAGACAGGGAAGGGAGAGAAACAGAAGAGTTGTCACAGAACTTCACCTTATTAAGAAATAGGTTTGTTAGATCAGAAAAGCCGAAAGAGCCTCCTTTTCAAAAGGAGGCTCTTTTTTTATTGTTTGACTTAAAAGCATTAATTATCTATTTTTCACTGAACAGTTTTATTGCCGGATTAACTCATTAATATTACTTAGGAGATTCCCTGATGGAAAGAAAGTCGCGTTGTTTGAAATCGTTGGTCTGCATTGTATCTTTTTTGACCTTAGCTCTGTTTTTTGTTTCCTGTAACAATGGTAAAAGTGAAAACGGCACGACGGCAATAAAGGTAAACGGACAGCAGATAAGCGAGAAGGAGTTTGAATCGCTTCTTCAGAGAGAGCTAAAAGGCGTAAAAGCCCAGTTTCAGCAGTTTGGAAAACCCTTTGACGAAAAAAGCGAAGAAGGCAAAAATGTCATTGCAAGTATCAAAAAACGCCTCAGCGAAGATATAGTTGAAAGACTTATGATTCTCGATGCCGCGGAAAAAGCGGATATACAGATTGCCGATGCCGAAGTGGAAGAGCAGTTAAGTCACGTAAAGGGAAGATTTGGTGATGAGGGATTCGAAAACTTTAAAAAAGATATGGGCGTCGATGATGAATATATAAAAAACGATCTTTCAAAGCAGATGCTAATCGCAAAATATGTGGAAAGTCTTTTTAAGGATATAAAGATAGAGGATGGCGCAATTGAGGAGCACTTCAGGGAAAATATTGATAAGTATAATCAACCGGAAATGGTGAGAGCGAGCCATATTCTTCTCAAGACCGAAAAAGAGGCAAAGGAAATCAGAAAAAAGGTAAAAGCCGGCGAAGATTTCTCAGAGCTTGCTTTCAATAACTCCATTGATCCTTCGGCGAAACAAAACAGGGGCGACCTCAATTATTTCCCCCGCGGAGTAATGGATAAAACATTCGAAGAAGCCGCTTTTTCAATGCCTGTAGGATCTGTAAGCGAACCGGTAAAGACCCGTTTCGGATATCATATTATAAAGGTTATCGATAAAAAAGCCCCGCAAAAGGCTACTCTGGAAAATTCAAGAGATAAGATAATTGCCTCTCTTTCTGAAGAGAAAAGAAAGGAAATTATAGGGACAAAAATAGCCGAACTGAGAAAAACGGCTGATATAGAAGTAAATGTAAAAATCGAAGGAGTGACAAATGACAAAGACAGTGTGGGAAAAGAGTAATAACCCTGAAGTCAGGGCATTTGCCTCGAAGATAGAATCTAAAGTAAGGGCGAAAGCGGAAGACGGAAAAATAAAATGCGCAGAGGCATTTGCATTGGCTAAGGCGGAGCAGGTTTCTGTGAACCGCGTAGGTGAAGCTCTTAATGAACTTGAAATCAAGGTTTCCGGCTGTCAGCTGGGATGTTTTAAGTGATGAGGAAAAATGAAAAAAATAAAAGAAGAACTAAGAAAAAAAATTCTTAAATGTATCAAGAACGAAAAGGACCCACTCGAAGGATTTTATTGTGATGATGAGACGAAAGAGGCAATTCTCGCAGTGCTTGTGGCAGGAAGACATATTCTTCTCGAAGGTCCTCCCGGAGTGGGAAAGACAACGGCAGCCCGCATTATCGCGCGTCTTCTGCCTTCTATGAAGGCAGTTGACGGATGCAGGTATGTGTGCCATCCGAAAAAGGCGGAATGTCCCGATTGTTCACGAATGACGAAAATAAAGAAAATAGAAATTGAAGGAGAAAAGAGATTTGTGAGAATTCAGGGTTCTCCCGAACTTCTCCCCGAAGACCTTATCGGCGATATTGATCCCGTCAATGCCATGAAATTCGGCATACACGATTACAGGTCCTTTACACCGGGGAAAATTCATAAGGCAAACAGAAAAATACTTTTCATAGACGAACTTAACAGGGTGCCGCAGAGAACGCAGAATACGCTTCTGCAGGTTCTTGAAGAAGGGGTTACCAC
This sequence comes from uncultured bacterium, assembly GCA_964549305.1. Classification (GTDB taxonomy): domain Bacteria; phylum Schekmanbacteria; class GWA2-38-11; order GWA2-38-11; family J061; genus J061. The sequence goes on from CAZJVM010000029.1 coordinate 29,876, forward strand.
CATAGGCGGATTTGATATCGAAACCAACGTTGACACTCTTGTAATAGCCACGGAAAATCCTGAGGAATATGCGGGAGTGGAAAAAATATCGGAAACTCTCAGCGACCGATTCGAAAGAGTACTCATCGGCTATCCCTCGAGAAAGCAGGAAATAGAGATTGTTGGGAGGTACGGAAACAAAATCGAAGGCATAAAGGTTGATAAAAAAAAGATTGAAGCCATATCCGACATTTCGAGGCGGGCAAGGGAAAACGAAGAACTTGAAAACCCTCCCAGCGTTAGAACTTCACTTTCCATTTACGAGCAGTCTCAGGCGCTTGCAAAATTAAGGGGAAGAAAGGAAGTAACCGGTGATGATGTATATGACTCCGCACGACGCGTTTTATCGGGTAGAATATCCATTTCGGGTGACAGTTCCTATTACGATGACCGTGAGGGATTCATAGAAAAGGTGATTGACAGAGATGAGAAATGATAGTACCGGAATTAAGTGATCTCAGGAATCTTCTCCTTGAAAATCAGCATCCGCCTATAATCGATTCACTGCTAAAAAAGACTCTCCGCAATATGGATACCTATGTGTCCGCGGCTTTAAAGAAGCGCGGGCCCGTGGAAGTAAAAGTCGAATCTCTCGACTGGATTCTTACCACACAAGTTGTCTCTCTTGTTTCACAATGGGTTCAGGGTAAATCACCTGTTAAAGGAGGCGCTCTGAGAGATGACGCGGAATTGTTTTTTTTCGGATTACCGGAAGTCGGAACGAAAGTAGGCGATGTATGCAGAAATGTAATAGAGGCATTTAACCCTTCCTGCGTTGCTCTTGCCCTTTCTCCAATGCAGGATTTTACACAGAATATATATCACGCCTTCAGCGCCTATAATTTTCTCGGGATTCCTACCAATTTCAATACCGTTAACAAGGACGGGAACGAATCGGCAATATACAACACCTACTATCCCGGAGGAATCTGGGAGACGGCAATAATAGAGGCGTGGAAGCGCAACATTCCGCTTATACCCGTTGGAAAACCCAAAAGAAGACTTGAAATCGGTGAAAGAATGTCACCTGCATATCTTGAAGACAAACAGAGAATTAAGAGGATTTCCGCTGAAGTGTCGGACTCTGTCAATCAAAAAGCGAAAACATCGGGCAAGCTCGATTCCCTTGATGCATTCCTTACGGAATTGTCCCGAAAGTATTCGGGAAGTTATTATAACGACCAGGAGACGCCCAGAGAATTAATGGATAAGGCTGTTTACTGCGCGAGCAGGATTTATGACCTTCTAAAATGCAGTCATTTCAAAAGAGTGCTTGTCATAGGCGAGATGTCTTACATTTATGAGTCAAGAAAGATTTTTAATATATATACCGGGTCAGGCGTGGACAGAGACGGGGAGATGTATATGAAACCGTCAAAGGAAACAAGAATCCACGGATTGAGGTTTTTGCCCGACACGATTACGGCATCTTACGGTTTATATGCTGAGTACGGAATATCAGGCACCGCGGCGCAGGAGATGTTTGCCAAAGAGCTTAAAAAGTGGGGACAGAGGTTAAGAAGAAACGCCATAAGCCCAAAAAAATCCCAGTCGCTTATTATGGATGTTGTCGAAGAAACGAGAAAACACCCCCTGCTTATGCGTGGCGCGAGTGTGCGGGGAAGCATTGCCCTGAAAGAGGTCTATGATTCCTTTGCCCTTCTGCAGGGCTATGATTCTCGCTCGGCAATCGAGAAAGCAGCGCGCATTACTCTTCCCTGCAGGGTGTTGCGAAATCCCGGAGTGGAAAAAAACGAAGATGAGATAGTAGAGGAAATAGTCAAATTTATTCTCTATGACCTGAAACCGGAGCAAGAAGAAGATGAATATACGTCCGGTTTAAAAGGAAAAAAAGTCCCTCTTACAAAGGATGATATCCGCAAAGCTTTGGAGTACCTGAAAAATCAGGCGATTGAAAACAAGGAAGACGAGGGGACGATAGATGAGCGCGACCTTCTCGCCAAGGGAGACCTCGATGATGAACTTATAAAGGAGCTTATGGACCGCTATGGTGAGATTTCAAAAACCCGGGGCGAAGGAATGCAGAAGATGCTCGATGATATGACAAGCAGAGGTTACATAAGCAATATGACTCCAAATTCACTGAAATTCACTTCAAAGGGAATAAGCGAACTGCGAAAGAATCTGGAAAATCTCAAAAAGCGGGGACTCATAAGCGAGGAGGAATTACAGAAGGGAATCGAAGATCTGGAAAAACTGAAAAATAAAAGTCCGGACGAACAGCCCGACCTTTCCGGAGAAAAATTGTCTGAAATAGTTGCCGATTTTATGGATGTTCAGCATAAATTCAAGAATGAGGACTCCACGCTCGAGGACGCTTATGTCCATTATGTAATGAAGGAAAACAAGGGAGAGGAGGTTGACCGGGACAAGCTTAAATACCGCAACCTTCAGGTGTTAATCTATAAACTTCACGACAAGGGGCTTCTGAGAATAAACGAAAAAGGGAAGATTAACTTTTCGCTTACGGGCAAGAGTCTCGAATGGCTTTTAGATGAGCTGATAAAAAAATCCCATGCAAGCGGACTTCTCAAAGAAGCTTTCAAGAAGGATAAATCCGCGGCAAATGTCGTTGACATACGCCCCTATATGAAGGGCGACACATTCAGCGACATATCCATACTTCATACCCTTCGCAATGTCATAAGAAAGAGGAAAGCCATAGAGGAGATAGAACATAAGGATATAGTTTCCTATGTAAAACTTCCCACAAGGTCAGAAGACATAGTGCTTTGCCTCGATGTGAGCGCGTCTATGAGAAAGCAGGCAAAGCTTCGTTTTGCAAAAATTGCCGTAACCGCGCTTGCCCGCGCCGCAGTGGAAAAGAACTACAGGGCAGGACTTGTGGCATTCAGCAACGAGGCGGAAGAAGTATATCCTATCAGTAAAAGCTTCAGAGGAATCACCGATGCCGTGGTAAAACTCAGGGCTGACCAGTATACAAATGTGGGAAGAGGGATAGAATGCGCGCTGAAGATGCTTATGCGTGAAAAAGTCCCCTGGGAGAAGCATATAATCCTCATTACAGACGGACAGCCCAACGCGGCGCCCGGTGTGGGCAGCAGGATTTCATCGAGCGCCGAGATGAAGAGGGAGGAAATCGGATACAGATTTGCCCTTACAATGGCAAGGAAAGCTACGCAACGCGATATCAAAGTATCAATTCTTCTCATAACAGACCCCGATAACCGCGGTGTGGATTTTGCGCGTAAAATTGCTCTCATAGGAAAGGGCAGGTTTTACCGGGTGAATGCCGCTGAAAAAATCCCTGTAAGCGCTCTAAGGATGATGTCCTGAACTTTCACAAATATTGCGGTATCAGGTGCAGAAAAAAAGTATGCCTGTGTATCTCACATATCCGATGAAATTGTAACGTGGCTTATAAGTGAATCCGTC
>CAZJVM010000030.1:0-3805 GCA_964549305.1 uncultured bacterium
GTATGACACTGCCATAGATAAAAGCATAATGAGCAAAATCAAAACCATTTTATTTTTCATTTGATTCTCCCTTGTCCGCAACCGTTTTTACAAATCCGCGCGCTAAAGGCGCAAACCCTTATCAGACAATGTAAATCCTCTTTTTTGTCAATCAGATGACCGCTTTTTTTATTTTTTACTCCGCTTAAACTCCTTGACATTGCATGAGAAAAAATATTTCTATTTTGAATCAAATAAATAATTTAAGGCAGTTTTAAAAGGGAGAAACAATTCATAATGGACAGAAGACATATATCTTCAATCCCGGTGGCGGCGCTTTTTATCCTTTGCCTGTCAATAACCGGATGCACTCTTTTTTTTAAACCCAAGGCAAGTTCAAGTAATATCTGGAAACATATTAAGAAAAGCGACCCCTATGTTGAATACGCGTTTATGCCCGGCAAAGAGGGACTTTACAAACCCGTAAATCCTCACGGATACTGGATGCAAACCTTCATAAACGAAGAGGCGCTCGAGTCAATCGAAGATAAGCGGAAGACCTTCAAAGACGGCTCGATAATCGTAAGCGAGAATTATTCGAAGGAAAAAGAGCTTTCCTACATCCTCGTTATGTTCAAAGATAAGGGTTACAACAGTAAAAGCGGCGACTGGTTTTGGGCGCAGTTTGACATTACCGGCGAACCGGTGCAGGAGGCAAAACCGGTTCAATGTATATCCTGCCACAGCGAAAGAGAAGAAGCGGATTTCGTTTTCAGTTATACACTGGAATAAACACATTGCTGTTCAAGATATTAAATACAGCTTAACACTTTGATTTTATTGGATGCTGTCACATTATTGAAAATGAGGCTGTCTTTAAAAAATCTAATCACCTCAAAGTTATTTTGTCAGTGTGTTCAGTGATTAATCTTTTTGATTTTAATTTTTTCCACGGAACACACTGAATTATTCTTCCTTGTGTTAGCGCAGGCATTGTTCTTTGTGGTTAAGCACTAAGTTTTTATCAGACAAAAATCCTGAAAACGGGGGCTTTAATTATTGACCACTGGGAAAGTGTCGTTTTATAATTAAAAATATGAAAAAAAAATTCCCCGGTTCATACCGTTATGCCATTCTCGCTTCGCTCTGGTTTCTTTACTTCATTAATTACTGGGACAGAATAAGCGTTCTCACTCTGCTTCCCCTCATAAGGGAAGACCTCACACTGACGCACGCCGAGGTGGGGTTTGCCGCATCCATATTCTTTTTCGCCTACGCCATTGCGCAGCTTTTCGCAGGTCACATGGCAGACCGTTTCGGCGCAAAAATAATGATGACCATAGCAATTACATCATTTACCGTAATTACATTCATAACGGGGATTATCAAAAACTTTTACCAATTCATTGCCGTCAGAATCGCCCTCGGGCTGGGCGAAGGACAGCACTGGACACCGTCAATGAAGGTTTGCGCAGACTGGTTTCCGACAGGAGAAAAGGGACGGGCAACCGGATTGTACACCACATCATTCACTATCGGTCCGGCAGTGGCACCCATTGCGGCAACTTTCATTGCGGGGATTATGGGATGGCGTCCCGTTTTTTTCTTTCTTGCCATACCGGGAATATTGGGATTCATTTGCCTCAGATATTTCATAATCAACACTCCTAAAGAGGCGCTCGCCAAGGGAACTATAACGGAAGATGAGCATAACTACATTGAAAAAGGACTTCCGCCGGCAGTGGGCGATGGAAAAAAAGGAGTCTACAAGGCAGTTGTCGCGGACAAGGTATTCTGGTTTTATTCCATAGTCTTCTTCTTCAACCTTGCAGTGTATTGGGGAAACACCACTTGGATTTCATCATTCCTTTACGAACAGCACAAGCTCAAGATTTCCACAATGGGAATGGTTGCTGCTGTGCCTTTCATTGTTGGCGCCTTTTCCCAGTATCTCGGCGGACTTCTGATGGACAGGTTTTTCAAAGGAAAGATAAAGCCGATTCTCTTTATTTCATTTGCAGGTTGTATCCCCTGCTATTATCTCCTGACTCTCGTGCCTGAAGGCAATGTGCCCATGCTCATAGGGTTGTTCGTTTTGATTGGCTTTTTCGCGAATCTTAACTGGGGACCTTTCGTCGCATTTATTCAGATAAGATATCCGAGAGAGATTGTGGGTACTGCTGCGGGAATAAGCAATTTCATCGGACAATTCGGCGCATTCGTTTCACCTGCCGTTGCGGGTCTTCTCATAGCTAAAACCGCATCTGGCGGTTCCGATTATACAAACGTATTCATCTTCTTCTCATTCTGCGCGCTTTCTGCCATATTTTTTTCACTTTTTCTCAAAGAAGAGGTTGTTGTCTCAAAATAGGATGCGATTTTCTTGAAATCATTAAAAACAGCCCTTTCTATGTGTAATAAATATTCTATATTAGCAAATAATAGTCAATATTAGCTATATAACAATACTTATTGTCTATTCTGTCGGATTTCTGAACACTTTACAACACCATATTAAGTTATTGATTGTTTTAATATATCTTAAAAAAAACTCTTTTTTTTCTAACAAAAGACCTAATGAGTGTTCGGAATTCTGAACACTTTTTATTTTTCACCCAACTTATCTACCATTTTAAAGCAGGTTAATATTTCTGATAAACATCAATTATTCAATTACTTATACCCAATAATGCAATTTAATTCTATTATTGGCATAAATATTGCATAATTATTTGGCAAGAAAAAAAATGGGGAGGTATTCAAATGAAAAAGATATTTTATTTAGTTGTAGTGTTGATAGGTGTGTGCATTTTTGTGACTTCACCATCATCATCCGATGCCACAATTCTTCAAAGCCATTTCGGAATCACGCTAAGTGTAAGCGGTCAGGATTTTGACAACTCGTGGGTACCCACGCCTACAACTGCCGACTATTCAGTGGCAAACTGGAATACGGGAGGAACCCATCCGTCACCTCCGGGATGGGATAATGCAGAGGTATTTGATGTAGAGGCAATGTATCTCGATGATTCGACAACTTCAATTTATTTTGCCATAGTAACTTCCATGAAGGAAGACGGTTTCCCCGGAGATATGTGGGGTTATTCGTCATCACATATTTTTGGACCTTCAGATATCCGCTTTAAAATCGGAAGCGGAAACCTCCGTGAATACGGAATAGAAGTTATGGACGATGCAAACAAGGGTGAAATCTGGAAGAATTCATTTTGGACTTATGACCAGGCAGGCGCCGGACACCCTACCGGATATCCCGACTCAGGATACATAATGTATAACAATATGCACATCGGGACGGGAACAAAGACAGGTGATGTTTCAAGTTATTCCTACTATGATGCAGGAATCACTGAAAGAGGATATGCGACTTACGTAATAGAAGGGATGATACCTAAAGCCGCGCTCGGAAATCCCGGTAAAAACACGAGTATACTTATGGAATGGTCGCCTGACTGCAACAACGACTGGCTCGATGTGGGACACGATACGGGAGGTTCATCGACACCCGTGCCCGAACCCTCATCACTTATGTTGATTGGAGCAGGTCTCCTGGGTGTCTATTTTGCAGGTAAAAAAAGAAAATAAAGTTTGAGGTATTCAGCCTCATACATATATCATTCTCATTGCCCCCGATTATTTTTATTCGGGGGTTTTTTTGTGGCGGATTTGGTAAAAGTCTCTCCTGGCACATGTGCCGAAAAAACAACACGGCGAAAGGGTGACGCGGTAACACGGAGTAAAACAGACTAATTCCTTTTAACTTATGTAAGCCCGGATCCAAATACCCGAACTTCTTTTCTCAGCAGGA
>CAZJVM010000030.1:3905-32566 GCA_964549305.1 uncultured bacterium
GACATACAACAATCCTTGACTTGTTATAAAACACTCTGCTACAAATACCCTCCAAACTCTGTATATCTTGCCTCAGAATAACTCAGGGGAAGGCATACTTTCAAATCGCATGGCAACACATTAAAAACATGAAGGAAAAAAAATTTTTTCAGTGTCAGTCCTGCGGATATGAGTCCGCAAAATGGCTCGGAAAATGTCCCGACTGCAACGAATGGAACAGTTTCACCGAGGAGAAGAAAGTGCCTCTGAGGCGCGCGACTTTCAAGGTCCCCACCGCTGAAGGCAGGACGAAACCTCTCCCTCTTTCGCAAATTGAACAAAATGAGGAAGCAAGAGTTAAAACGGGCATATCTGAATTTGACAGGGTGCTGGGAGGCGGAATTGTAAGAGGGTCAACAATACTTATCGGAGGAAATCCGGGAATAGGAAAATCTACGATACTTCTTCAGGTGCTGGACTGCCTTTCCACTGCCGGAATAAACTCTCTCTACATATCGGGAGAAGAATCGCCGGCGCAGATTAAACTTCGCGCCGACAGACTGGGGCTTAAAGCTGAAAATGTTCTCATACTCTCTGAAAACTGCTACGAGATAATAAAGGACCAGATAACGGCAATCAATCCCGGCGCCGTTGTCATCGATTCCATTCAGACGGTCTACACATCTCAGCTTCCATCATCTCCCGGAAGCGTCACCCAGCTTCGCGAAGTTGCGGGACTTCTGATGTTTCTTGCAAAATCAATGGGAATACCTGTCATCTTCACGGGACATGTAACAAAGGACGGAAGCATCGCGGGTCCGCGGGTGCTCGAGCATATCGTTGACGCGGTACTCTACATAGAAGGCGACAGCGGAAATTATTACCGTATTCTTCGAAATGCAAAAAACCGCTTTGGTTCCACAAACGAGATAGGAATATTTGAAATGCGAGAGGAAGGTATGATAGAGGTAAAGAATCCGTCGAGAGTTTTTCTTTCCGACAACAGCGAAACAGTTGCGGGTTCGGCAGTGGTTTGCTCGATGGAAGGGACAAGGCCCCTTCTTCTTGAAGTACAGGCCCTTGTTACACACTCCTCATTCGGTATTCCGCAGAGAGTGACAAAGGGACTTAACGCAAGGAGAACTTCCATACTGACAGCGGTGCTCGAGAAGAAGGTGGGAATGCGTCTTTCACAGCAGGACATATTCATCAATGTGGTTGGAGGCGCGGAAATCGATGAGCCTTCGGCAGACCTTGGCACTGTAATGGCGATAATATCCTCATTCCGGGATAAACCCGTAAAGGAGGATAGCGTATTTACAGGAGAAGTGGGGCTTACGGGGGAAATCAGGACGGTAAGCAGAATAGAGCTTCAGATAAACGAAGCGGAAAAATTGGGGTTCAAGAGAATTTTTGTGCCTGCTGCAAATATGAAATCGCTAAAAGTGAAAAATTCGATTAAAATAGTGGAAGTAAATAATATAAAGGAAGCAATCAATGAAGCATTTTAATAAATTTGTGAAGAAAGGAATTTCGGTTTTCCTTTTCATCCTCTGTGCGGTGATTTTTTTCTGCGGATGCACGAAAATTAAAGTGCTTTCGCCCGACATATCGGTGAGCAAGGTTTGGAAGAAGTCCCTTTACGGCTACAATGAATACTTCCTCGTGCAGTCATCGCCCGTGCTGAGCGATGTGAATTATGACGGCACTTACGATGTGGTCGCCGCAAATGCAAGTGGTTTCGTCTCCGCCTTCAACGGAAGGAACGGTTCGCTTCTCTGGAGATTCAAGGCGGAAGAAGGCATATACACCACTCCTGCGGTGGACGATGTAGTCGGTGTAGGAGGAAGGGAAATCGTCGTTGGCTCAATAGACAACAACCTCTACTGCCTTCTCGGTGAAAGGCGCAAACTCATTTGGAGTTACAGAACGGAAGATGACGTATCGGGCACTCCCGTAATTCTCAAGGCGGCAGGGGAAGGAAATATGAATGTGATTGCCGCGGCGGGATTTAAGCTATTCAGTCTTGCCGGTAAGGACGGCGGAGTAATCTGGAATATCGGGCTTCCCGCAAAAATATCCTCATCACCTGCTGTGGCGGATGTGAATGACGATGACACGGGAGAAATTCTTGTAGGGTGTGAAAACAAAAAGCTTTACTGCATAAGGGGCGAAGACGGCAAGAATCTGTGGGAATTCGAAACCGACGATCAGATTCTCTCCACTCCCGTTTCAAAGGACATAGACGGTGACGGAATTACGGAAGTCCTTTTCGGTTCCTGCGACAACAGAATTTATTGCCTTAACGGCAGAACAGGAGAGGAAATCTGGCATTTTGAAGCGGAAGACAATATCACGGCATCCCCGGCAGTTGAAAATGTCGCGGGCACCGGGGAAGATGAAATCATCTTTACGGCATGGGATAACCACATATACTGCCTTAACGGAAAGGATGGTTCGCTTTTGTGGAAATTCAAAACGGACAGCGCAAATATCTCCGCGCCACTTGTAACGCAATTATACGGCGCGGACACAAAACAGGTGCTTGCGGGCTCACTTGATAAAAACCTCTACTGCCTCGATGCGTCATCAGGCGGGCTTATTTGGAAATTCACAACAAGGGCGCCTATCTGGACAAGTCCGGCAGTGGCGGACATTGACAATGACGGAACGAAGGAAATAGTACTCTCATCGATAGACGACAGACTATACTGCCTTACAACGGAAAAAAAAGAATAAGAAGGATGCTCAATGGATAACAGATACTACATAACTACTCCCATATACTATGTAAATGATGTCCCCCACATAGGACACGCATACACATCCATTGCCTGTGATGTCGTTGCCCGCTTCAAAAGGCTTCGGGGGTTCAATGTTCTATTTTCAACGGGCACCGACGAGCACGGACAAAAGGTTGAAAAAGCCGCCACGGAAAAAGGGGAAACGCCAATCGAACTGGCGGACAGGGTCGTGGAAAGATTCAAGTCCCTCTGGAACACTCTGGACATAAAGAACGACGATTTCATAAGAACAACGGAAAAGCGCCACGAAAAAGCGGTCGAGGAAATATTCAAAAGGATAATGGCAAAGGGTGATATTTATGAAGGATATTACGAAGACTGGTACTGCACTCCCTGCGAAACCTTTTGGACGGAAATGCAGTTAACCGACGGCAACTGTCCCGATTGCGGAAGAAAAACCGAAAAGCTCAGGGAAAAAAGCTTCTTCTTTCGCCTGTCAAAATATGAAAAACTCCTGCTTGAGTTTTACGAAAAAAACCCTTCCTTCATCGAGCCGCAATCGAGAAGGAACGAAATAATAAGTTTTGTCAAAGGCGGATTGAGAGACCTGAGTATAAGCCGCACATCCTTCAACTGGGGAATACCGGTGCCGGGCAACAAAGAGCATATTATCTATGTATGGTTTGACGCCCTTATTAACTACTTAACAGTTGCGGGATTCCCCGATGACGAGGAAAAATTTAAAGCTATGTGGCCCTGTGACGCTCACATAATAGGAAAAGACATCCTTCGCTTTCACTCCGTATTCTGGCCCGCGTTTCTCATGGCTGCCGACATCGAACCGCCGCGAAAGGTTTTTGCCCACGGGTGGTGGACAATTGACGGACAGAAAATGTCGAAATCCCTGATGAATGTAGTTGAACCGAATAAGCTTGCAAAGGAATTCGGTGTTGATACGGTGCGCTATTTTCTTCTTCGTGAAGTCCCCTTCGGGCTCGACGGTGATTTTTCACAAACCGCCCTTACAAACCGCTACAACTCGGACCTCGCAAATGATTTGGGAAATCTTTTTTCCCGCTTCATTTCAATGGTAAAAAAATATCGCAAAAGTGAAATCCCTGAAGTTGACGAATCATTTTTTGCCGAGAATGATGAAAAGCTTCTCTGTGAAAAGGCAGTGAGTGTTTTCGATGAAGTATCGGAAATGACAGAATCGTTCTCATTCAGCAAGGCGCTCTCCTCACTCTGGTCGCTTCTAAACGAGCTTAACAGATACATAGACCATAAGGCGCCGTGGGCGCTTGCAAAGAAGGAAGAGAACGAAGAGCTTGATAAAGTGCTTAACATAATTTACAGATGTCTCAAGGTGTCCACTGTACTTCTTCACCCCTTTATGCCCGAACGCACTAACAAAATGTGGGAACTTTTAGGAATCGATGGAACTATTATCTCCGTTACGCCCGTAACATTTGCCAAACTTTGGAGTATCGAGAAAAATATCAAAGTAAGAAAACCGGAAGCGCTTTTCCCGAGAATAGAAACGGAAGAAAAAAAGGAAGATACAAATATGGAAGAAGTAAAAGAAGAAGAAACTATTTCAATCGATGATTTTGCCAGGATTAAACTCAAAGTCGCAACTGTGCTTAAAGCGGAAAAAGTGCCGAAATCATCAAAACTTCTGCGCCTCGAAGTTGATGACGGAGAAGGGACAAGACAGATTGTCGCGGGCATATCGAAGCACTACGAACCGGAAAAGCTTGAAGGAAAGCAGGTTGTGATAGTGGCAAACCTGAAACCCGTAAAGCTTATGGGTGTTGAATCAAGAGGAATGCTCCTCGCGGCAAGCGACAATGAAACCCTCGCGGTACTTACACCCGAATCTTCGGTGAAAAACGGCTCGAAAGTAAGATGATTGTAGAAACACACGCACATCTTTCCTATCCCGATTTTCAGGACGACCTTGCGAAAATTATCAAAAGAGCGAAGGAAAAGAGAGTAGAGGCAATAATAACCGTTTCGACGGATATTGAATCCACGAGGGAAAACGCCGCGCTTTGCGAAAATGAGGAAAATATCTTTTTCACTCCGGGCATTCATCCCCACGACGCGCAAAAAGCAGGCGAAGATGATTTTGCCGAAATCGAATCGTATCTTAAAAACAATCCTCTTGCCGTTGGCATAGGAGAAACGGGACTCGATTTTTACCGCGACCACTCTCCCCGTGATATACAGGAAAAAGCGTTTACACGCTTTATCGACATGTCAAAAGAAACGGGAAAACCTCTCGTGATTCACTGCAGAGACGCATATGACAGAGTTTCCGAAATCATAAAAAGCGAGGATGCGGGATTCTCCGGAGGAGTAGTGCACTGTTTTTCCGGAAATTACCAATTCGCGAAGAAAATTCTTGATTACGGTTTTTACATAGGAGTGGGAGGCACTCTCACATATCCAAAATCGGATGGACTTCGGGAAGTAATAAAAAAAATTCCTATGGAAAGGATAGTGCTTGAAACGGACTGTCCCTATCTTTCGCCTCAACCGGTAAGGGGAAAAAGAAACGAGCCGTCATATCTTTCCTATGTGGTCGATGCACTTGCCGGATTAAGGGCGCTTTCCTCATCGGATATAGAAAGGATAACAACGCTTAACGCAAGCACGCTTTTTTCACTGGACATCGTAAATCCTGAATCGGTGATAACCTATAAAATACGAAAATCCCTCTACGTAAATGTTACCAACCGATGTTCTAACAATTGCGTTTTCTGTCATCGCAGGGAACTTCCTGTTGTAAAGGGTCACCTTCTTCGCCTCGGAAGCGAGCCTGAATCGCGGGAGATAATCGGTGAAATAGGCGACCCGAAGCTTTACGATGAAATAGTTTTCTGCGGTTACGGCGAACCGCTTATCAGATTGTGTACCGTTATCGAGGCGGCGCGCTATGTAAAGGAAAAAGGCGGAAGGGTGAGAATCAATACAAACGGACAGGCAAATCTCATTCATAAAAGAAATATACTTCCTGACCTTGAAGGTATAGTTGACAGAATCTCCGTTAGTTTAAACGCGCATAATGCATCTCTTTATGAAAAACTGTGCCCTTCACAATTTGGCCCGCAAGCATACGAAGAGATTATCAGGTTTACCTCGCAGGCGAAGAAATATATTCCCGATGTTACGATGACTGCAGTCACCGTTGATGAGGTTGACATAGAAAAATGCAGGGAAATTGCCGAATCAATCGGCGTTAATTTCAGGATAAGAGAATACAACGATGTTGGATAAAAAAAGAGAGGGATGAATTCTTTCATCCCCCCCTCAAATTTTTTCACCCTTACCGGAAAAAGTTGCCAACAACACTTTTATTTTACTTTGCCCTTTAAAGTTGCTCCAGCGCTGAACTTCGGAACTTTTCTTGCAGGAATAGTAATCTTGGCGCCTGTCTGCGGATTTCTGCCTATTCTTTTTTTCCTTTTTGAAATTGCAAAAGTACCAAAACCGACTAAGGTCACTTTGTCACCTTTTTTAAGACTTTTTGTAACTGACTCAACAAAACAATTTAAAGCTCTCTCTGCTGCCGCTTTGGAGATGTCGGCCGATTTGGCCATTGCCGCTACAAGATCTCCCTTATTCATGATACCTCCTTTTCAATTTAAAGGTAAGGGTGAATTTATAAGAAAATTATAAACTCGGAATCCTTGCCTGTCAACAATTTTAGCGAGATGGTATCTTTTTTTTCGCGTATATCAAGGGCTGGGACTGTTTGTGCTTTTACTGTTCCTCTACAATACTTATTTTACAAGGTGTTTCACGAATGATTCGATCCACTGACGAGCCAAAAAGCAGTTTTGAGATTTTTGATCTTTTGCTTCTTGTGAGAATGACAAGGTCGGGAGAAATCTTTTTTATTTTTGACATTGTCTCTTCGGCGAAATCGCCTCGTTCAACAAAAACTGAATAAGATATTTCCTTTTCTCTCAAAATTTTTTCAATATCTTCGATTAGGGAATAACCTCTTTGCCTGTATTCCCTGAGAATTGTTTCGTGAAGTTCTTCCGAAGGTCTTTCGGGCAGAAGGTCCATTTCATGCATCTTCTCAAATACAATATCCGGAATATTTATATCAATAATGAAGAGGAGTTCCATGTGCGAATTGTTTTCAAGCGCCGTATCCACTGCATACTCAACTGATTTCGGAGACTGCCTCGTAGAAGAGAGTACGAGCATTATCTTTTTTATTTTTTCAGCCATCAGTAAACCAGTCCTATGAGAGGCCAATAGATTTTTGACACGACTATTACATTTATGAGCGAAATCACTGTAAGTATAAAGCCCGGCACTATCATATCCCTTACATTAATATATCCCGAAGAATATGCAATAGCTGTTGCGGGAGTGCTCATTGGAAGGCAGAAAGCGAGTCCCGAGGGAATTGCGACGGCAAAGGTTATGACGCGGGAGTCTATACCGAATTGTTTCGAAAGGCTGATTGCCAGAGGCATCATTATTGCAACCACTGCGGAATTGCTTATTCCTTCCGTCAGATAAAGAGAGACACCCGCAATTATGATAAACAGCCAGAAACTTCCCGTAATGTAGTTGCCCACGAAAAGATTTGCCACCCAAAGCGCCGCGCCGCTTTTTTCGAGGGCAAATCCGAGACATATAGCGCCTCCGTACATTAGGATTATCCCCCAGTTGACGTTTTCCTCCACATCCTTCCATTTCACGAGTTTGAAAACAAAAATTACTACAACTGCAAAGATCGCGATGTTTGCAATGCCCAGCATTTTGCTCAAAAACATCCAGCAAAAAACAGTGGCAATCATTATGACGCTTATCTGTTTTTCCCTGAAAGACATTTTTCCCAATGCCTTAATCCTTTTCTCAAGATTTTTTTTGGCCGCTTCGATGTTTTTCACGTCTATTTTGAAAAATATGTTGAGAACCAAAAAAGCGAGAACAAGGTTTATGATGACAATGGGAATCGCTGCCATCATCCATTCAAAAAAACCGATATAATTTCCTGTCGATTCATAGAGTATTTCCACTGCAAGGGGGTTTCTCGCGCCGCCCAAAAATGTTCCGACGCCTCCGATTATGCAACCCCACGCAGGCGCAATGAATATTGCCTTCCCGTAACTGCTCTCCATAGGTTTCAGGCGAAGGACACGGGCAATCTCCAGAACTATTGGAAAAATCATCGCCGCAACGGCGTGCTCTGAAATAAATAAGCTGAATACGGCAGGAACAAGAAAAAGAGTGACCAGAAGCTGAAACGGTGAATTACCAAAACGATTCAGGAACAGTAGGGCAAGGCGCGTTGAAAGTCCCGAGCTTATAACTGCGGCGGCAAGTATGAACGCGCCGAGAATGAAAAAAACCGCCTTGTTTCCAAAGAGGGCATATGCCTCTCTGCTTTCCATTATTTTGAGAAGGGGCAGAAGTACTATTGCAAGGAGGCTCGTTATCTGAAGGGGAATCACCGCGCTCATCCAAAATAGAAGGCATATCGTAAAAACGGCAATTGCTCTCTGTCCCTCGACGGTTAACCCCCGGGGCGTTGGAAGGATAAGTATAAGAAGAAAAATCAGAATAAAAGAAATAATGTAAATCGAGCGCTTCTTTCCCAAAAGGAATCTGAGAGAAGACGAAATGATATCGGGCATAGTCCCATTCATAAAGAGAAATTTATCACAAATAATTCTTTGCGGTCAAATCGTCATTTTATCAGTGTCACCACATACCGAATCAAGACGTGAGCTTTTCCCGTGGCCTATGAAAGAGAATTTGGAAAATCTATATGCCGCTGCCGTCTATGTGTATTCCGCATTCCTTCTCACCGCATTCCCAGGGAAATTTTCCCGCTCTCTTATGGCGTCCCGGGAAAATTGGTATGTGGCAGGGTTGACAACCGATTACCTTATAGACTTCACCGTAAGGCGATTTGTAGTCATAAAGCTTGTTGTAAGGAAGGTTGTGCTCATTCGTGTAATCGTCTATATCCTTTTCAGTCCAGTCATAGAGAGGGTTTATCTTCAATATTTTGCGGGTATCCTTTTCCACTATTTCAACTTTACGGGCATTGGATTTCCTGAAATCCGACTGGTCAAAGCGAAGTCCGCTAATCCATACATCGAGGGTTTTAAGCGCCCTTTCATTCGGTTCAACTTTTTTTATTTTACAACATTCGCTTCGTCCGAATTTTGAATAATGGGGAAACTGCCCAAGGTCTCTTTGAAGGTTCTCGAGTTTTCCGGGGTCGGGTTTGAATCTTTCAATCCTTATATTGTATCTTTTTTCAACTTCTTCGAGAAGATCGTATGTTTCCCTGAAATGACTAAGAGTATCCACAAAAAATACCCTGAAGTCATCAACTGCCTTTGATGCTATATCTATAATAGCAACACCGGTTTTCTGTAAACTCGTTCCTATTGCCGCTCTTTCACCAAACTCACTGAATGCCCACTCAAGCACCTTTGATGCCGGCAACTCTTCAAGAAACTCATATTTTCTCAACTCATCAACATTTTGAATTATCTGTTCCATTATCTTTACCTCTGTATCGCATATAAATGATACTGAAAAATAGGCCTTTAGACACGTTCATTTTTCTTTTAAAGATATAAAACATATATTATCGTTTATGTCAAGATATTTTATACTACTATCAGTATATCCAATTTTTTATATATATTTCAATAAGTTTTATTATTACTGTTTTACTTATATTTCTCTCGTAGAGTAATCCCGAAAATATTATTTCTCTCCTGAAGGTATGGAACTATTATGCGAATGTTTGATTTCCAATATTGTCCGACCACATTCCGCATTGTTTTCAACTACGTATAAAAAAATTCTTTAAGCTTATTACTTAAATTAATCCCTTGGAACAATTATTGTCTTATTTTAAATTATTATACTATGTTTTATATTATTTAATATCATATTCTAATGTGTCGGTTTTTTGAACACTTTTTATCTTGTATTATCAGTATGTTACATTTTTTTTAAAAAAGTGTTCAGGAATCAATACACTTTTTAGCAGTTTATAATATTTATTTAGATTATATATCTTTGTAAAAGAAATTATATTACAATAAATATCAATAAGATATCATATATTATTATTTACAATAGTGTTTTGGCATAAATTTTGCATATATTTAAAACATAAAAATTATTATTAAATGGAGGCAATCAATGAGCAGAATTAATTCCTTATCAGAAAAAAAATCTTTAACATTTTTGACGACAATCTTTGTATTTCTTTTTTTAATGATGTTCTCAAATCAATCGGAGGGGTTGGAACTTCTCACCAGTTCTTATTATAGCCAAAATGTATTGACCTATGACGCCTTTACCGGAGCTTTTTTGGGCTCTTTTGTATCGACCGATCCCAATCAAAACGGAAATCTGGAATATCCCTCTGATATTGCTGTGGGACCCAACAATAATCTCTTTGTGGGAGACATCGGGCATTATTACGATACCAATGACCCCAATCAGGGAAGAGTCCTCCAGTACGGCACAAACGGCACATATATTAATGATTTCGTAAGTTCATTCGGACCAAACGGGACCAGTGACATTGCAAACCCAATCGATCTGGAGTTTGGCAACGGTTATCTTTATGCCAGCAACTGGGTTGCAGGTTCTGTTTCACGATTTGACGAAAATACAGGCCTTGCCGACAGCACCTTTAACACCAATCAAATGAATGATTCACACCTTACAAACGCGGGAGGCATTGCATTTGATTCTGATGGAGTTTTATATGTAGCGGAATCAGACGGACAAAACGGAAGATATGAAGTATTGAGATTTAATGCCACCACAGGCAATTACATCGATACTTTTGTCAGCAATGGAAGCGGAGGCCTCAACAGGCCTTACAGCATGGTATTCGGGCCTGACGGTGATCTCTATGTTTCAAGCACCGATTCAGGAAGCAATCCTCCGCAAAACGGCGGCCCCAGAGGGGAAGTCCTTCGTTATGACGGCACCACCGGCGCCTCCAAAGGTGTTTTTGTTTCGGAATTATCGGGAGGATTGTTAGGACCTCACGGCCTTTCATGGGGACCTGACGGAAACTTTTATGTAGCAAGCATAGCTTCCGATGAAATTCTTCGTTACGATTCTTCGGGCACATTCATTGACGCATTCATTACGGCGGGATTGGGCGGACTCGATGCCCCGGTAAACATCACATTTGCCGAAACAGGTTTCGGTGTCACTTCAACGCCCGTTCCGGAACCATCAACGATATATATGCTTCTGGGAAGTCTTTTGATTAGCTTCTTTCTTGTTAAAGCCCCTAAGAATGAAGGTAAAGAGTAACTTTTCTTCCTGTATCACCTGCCCCCTTGGAAACCTCCATAAGGGGGCAGTTCTTTTTTAAATCCACTTTTCAAATAAATGATTTGACTCCGCCTTGAAAAAATTAATAGATAGGTTAGCTTTGCCATCTAAAAAATCAAAATAAAATGAATGGTTGGACAGGAAAAATACTCGATGTGGACCTTTCGTCAGGTCAAATATCATCAATCGATACCAAAGATTACACCAATCTTTTTTTAGGCGGCATAGGGATAGGAGAAAAACTGTATTGGGATAAGGCAAAAATAAATGCCTCCGCCTTCGATCCGGAAAATCCACTTATAATTATGACAGGTCCTCTTACAGGGACAAACGCTCCTTCATCTCCAAGGGCGGTTATATGCGGCAAATCTCCCTGCCTTTTCCCTGAAGCATTTTCACACGCAAGCATCGGCGGCATCTTTCCCTATGAGCTCAAACGCGCAGGATTTGACGGAATCGTCATAGAGGGAAAATCGGAAAAACCGGTTTACATTGACATTCAGGACGAAAGAGCTGAAATCAGAATTGCCCCCCATCTATGGGGAAGGACAAACAGCGAAACCCGGACAATCCTAAAGAGTGAATCGGGCGAAAAGACAAGCATAATTTCAATCGGTCCCGCGGCGGAAAATCTCGTTCGCATAAGCACGATTTTTACCGACCTTGCCGGAAGCGCGTCAATGGGTTACGGCGCCGTTATGGGTTCAAAAAACCTCAAGGCAATCGCCGTCAAAGGCACGGGCAAAGTCAACACCGCGCATCCCGATAGAATAAAAACGATACGTGAAAAAATATCTCAAATGACCGGGAAGGGATATCACGACATAAGAGAGACTCCCATAATTCTGCCCGGCACCAAAGTCGTGAAGAAAACCCATTGTATGGGATGTCCGCGCGGATGCAACCGCTCGCTTCAGAAAAGGGAATCAGGAGCGGAAGACATACGAAAATGCCAGACAGGAATGTTTTATTACTCGTGGGATACGCGCCTTCACGGGAAGTCCACCGATGCAAGCTTTTCAGCGGCAACCATTGCCAATGATTACTCTATCTGCGTAATGGAAATTGTCCACATTCTTCTCTGGCTTGACGGATGCATCGAAAAAGGAATACTCGGAGAAAAGGAAACAGGCCTGCCCCTTTCAAAGATGGGAAGTATCGAATTTTTCGAAGCAATTGTAAAAATGATTTCCTCGAGGCACGGATTCGGCAACATTCTCGCAGAAGGCGCCCTGAGGGCATCGCGGGAATTTGGCTCGCAATCGCGGGAAATCACCGCGAGGCGGTTAACATCAACGGGGCGCGCAATCGCGTACGGACCGAGGGTATTCAGCAAATCCGCAATGATTTACGCAGTCGAGCCGAGACCCTTTATCACCGAGCTTCACGAAATAAGCGAGCCATTCACCAAGTGGGCACTTTGGCACGCTTCAAGCGGTGAAAAATCATATGTGTCAACGCAGGTACTGAGGAAAATCGGAAAGAGATTTTGGGGAAGCGAAGAATCGGTCAATTCAGCTACAACTGACGGGAAGGCCCTTGCAACAGTAACAATCCAAAACCGCCAGTACGCAAAGGAATCCCTCATACTCTGTGATTTCGCGTGGCCCCTTTACGACGATGTGACTGCGGAAGACCGCGTCGGCGACCCTTCCCTTGAAAGCAGGCTCTTTTCCGCTGTTACGGGAGTGGAAACAGACGAAGGCGAGCTTTTGAAGGCAGGGGAAAGAATTTTCAATCTAAACAGGGCAATTTTCCTAAGAGAAGGCAGAAAGGGGAAAGAGGAGGACATTCTTCCTGATTTCATCTTTGACGAAAAACTTGAAAAATCTCCCGACGGTTTCGGAATGAGAAATCCCGAACTTCTTTTACCTGCGAAAGGCGACAAGGTAATATCAAGGAGAGGAAAAACTCTCTGCCGAAGCGACTTTCAAAAAATCAGGGATGAGTATTACGAACTTCGCCAATGGGATGTTGAAACGGGATACCTGAAAAAGGAATCGCTTAAAGGTCTCGGACTCGGGGATGTAATCGATGAATTGAAAGACAAGTCGCTTTGATGGATTCTCCATTAAACCTTGAGGCATTTTTATTGTTGAAAGGAAGCGGAATAAGATGAACGATGACAACAAAAAAACAAAGGAACTTTTCGACCGTTTAAGAGATGAGGCGCTTTCAAAAGTTTTTTCCATCGAAAGCAGTGATAATCATAAAAAAAAGATCTATGAAAGAGAAAGCGGAAAAACCACACTCACCATAATCAGGGGAAATGTCTTTGAAAAAATAAGCATTTGCAGGGGAGAGAAGGAAAAGACAATTCATCCCGGCGCCAAACTTCCTGAAAATATGACAGACCTTAAAGACTGTGAAGGCAAAATAAAGATGCAGATATTCGAGATATGCTCACATATGATGAATCCGAAAGTCCCCGTAGGGACTTTAAGCATAAGATACCGTTCAAGCGGAGGAGGAAGAATCGCCGGAGGCACTGACCTTTCCCCCTACATTCGCTTTGACGAAGATATGGAATTGTTTTCGGGCAGGTTTAAACAGATTTGCGCAGATTACGGAAAAGACTACTCCGCCCTGAGGGAAAACCTCAAAAAAACATTCTGGCTAAAATACCGTGACGAACCACGGGGAGGGCTTGCGGGAATCGCTTTCGATTTACCAATGTCAGAATTTCCCTTCGCGAAAAGCGTGGCGGAAAGTTTTGTGGAAACGTATTTTCATATAGTGGAAAAAAGGAAGAATGAGAAGTACGCGGAAGATGAACGCACAAAAATGCTCTTCAGGCGCGGGAGATGGGTTGAATTCAACCTTATCGAAGACGAAGGATTTCTATACGGGCTTGAAACTGGGGTAAATCCCGAAGTAATGATTCTTCAGACACTGCCTCCCACTGTAAAGTTTTAAATCAGATATCGACTTCAATCTTCAATCCGTCATAGGCAAGGAAAACATTTTCCGGAAGATACCCTGAAATTTTTTTATGGCTTATCTCGTGGGAAATATGGGTAAAATAAGCCCTCTTCGGTTTAAGCTTATTAACTACATCAAGGGCTTCGTCAATGGTAAAATGAGTGGGATGGGGAGTGTCCCGCAACGCGCCTAAAATCAAGACATCGAGCCCACGCATATTCTCCATGGTTTCATCGGATATAAAATTCACATCGGTGAAGTAGGCGAAATTATTCGCTCTGAATCCCGAAACATTAAAAATGCCGTGGCGTCCGTCGAGACGCTCTAATGTTATCCCCTCAACCACTACGCGACTGTTCACTTCCACGGGTTTGAGGGAGGGAATCCCGCCTCCCGGAATATTTCTTCCGGAAAACACATAGGAAAAAATACTTGTAATCTCATCAAGGGTTTCCTTTGTGCCGTAAATGGAAATTGTCTTCCCCGATAGCTCGTTGAAGCGCCTCAACTCATCGAGCCCGAAGATATGATCGGCGTGGTAGTGGGTAAAAAGTACGGCATCTACCCTGTCAATGCCGTTTAACAGCGACTGGAACCTCAAGTCAACGGCAGTATCTATGAGAATATTAGCTCCCGTTTCAAGTTTGATTATCACCGATGAGCGCATTCTTTTGTCTCGCGGGTCTTTTGATGTACAGACTTCGCAATTACATCCGATTTTAGGGACTCCGTGCGATGTGCCCGAACCTAAAATTGTTATCTCGCCTTTCAACTTTACTCCCCGATCAACTTTATAAATTCATCTTCCGTAATGACATTTACTTCCAATCTCTTCGCCTTTTCAAGTTTCGATCCCGCATCCTCGCCTGCGACCACATATGAGGTCTTCCCGCTTACGGAAGATACGGCCCTGCCGCCTTCATTTTCGACCATTCGCTTTGCCTCGTCTCTCGTAAATTTTTCAAGGGCGCCTGTAAACACGAAGGTCTTTCCCTCAAGTTTTCCCTCTTTCCTCACGCGCGTTCTCGGATACTCGACTCCGGAATCACATATTTTTTCAATGAGCCGAATATTTTGCTCTTCCTTGAAAAAACTCACGACGCTAGACGCTACTTCAGGGCCTATGCCGTCTATTTGAAGCAGTTCGTCTTCGCTCTGATTTTTTAGTTCATCTGTTGAAGGGTAGTTTTCCGCGAGAAGTCGTGCAACATATTCTCCCACAAGTTTTATTCCGAGAGAATAGAGAAATCTTGCAAAATCGCATTTCCTGCTTTTCTCAATGGCATCGATAAGATTCTGCGCCGATTTTTTTCCCATTCTCTCAAGGGATTCGAGTGTTTCCACTGAAAGTGAATAGATATCGGCAATGTCATTTACAACTCCCTTTTCAACTAACCGGTCAACGAGTTTATCACCCAAGCCCTCGATATCCATCGCGCCGCGCGAAGCAAAATGCTTTATTTTCTCTTTTATCTGCGCGGGGCAGGAAATGTTCGTGCATCTGAAATAGGCGCCGTCGCGTATAATTCCCGCGCCGCACTCGGGACAGCACGAAGGCATTTCAAAATGTTTCTCATCACCCTTTCTTTTGGATATGACCGGATTCACCACTTCGGGAATAACGTCTCCCGCCCTTCTCACCGCAACGGTGTCACCTATGCGCACATCCTTTCTTTGTATCTCGTCGAGATTGTGAAGAGTCGCCCTCGATATTTCCACACCTCCCACATTAACGGGAAAAAGCTTTGCAACAGGCGTGAGAATTCCCGTGCGTCCGACCTGCACGGCAATGTCTTCAATGACAGTCATTGCCTCTTCCGGTTTGAATTTTATGGCAAAAGCCCATCGGGGAGACCTTGTTTTTTCTCCAAGCCGCTTCTGCAGGTATAATTCATTTACCTTTACGACAACTCCGTCTATTTCGTAGTAAAGAGCGTTTCTTTTCTCCCCGAGGCAACGAAAATAATCGAGTACTTCACCTATATTTGAGCATAAGCGTGTTTCGGAATTTACCCTAAGCCCGAGTTTTTTGATTGAGTTCATTGCCTCAAAGTGGTTTGAAAACTCCATCCCCTTACAAAAACCGATTCCGTAAAAAAATATATTGAGAGAGCGTGATGCAGTGACTGAAGGGTCAAGCTGTCTCAGCGAACCTGCCGCGGCATTTCTCGGATTTGCAAATTCCGGTTCGCCCCGTGCTCTTCTTTCTTCATTTATTTTTCGAAACTCATCCTTTGCCATATAAACCTCTCCACGCGCTTCCATTGTTTCAGGAAACGGTATTTCGCAGTCAATCATTCTAAGGGCAAGGGATTTTATTGTTTTAAGATTTTGAGTTATATCTTCGCCTACTGTGCCGTCTCCTCTTGTTGCGCCTTTGACAAACACTCCTTTTTCGTAAAGAAGATTCACCGCAAGACCGTCTATTTTCGGCTCGGCGACATAACTGAATTTTTCGCCTTCGCGAAGTGTTTTTCTTACGCGTGTGTCGAATTCCATCGCTTCACCGTCAGAAAAAGCGTCATCTAAGCTGAAAAGCCGTGAAATGTGCACAGATTTCTGAAATTGGTCAAGAGGTGCCGCGCCCACTCTTTGCGTGGGCGAATCAGAGGTTACGAGACGGGGATTCGCCCTCTCCAAATTCTCGAGCTCCCGAAAAAGGCGGTCATATTCGCTGTCAGGCACTTCGGGCGCATCGAGAACATAGTAAAGATAGTTATGGCGGTTTATATCCTTTTTAAGGAATTCGATTCTCTTTCTGATTTCTTCTTCATTCATGGCAAGAATATGCTAAAAAAACCGAGGCAAGTATTTACGGAATATCATTCCCCCGCGGCTTCCTTCTCCGGCGTGCCGCTTTTGTAAACGGGAAAATAAAAAAACTTAAAAGTCTTCAATCCCTCTTTTCTTTCGTAACCGAAAAGCCCCTTTAAAAAGGAAAACCCTACGCTGTTTTCTTCGCTATTCTTATGATATTCCCAAAGGGAGAAAAGCGCGCCTATATTTTTATAAAAACTTTCACCGAACTTGCCCTTTTCGTTAAATGGAATTATTTCCAGAGAGCGCACAAGGAGGCTGTTGCCGTCATTCCTGTATGAAAAAAGAGGCCACACCTTATGAAGCTTTTCGTCAGTGCCGTTTTTTTCCCACTGCGTGCGGTTATAGATGTAGAGAGGGACAAAGCTGAAAAATCTTCTCCTGTATCCCGAAACCCTTATATCTCCTTTCCAAAAAAGGGGCCATAAGTAAAAGTTTCTGAAGGAATCTCCCTTCTCCTCTATGCGAAACAAGGGAAAAACCTGCGTCACTTTTCTTTTTCCGCCCCTTGCATAGGAGAGAAAGGGCCACAATGCGTCATATCTGAAATAATCATCCTTGAGTTTCTTCTGCGCCATATAAAGAGGAAACATAAAGAGTTTGGTCTGCGCGGAATCCGAGCTGAAATGTCCGTAAAAGGGAAATATAAGAAGTCTTTCCCTGTCAACAGTGCCGTCATCTTTGAAAAATTTATGGCGGTTGTAAAAGGGCCATAAAATAAACTCTCTTTCATATTCTCCCGCGAGAAATTTTCTTCCGTAAAAGGGCCATATTCTGTAATACCTTTTTCCCTGCGAAAAGGAATAATTGAAGAAGGGCCAGCAGAAATTGTAGGATTTCTCTTCATTATCCTTTGATGACGAATAGAAGGGAAACATTATGAAATCATAGGATTCAAAGCCTAACCAATTTTCCAAATGACCGTAAAAAGGGAATAATGCCAGCGTCTTTTTGTCGTTCTTTTCAGAGGAGATATAAAAGGGAAGAACATACAGATACTTTTCCCTGTCCCATTCGCGCTCCATATCCTTCTTGAAGTAAATAAAGGGAAGAACGCGAAGCTGAGTTTTCTCCTTCTGCCTGCTGTAGTTTGCTATGGGCCACAGTATGTCGAGGCTGAATGTATTCTTCGCTTCATCTTTTTCGTATCCGAAAAGCGGAAGAATTCTGAATCCTTTTTTTCCGTCAAGTTCGGAAACCGTTACAAAAGGACCTATATTGGTTTCCGACTTCAACGATTCTTCGCCATAGCAATCGAAAAACGGCTGTATCTGAAACAGCAGTGAAAGCAGAAGAATTATTAAAAAGCTCTTTCTCATTTGAAATGGCTAAAATAGAAAAACGAGAGAGCTTATGAATGTTGAAATAGGCGAAAGTTCGCTTGCCTGCTCAGCAGAATCTCCCAAATCCTTGAGAGACTTTTTCGCCGTATCATAAAGCTCATCATCATTGACAAGTTTCCCGAGAGTTCCCTCTCCCTTGTTTACCTTGACGAGTATCTTGTTAAGGTTATCCGATGTTTCCTTAACCTTTACAATCGTATCTTTAAGATTCTGCCGGTTTTCCTCAATCATTCCGTCAAGATTGTCGCCGAGTTTTGAAAATTTATCCATCACGACAGGACCCTTTTCATTGAGATTGGCGGAAAACTGTTCAAAATTGTTTATGGCATTGGAAACGGAATCCTTATTTTCAGTAAGTATGGTGTTCAATTTTTTGGAAAATCCGTCTATATTGGAAATAGCGTTTGAAATCGCTCCTTCATTTTCGCTCAATATCCGCTGAAGCATGTCAGTGGAATCCTTTAAGTTGCCGAGCATCACATTTATATTGTTGGAATTTTCAGTAACGACCTCGTTAAGCCCCCTGGCAACATTCGTAAGCTGTTCGATAAGGTTGTCAATGTCCGCGGCAGTCATTCCCTCGCCGAGAGAATCTCCATTTGCCAAAAGCTCTTTCTGCGTATCGCCGAAACCAATATCAAGATATTTTTGCCCGAGCAGACTGTCAGATTTAACGGAAACCCTGGCGCCTTCGTGAATCTGCACTCCGTCGTCTATCCTCAGCGCCACATGCGCTTTCCCGCCGTCAATATGCATATCCTCGACTCTGCCGACTCTCACTCCTGCCATCTTTACGGGAGACTCCTTTTCAAGTCCCGCTACATTTTCGAGCTCTGATTTTAAAATATAGCCCTTTGCCTTAAGCCACTTCACATCTCCAAACTGCATAGAAAGCCATACCAGCAGAATGATGACAGTAAGAGTGAAAAGCCCGACTTTTGCTTCAACGCTTAATCTTTTATTATCCATATTATTCTCCCGGAATTTATATTCATATAACCTTTACGGGACCCTCAGAAGACCCGCTTAGAAACTGAATGACATATTCATCTTTGCAATTCTTCAATTCATCGATGGTGCCGACAAAATGAATCTTTCTGTCGTGAAGAAGCGCCACTTTATCGGCTATTTTATAAAGCCCCGGAATGTCGTGGCTTGATACTATCGATGTCACTCCGAATTTTTTCTGTGTGTCCCTGATGAGCGTATTGATTGTATCTGACAATATGGGGTCAAGCCCTGTTGTCGGCTCATCGTAAATAATTGTCTTTGGCGACATTGCAAGCGCCCTTGCAAGACCGACTCTTCTCTGCATTCCTCCGGAAAGCTCAGAGGGCATCTTCTTTTCAACATCTTTTAGCCCAACATCGAGGAGTCTTTCCCTGACTATGCCATCAATCTCACTTTTGCTCATCTTAGTGTTTTCCTTCAGGGGAAATGCCACATTCTCCTCAACTGTCATCGAATCGAAAAGCGCCGCAAATTGAAAAAGAAATCCGAATTCCTTTCTCACCTCATTTAATTCCATTTCCGATATTTTGGAAATATCTTTCCCGTTGTATAAAACCGCCCCTTCGTCGGGCTTCAAAAGCCCTATGATGTGTTTCAAAATTACGCTCTTGCCCTGTCCGCTTCCGCCAATGATTACAGTAGTGCTTCCGTCCCCGATTGTAAGATTTATATCTTCGAGAACTTTTTTTCCGTCAAAAGACTTGCTTACATTGCGCATCTCAATCATTTTTTCATCACCTCAGAAGATGCCTGTATCCGTCCTGCTTATATGACTTTCTATAATCTTTTCCGTCAATTTCCACAACACGACACATTTCAAAAATCCGGGAAATTAGTCTTGTTCCTATTCTGTCTTCAAGCGTCTCTTCCATATCAGACTCTTTGCCCGCAGAAATGCGCCAGTTGGAAGAAAGAATAGTTGTCTTTCTCTCGTTATATCTTTTATTCAGAATGTATGTGAGAATGTCTCTTCTCCAATCGGTAACCTTCTGCGCGCCTAAGTCATCGAGCACTACAATCTCCTTTTCCACAACCGGAGATATGACCTGTGATTCGCTAAGGGAGGAACTCGCGCTGTAAGTACTCTGTATGGATTTCAGCAGTTCCCAGAAGTCATAAAATATGCCGTCTATGAGTTTCTTCTCCATAAGATACCTGAGTATCGCCACAGAAAGATGAGTTTTCCCCACACCGCAGGGTCCCACAAAAAAAATACCCACATCATAACCGGGAAATCCCGATGTGAATTTTTCAGCAATTTTCAGTGCGGCGCGCTGGCTTGAATTATGGGTTTCATAGTTTTCAAGAGTGCATTCATCATATCTTTTTGGAACATTGCTTGACTTAATTATTTTGCTTCGCAGCATCCCGTTAAAACAGGAGCACCTTTTGACCTTCTCGGCGCCGTTTTCCTCAACGGGAATCCAGCCCGTTCCGAGACATTCCGGACAAGTGTCGTTGCTCTCTTTTATCTCATCTGACGGCATTGCATTCATACCCCGAGTTTTTCCGCAATTGATATCTTCAAAAGCTCTTTGCAGGTTTTTTCAAACTCATTTTTGCCAGCAGTTTGTTTTATTCTCTTCAAATTTTTTTCCCATCTTACAAGAAAGGATTTCTTTTCCTCTTTGGAGAGAAGGGATATTATTTTTTCGAATGATTCTTCTCTCAACTCTTCGAGCTCTTCATAGCGCTCTTCATCGTCTTCGACGCTCTTTCCCCTCTTTGTCCCAATCAATTCCTGAAGTTTCCCGCAAAATCCCTCCACTGCTTCACGAATTCGCGGTGAAACCCATTCGGAACTTTTGTTCTTTTCAATTTCTCTGAGCATGGAAGCTACATCCTCAGCCAAAGAGCGTTTCAATGCGTCACTTTCCGGTTGCATCCATTCATCCTGCGATCCTTTTTTCGCGTCGCACTGCTCCCGCCAAAGTTTCTGAACTTTTCTGTTGCACGATGACAATGTTACAATTCCGTTTACCTTATTTCTTTTTGAAAAATTTATCCCGTCTATTGTCAGCTCTATCCCTTTTTTTATCACTTCAAGGGGTATACCGTCTTTTTCCCACTTCTTCATAACTTTGTAATCGGAAGTGCTTATCAAAAGCCCTCTTCCCCTTTTTGAGACAAGATAATTTTCGATTTCCCTGTAATAATTTGTTTCAGTTTCCATTACGAGAAGAAAAGGGTTGTTAAAATGTAATCTGAAATAAGTATCAAAACAGAGGCAACGACAACAGCGCTTGTCGTCGCTTTTCCGACTCCCTCTGCTCCACCCTGAGTAAAATAACCCTTGTAGCACCCAACAAGGGTGAGAATCATTCCGAAAAACCCCGCTTTATAAAGCCCCTGCATAAGGTCGGAAAACTGGAGATTATCACGAATCCCCGCCCAGTAGACAACGGAACTCTGACCGAGAAATTTTACGGTAACGACAAATCCTCCTAAAATCCCGATAAAATCCGCTATCACTGTCAGTAAGGGTAGTACTATGAGACCCGCGATTATACGCGGTACAATGAGATATTGAAAAGGGTTGACTGCCATTACTTCCATTGCGTCAACCTGCTCGGTCACTTTCATCGTGCCGATTTCCGCCGCAATGAGCGAACCTGCCCTTCCGGTAACCATCAATCCCGTAAGCACAGGGCCAAGTTCTCTTGACAGAGCGAGCGCCACAACGTATCCCACAAGATATTCCGCGTTGAACTGATGAAACCCCCTGTATGTCTGAAGGGAAAAAACCGCGCCGGTGAAAAAACCTGTGAGGATTACCACGAGTACGGAATTAACGCCGATTACCTCCATCTGTTTAAGCATATTAAAAAACTTGAACGGAGGCCTGAACATCCACTGAATGAATTTTAAAAAGAAAAGTATTACCCTCCCCATCTCTTCGAGGGAAAGAGTAACTCTTCGTCCCAACCACTCCATGAATACCGACATAAGATAAATCCCCTGCGAAAATTAAGAATATTTTACCTTATCAATATATCTTCTAAAAAAATACTATACACAAGAGGAGTAAAAGATTCTATTAATAATTTTTTTCTGAAAAAAAAATTATTTAGATTCTTATTTTATCTAATTATATGCCCACTCTTCAAGATGAAGGTTTAGGAGTTGTAAATTAAAAATGACATTTCGCTTCAGGATATTTCTTAACGAAAAAAACGGAAATAACTTTTAGATGATGAGTTTGTTAAGGGGATATTCGACTATACCCGTAGCGCCGGCACTTTTCAGTTTCGGAATAATGTCGCGGACAACTTTCTCGTCGATTATGACTTCAATTGCAATCCACTTTTCATCGAAAAGGGATGAAATCGTGGGGGCGTGAAGAGCGGGAATAAGCGATGTGATTCTTTTAAGGTTTTTCTTCTCCACATTCATTTTGAGACCGACTTTTCCCTCTGCGTTCAGGGCAGCCTGAAGGAGCAGTGAGATGTCCTCTATTTTTTTTCTTGTTTTCGTTTTTTTCCAGGATTCCTTGTTGGCAATAAGCTTTGTCGTCGATTCAAGAATTGTTTCCACTATCCTCAGGTTGTTTGCCCTGAGCGATGAGCCTGTTTCCGTGATTTCAACTATGGCATCGGCAAGTTTTGGCGCTTTTACTTCCGTTGCGCCCCATGAAAACTCTATATCACAGTCAATTTTTTTGCTCTTGAAATATTTCTTCGTGAAATTGAGAAGTTCCGTCGCGATTCTTTTTCCCCTGAGATCGGATACTTTTTTAACGGGCGAATCATTGGGCACGGCGACAACCCATTTTACGGGACGAAGTCCTCCTTTGGCATAATACAGGTCAGCCACATCCACAACCTTCGCGCCCTGCTCCATTATCCAGTCCTTACCGGTAATTCCCGCGTCGAGCACTCCGTCCTGAACATATTTTGCCATCTCCTGAGCCCTTATGAGAAGACACTCTATTTCAGGGTCGTCAATATAAGGCACATAAGACCTTGAAGATACGGAAATATTGAATCCGGCTTTTCTGAATACCTTAAATGTAGATTCCTGAAGGCTTCCCTTCGGAAGACCAAGCTTAAGTTTCATTTGAACACCTCGCCTCGGTTAAAAAAACGCGCTATTAGTAACTTTAAAACAGGGGGAAAGTCAACAACAATTTATTCCGGCAAAGATTTTATTTTCCTTATGGCTATTGACTTTCAGACAGAAAATTTATTACTTTGTCAGACTTGATTTTAACCATATTTTAAAAAGGAGAATAAATATGTCGGTAAAGAGAAAAAGGGAATTGCATTTTCGGGCGCTGTTGATTCCGGTTTTGTTTCTCTTTATGGCCCATTTTACTTATGTGGGTAACGCTGAAGAAAAGAAAACTGAAAAAAAGGAGAATCCAGTGGTAATTATGAAAACGACACTTGGCGATATAGAAATTGAACTTTATACGGAAAAAGCTCCGAAATCCGTTGAGAATTTTTTATCTTATGTCAATGCCAATTATTACAGCGGTCTTATTTTTCACAGGGTAATGCCGGGTTTTATGATTCAGGGCGGTGGTTTTTCGGCCAAGATGCTTCAAAAAAAACCGAATGCCTCTATTAAAAACGAGGCGGGCAACGGATTAAAAAATGACCGTGGTACTCTTGCCATGGCAAGGACGCAGGAAGTGGACAGCGCCACATCGCAGTTTTTTATAAATCTCGTTGACAACGATTTTCTAAATCACAGGGACGAAACACCTCGTGGATTCGGTTACGCGGTTTTCGGCAAGGTTACAAAGGGAATGGATATCGTTGACGAAATCGCAAAGGTTAAAACGACAACAGTAGGACCCTTTCAAAATGTACCGGTCGAACCGGTAACAATAGTTTCCGCAAAAGAGGATGAATAAATAACTGTTCATTAAAGTAAATCAAGACAGAAAGGAGAATTGATATCTCCTTTCTGTTTTTTTGTTTTTCATTTCTTCTTCAATCCGGAAAGCAGATTAAGGTTATTCAATTGAACAGACATTCATATTTTATTGACAAAATATTTTAATCTAATATTTAGATTCCTGATAATTTGACAATTAACTTATAATTTTCACTGCCTGGGGGGGATTTTTAAATGGATATCGACACTTCCAATCTGACCTTTTTTGTCGCTCTTCAGGCATCCGTTATGCTTGGATTTTTACATGGAATTTCGCCCTGCGGACATTCGTGGCCCATTTTGGCACCTTTTTGCATTTCATCCAAAAGCCTTAAAAAAGCTCTCACCATATGTACTTTTTTCTGTCTCGGATCAATAATTGCCTGCGTTTTTCTCGGCGCTTTACTGGGGCTTGTAGGAAATGTGGTGCCTGAGGCATGGGATACATATTTTGGGATTGTTACAGCAATAATACTTATGATTCTCGGATTAACAATGATTGTAAAACCCGAACTTCTTCACTTTGAAGATGAAAAAGAGCACGATATGGAAGAGCGCGCGAAGCTTGCATTGAGCGGACACGCCGAAGAGGCAGAAAAGGAAAGCAGTAAAAAATTTAAACACGGCGTGCAGTGGGGTATGTTTTCCATAGGGTTTGTCAATATGATTCTTCCCTGCCCTACGGCAAGCATTATGTACTCTTACGCGCTCATCTCAAAAAGCGTATTCACGGGAACGATTATATTTCTTGCTTACGCGCTGTCGACTTCCGTCGTCCTTTTTGTAATATCCTACCTGATAGGCAAAGCCACCGGTTTTTTTAAAAACCTTAGCGATGAGAAGTACGAAGTAATGATAAACAGAATAAGCGGGCTTCTGATTATCGCTTTCGGAATATATATGGTTTTTTCCGAAAGCAATCTGCTAATGGAATAAAACTGTATTCGACAAAAGACATATCTAAAAAAGTATATCGAGATGCCTTTTCGCCCAATCTTCTCCGAAAAGCCTGATAGTGTGGATTGCGCCGGGGTCTTTTTCCTTATAAATCGCTGTATAGTAATTCATAAACTCTTTTATTTTAGACCTTGTCTCATCCGATACGGGTTGCGCCTTTTGAGCAAAATCCAGATATAATTCGAGATATTTTATAAACGCTTCCTTAACTCTTTCTTCCTTTTCCGTTTCCGCCATGCAATGAATCCCGTATCCTGACCTAAATTCGGCAGTCCAGGTGGCTTTCAGGTGTTTGTTTTCCAAATCGGTGTAACAGGATTGCAAATCTTTTAAGGGGTCTACATATTTCTTTACATATTCATCTGTTCTCAAAACGGGCTTTATATCGAGGACAATGAGAATGCGCCCTTTGATTTCCCTGATATCGTAAGCAAAGATTGGCAAATCATACTTTACATCTGAAAAAATCGTTCCCGCGTAACCGTACCCGATATCATCGTTTCCGCCTTTGCCGAGGCAAATTTTTCTGAACTTATCGCTCTTTCTCAGCCAGGTGTAACTCGTATAATTTCCGCCGTCTGGATTAGGAACGGTTTTTTCGAGAAGGTCGGCATCTATGCCTGTGATCTCTTCCAACGGGAAATTTCTTTCAGAAAGCTTTTCTTCTACAATCGCAGTGCAATTTATATTCACTTTTCATACCTCCGTATAGACAAAATCATTAAATTGAGTGCTCACTCGATACTATATAGCTGATTATAATCAATCTGACAAGTTTTTTAAAAACTTATTTTAAACTCTTTCTCGCTGTTATAATCTGAGAAAATACCGGAGGTCCGGGGTCGAAAAGCGATATCTTTTTAAAACCTGCCTGCTTGAGCCAATCGCTCACTTCTATAAAACGGTAGGACCTGCCCTGTGTAAAAAGCAGCATAACCGTTGAGAATATTGCCGCATCGGGGGGTTTTGTCCCGCTGTTATCAAGTATATGGTCTTTTATAATTATCATTCCTCCGGGATTCATGGAATCATATATTTTTTTCATAAGAGCGACATTCTTCTCCGCACTCTCGGAATGTATAATATTTGAGAGAAACGCCGCGTCAAAACCCGTTGGAAGGTTATCTTTGTTAAAATCACCGGGCAGAAGGTCAATCCTGTCTTCCATAACAAATTGTTCAATAACCTTCTTCGCAATTTTTAGAGTACCGGGAAAATCAAAAACCGTTGCCCGAAGCTTCGGATTTTCACGGCAGAATGCCACTGAAAACGTCCCCGGCCCGCCACCTATGTCTATTAGCCATCCGCAGTTTTTCAAATCGATTTTTTGTGCAAGATATTGCGCGTTTCCACGCGCCATGGCAATGCTGTGCATACCCATTATGAACTTTTCAGTTTCCTCTTCATTATTTTGAAACATATCGGGTGTCCTTGCCGGCTTTCCGCTTTTAACGGAATCGGAAAGCTTATCCCAGAAAGACCACTGAAGAGCATCAAACTCTATCATATTACCATAATAATGTTCGGAGCCTTTAACGAGAAATTTTTCGGCATCGGGAGAATTGAAGTATTTTTTCCCTCTCTTAATCAGAAAATTCATTCCCGCCAAGGCATCAAGGAGTATGGAAAGCCCTCTTTCGTCGGAACCCATCTCACTTGCAAGGAGAGAAGATGTTTTCCCTCTTTTTTCCAGTCTCGAAAATATTTCAAGTTTTACTGCCGATTGGAGTATGGCGGACTTCTGAAATGCTACTGATAAATCCATAATAGCGGATAAATCTGAATTTTTCTTAATCATCTTTTCTCTCCCCCCCCTCAAGAAATTAACCATCTCCGGAAAATTTAGAAATCAGGATTTACCGTTTGAAAGAGGAAAAGTATCTCTTAAGAAGTCCGCGAGAAATCCCGCGGCAAGTCCGTTGCCTTTTTTATTCCAATGACCTTCGTAAAAAATATCCCACTTTCCCTCTTTGCTCAAACCGTTAAATCTTTCAGTCATATCAATAAAAGGAATATCATTTTTGCTCAGGAAATCGCTTAAAACCCTGTTGGGTTTCAAGGCATCGTAATCATCCTTTGAAAGCCCGAAAGTTTTAAGATAATTTTGCCAGCTCAGGGGAAAAAGCTGATAGTACGCGGGGATAATCATAATCGCAAAACGATAATTTTTCGTTTTACACTTTTCTTTGAATTTTAGAAATATATCCTGCGTTAATTTTATTCCCTTTTCCGTTACAGGTTCATAATTTTTTTTAAAAATATCAAGCTGTTTCACTTCGAGAATATAATAGGGGTTAACAGCTTTTCTGCTTCCAAGTTTCAGTTTTAGGATTTCATAGCGTTTTCTGATAAATGAAAAGAAACTACTGTACCGCGAGACAAACTCCAGGAATTTATCGGAAATTTTCATATTTCCCCTTTTTATCCCCGCAAGATAATTATCGAAGAGATAACCATCCTTTACCTCTTTACGCTTCACTCCCCCTATAATGTTGTCAGTAATGTCATTCCCCATATAAAAGCAGAGAATGACAATATCGGGTTCGTATGAAGGAAGATATTTTTCAAAAACGGCAAGTTCCTGGTCCGTCCCGAATCCGGGAATTCCGAAATTTACAGAAGTGATCAGTTGCTCATTTCCCTCACCATTTAAAATCTTCTCCGTCTGCTCGGAGAATGTTTCATAACTTTCAACATTCCATCCAAATGTGAATGAGTCACCTACAAAAGCGATTCTTGTTTCTCCGTCTCTTTTTTTCTCTAAATCTTCCTCCCTGAATCCGTCTCTGTTGGTTTTTAGTGTTTCTCCGTGAAAAAGCAGATTCAGGTTAGGCCTGAATTTATATCCGGTAAAGGCGTCATTCACGTAAATATCAGGAGGGTCTTCTGAAAAGCTTATTTTTTCCCCACTCTTTTTGTTTCGGCCTATAAAATCATATCCCCTGAAACCTGCCTCAATGAGAAGGAATAGAAAAATCAATATGAAGGTAGTAAAAAGAAAGTTTTTTAAGATATTGTTTTTAAACATTATTATTCCCTGAAAAAGCCCGACGCCATATATAGTTTAATCGTAACTGCAGAAAGTT
Source organism: uncultured bacterium (assembly GCA_964549305.1). GTDB lineage: Bacteria > Schekmanbacteria > GWA2-38-11 > GWA2-38-11 > J061 > J061. The sequence goes on from CAZJVM010000030.1 coordinate 32,004, forward strand.
TAAAAATCAACGGCAAAATAAAATTTTTTTTAAAAACAAGGGAGTAACGCCATCTCAAAAGCAAGCCTCAATATGTCGGAAAATTGAACACTTTTAAAGTAAACCCTTATATTTCTAACTTATTGATTTATAAGGACATTATCTCTATAAATAGATTAAAATATTAAATAACACAATTAAAAGTGTCGATTTTTTAGACAAAAAAAAGGTTTCGGGCTTTTCATACATAAAATTATAAAAAGAAATATCAATAATATTCTCCAATATTTCAATAAGTTATTAATTTTTTTGATAGTTGCGTTTTTTTTGGCACAGAAAGTGCATATATCTGATAGGTCGTTAGAGAAACTTTCAGAAATTAATTTGGGAGGCTAAATAATGAAGAATATTTTTTCAATAAGTTTCATAGTTCTAATTTTTGTTTTCAGCGCGTTTGCGGCAAATGCAACAATTGATTTGGCACCTGTGGCGGAGGGTACATCGGGAAAACAATTCACTAAAAAGACTTACAGCAGCTCATCGGGGAGCAGCACAACCATTACGACTGTTTCTGTTTACAGCAG
>CAZJVM010000031.1:0-31204 GCA_964549305.1 uncultured bacterium
TAAAATATTTTTTTCTTCCTCTTTCATTGGCATAAATTTTCCTTCTCGGGTTCAGTCTTTAATTGGCGCATATCCGTGTCTCATTATATTTTCACTGACAGTTTTTGGAATCATAAACTGCAAAAGATAGTCGGCATCTCAGGTCTTTGATTCCACGCCCTAAATCTTTTAGCCATTAATGGTTTCATATATTCATTTAAATGCTTTATTTATCAATTTTCTTATAGGAAAATAATTTTACCATTAATTTGCGCTTTAGTGATTAACATTTTTAGATTAAAACAAAACACAAAATTCTAAATTAAGAAAAAAACAATGCGAGTTTCAGGTGAAAAGCTGAGAGACAACAAGTTACTTCTCACTCTATTTCCCCGTCATTCCCGCAGAAGAATACTCGCCTGGTCTGCCTTAGACATACTTCTCCATCCCGCTTCTTTTTTTAATCATATCAATGGAGACAATGTCCGTACCTTTCTCGCTTTTAGAAAAAGGGAGATTTTCTGCAATGTTTGCGACACGAAGACAATGATGGTTTACTCTTTCCCTTCTTTAAAGAATGATTTTCTTTCTAAAACTCATAAATACCGTGAAACTTTGTCGTGCACAAACTGCGGAGCAACAATGAGAAGGCGTACAATTGCTCACGCGCTTTTAAATGCCGTAAACACTCTTACAAATGACGGTAAAATAAACTCCATTGAAAAACTGGCTGATTCGGGCAGGCATATCGATATCCTCGACACTGAAGACTATTCTCCCATTTCTCAGCGACTTTCGCGCCTTCCGGAATATATAACATCGAAGTATCTTCCGGATAAAGAAATGGGCATCAACCTTTATAGCAATGTTTATAACATTGACCTTGAAAAGATTACCTTCGATTCCGAAAGGTTTGACATCATCATAACCTCCGAAGTGATAGAGCACGTGAGAGACTATAAATCAGCGCACAGGGAAATCCACAGATGTCTCAAAAAAGGAGGTTACTATATTTTTACCGTTCCCTATAACGATAATATAAAAAAACACAGGATACTCGTTGACACAAGCACTAATGAAGATGTTTTCCTTGAAAAGCCGCAATATCATGGAGATGCCATAAGGGGAAAGATTCTTGCATACCGCGTATTTGGACGGGAAATTCACGATGAGCTCAAAAATGTCGGTTTCGAAGTCAAATTTCATCTCGTGGACAATCCGGAAAGCGGAATTTTCGGCGGAGATATATTTGTCTGCAGAAAATATTGAGTTGTCTTTAGAAATAAAAAGTTAGTTATTACCGGAATTGATATTCAGTCTTTTTGATATTGCCAGATAGTTGGTTGTTATGAAAGCTTCGTTTCTTGAATGATAAATTTTAATCCATGACAGACCATCTCTTAAAATTCTGTAAATATCGTATCTATCTCCGAGCAGACCAAAAAAGTCCTTTAAAAAAGTTCTTGAAACGATATTGCAGGGACCGAATTCAAACTGTATAAAATCAATTGAATCCGACTCAATCAACTCCTTTGCGCCAAGCAAGACTCTGTATTCATGTCCCTCTACATCGAGCTTCAAAAAATTGATATGTTCAATCATATTTTCTTTACAGAATTTATCTAATGATTTCAGATGAATGGTATCAATAGGTTTCGACGGTAATCCGATATGGTCAAAGCAGTTTTCATACACTGAAGCAGACCCTGAAGTTTCAGAATCGGCAAATAGAGTGACTTCTTCTTCCCTTTCTCCAAATCCATAATTGAAAAGCTTCACATTATTGTAATTTTCAAGATTCTCACTTAATGATTGGAATGTTTTTTTACCAGGTTCAAAACAATAAATATCAGCTTCGTTAAGGTTTTCTATTAATGCCGTCGCGTATTCTCCGAAATGAGCGCCAACATCAAAAATGACTGCCTTATCATTCGCCGATACCTGCTTTGAAAAAAAGTCTATAACGTATAATTCACCGCTGTCTTCAAGAAGCGAACCGCCTCCGATATTAAGTCCATAGAATGATAACCAGTTTAATCTTTCAAAGAGGGGCTGAAAAAAGCGTCTGCCCCTGAAAAGATATCTGAATATTTTTCGAAAAGGATTATTGCCTGTTTCAGATTGCATTGTATATTTCGCTTTTTTCTTTATGAAAATTTATTGACCACTCGAACACATATAAAGTTTATAATGTATTATATTTTAAAGAATGGCAATGAACAAAAAAAAGATTATATCCCTTAATTTTTTAATTTTATTTACTTCGCTTTTCATAACATTTTTCTGCCTCGAAGCAGGAGTCCGCGTCTACTATTACGGCTTTAAAAACACTATTACAGGAAAAGTATCAACTGTCGTGCCCATAACTATGACAGGTCTGCTCAGACTTTCAGATAATAAGAAAATTGTCTATGAGCTCAAACCGAACGCGGAAGGTGTTTCCAAGTTTGTTTCCGTTAAAACAAATGAGGAAGGATTCAGGGATGAATCCTATCCTATAGAAAAAGCAGAAGGTGTCTATCGGATAGCAATACTCGGAGACTCAATCACCTTCGGAATAGGTGTAGGGCAGGAAGAAACTTTTTCCGAACGTCTTGAAGAATCGCTACATTCTCTCTGCGACAGAAAAAATGTTGAAGTCATTAACTTTGGCGTTCCCGCCTATAATACCTCACAGGAACTGGAAGTATTAAAAACCAAGGTATTAAAATACAAACCGGATTTTGTGATTCTTGCCTATTACAATAATGATATTTTTCCTCCCGTTGATATATCCCGCGACCTTGAGTTTTCAATGAAAGGTTTTTTTTACAAACACAGTCATCTCTTCAGATTAATTTATGAACGAATCAGACAATCGCGAAGGAAAGTATCTTATACGCAGGAATTGGCAACCAATTACAGTGATAATTCAGAATTATGGAAAGAACGGAAGAAGGAATTCCATGAATTCAGAAAAATATCTGATGAGAAGAATTTTAAGATTCTATTTATGCTTATTCCATCGATGACTGATTTTGGTGATGGATATCCTTTCAGGGGTATTGATAACCGGGTGCTCAATGAAACACGGAGAAATGAATTTCTAATTCTAAATTTGCTTCCCTTTTTTAAGGGTCAGGATCCTTCAAAACTCTGGATACTTAAAACAGACAAGCATCCAAACTCTGAAGGACATCAAATTATTGCGGATGCCATTTATAATCTTTTAATAAAAGAAGATACAATCTGCCAGAAGTAGTTTTGCTGGATCTCCCGGTCAAGCTGGAAGATGACATACAAAAGATAAATCATTCCTTTCGGACTTTTTGGTTGAGCAGCAAAAATCGTCCTGGTCTTCGTGAACTTCGTGGTAGAAAGATGTTTTGATAATATGAATAAATAATTCCAAAATGTATTTTTTGGACAGGTATGTTGAAAAAAAATAGAAATAAAAAAAGACTCCCGAGAATACCTCCGGGAGTCTTTTAGATTTTCTTTAATAAGTGCTCTTAAAATTAGTTGCTTTTTCTCCAGAATCCAAGACCAAGGAGTCCTGCACCAAGAAGAATCAATGTTGAAGGTTCGGGGACAGGATCTTTCGGAGTTTCCTGGTCTGAGAAACTTCCGCCCTGAATAAAAACTCCTGAATCAAGTATTGAATCAGAAGTGTCGGCAATTGCAAGTTTTATATGATGGGTGCCTGCTGAAAGTCCTAATGCCTTTGCCGTGAAAACATCGGTAAACCCGTCATATTCAATGCTGAAAAAAGGTCCGCCGTCATTAAGGTCATTATTGTTGAAATATTCAGGATGACTTGCGCCGGTACCTAAAGGATTCCCGCCGTTTACGGTGTTAATCGCAACTGCAGTGGATGTTCCCGGAATAAGTGCAATGTTAACGCTGTCAAGAAGAAAAGCAAAAACATCATTGAATTGTGAGTTAGTATATTCATTATACTCTTCTGAGGCAAAGGCATAGTTGAAAAACAGGTCGCCTCCCGTGCTGGTAAAATCGAATTCAAGAACATTCCTGTCATATGTTGTTCCGCCAATTATAGCGTTGAGGTCTGCATCACCTCCGGTACCGGTCGTACCTGTGCTACTATCAGAAGTGTTTGTGTTATCTACAAGAGTTGCGTCACCGCTTGTAAGAAGGATGCCTCCGTCTATTCCAATTCCGGAAGCTATGCCATGTGTAAAAACGCCTGCCTGATTAGTACCACCTATATATGAAAGACCAGATATGCTAATACCCGAGCCAAGAATACTTGTTGCAAGAGCATTACCATCTGATGTAGGCGTTACAAGAATTGCATTTGCCGATGACGATAAAGCGACAATTCCAAAGACAACCAACATAACCATCAACATTTTCTTCATAATTACTGCCTCCTTTTAATAAATTTATACGATTACAAAAGTTTTTCTTTCCTGATAAACAGATAAGCAAAATCCGTGCCATATATTATTTATTTTTTTTAATTTACAATAAATCATTGTAATATAATGATTATTCAGAAATACAGGAAAGAAATTGCCTGTTTTTGACAATTCACTTAAAGAGTAAAAGTGTACAATTTTCAGACACTTTTACTCCTGTTTCACTAACTTATTGAAATATTAGAACAAAAAGTGTTCAAAAACCCGACACATTTTTGCTTTGCAATTTTTTTATATGCTCTTTAATTGTTTTATATATTATTTCATTGCCGTCCAAGATATTTAAAAACACAGGTTTTGATACGGCTTAACACTTTGGTTTTATTGAATGCTGTCACATTATTGAAAATGAGGTTGTCTTTATAAAGAAATGCAATCACCACGAAGTTCTTTTGTCCGTGTGTTCAGTGTATTCAGTGGTTAATGTTTTTGATTTTAATTTTTTACCACGGAACACACTGAATTATTTTTTCCTTTTGTCGGTGTAGGCATTGTTTCTGTGGTTCAACAGTAAGTTTTTATTAGATGAATATGTTAAAGACAAAGTTTAAAAAATCTATCCTGGACAGATATGCTCCAGTATATATCCTTAATATGTTTTCAACAAATCAGCACAAATCATTGGATGTTCCTGAAACAAGATTTTCTCTTTGACTGTTTCAGAGTTTTAAGAGAGTTAAACTGATTCATAATTTCTTTTCGCGCGGATATACGCAGGCAGTTTTGAAGATGTGAAGTAACAATCCCTCTTTCACTCATTTTAAATTAATAAATAAATTTGTTAAAAAATGCTTGATAAGATTAATATCTCCGTATTAAAATATTTTAAATTTGTCTTTTTTATTGTTCGTTATTATTGGCAATAAAAGGGGAAATAAAGAGTGAACTGTATTAACTAAAGTATATTCGTAAATACAGGCAGCTTTTTATTAAGGGAAGGGAATCAAAAATTGACAGCATCGCAGAATAAAATTCTCGTAGTGGAAAGCGAAGAAGAATCTTCGAAATACCTTAAAAAAATACTCGCCAAAGGCAAATTCTCCGTTGACTGCGCAGATACGGTCGAAACCGTACTCTCCTGCATAAGAGAAAACAGCTACAGTCTGATAATCCTTTCAATGGATTTTCCCGGAAATAAAAGCGAGGAAGTTCTGACCTGCGTAAACAATGCAAAACCCGGATGCGATATTATTGCGACAACTTCGTCCTCTCATGTGAAAGATGCCATATCGGCTATGAAAAAAGGCGCGTACGACTATCTCCTGAAACCTGTCAATCCGGATTTGACACAGATTATAGTGAGCAAGGCAATCGAGCGCAGAGTACTTACGAAAAAAGCGCTTGAAGCGGAGTATTACAAAAACCTTTCACGCGTGGACGGACTTACGGGGCTTAAAAATTTTCGTTTTTTCAACGAGCTTCTAAGCAGTGAAGTATCGCGTTCGGCAAGATACAAGAAAAATTTTTCATTGCTGATGCTTGACATCGATAACTTCAAAATGGTGAACGACAAAAAAGGGCATCAGACAGGAGATGAGGTGCTAAAAAATGTTTCGAAGGTTCTTCAGGATGTTTCCCGTAACACAGACCTTCTTTGCCGTTACGGAGGCGATGAGTTTGCAATAATAATTCCCGAAACAAAAAAAATAAAAACACTTCCCTTTGCGGAAAGAATCAGAAACGAAATCAAAAACAGCCATTGCAAAAACGCCAACTCCGGGGACACTGCAGTTACCGTAAGCATTGGAATCGCGGGATTCCCTGAAGACGCTGACAACAAGGAAGAGCTTATAAAACTTGCCGATAAAGCGCTCTACAAAGCAAAAAATTCGGGACGGAATAAAATATATGTTCATCAGAATAAAATTGCAAAAAAAGTGAAAAAAAAGAAAACCCCCTGAATGCTTTTCCTTTAAAGCAATAAAAATGTTTTCAAATTTTCTCCTCCGGTTTTGTTAATTGCTTTTACCTTCAATTATTAGTATTTTACGATTCAGTAACGATATATATCCCTTTAAATTATGAAGAAAAAATCATTGAGAAAAACATTTAAGAAATATTCCTTTCCGGTTTTTATAATATTGTTGTCTTCACTCATCTTTCTGACCTGCGCAGTAAACCCCGTCACGAGAAAGTGGAATTTTATGCTTATCAGCACTGAACGGGAAGTTGAATACGGAAAGAAAGCCGATGTGGAAATTACTGAAAAATACGGATATTACGATGACGAATCTCTGCAGAACTACATAAACGAAGTCGGTCAGAAGATAGCAACGGTATGCGACAGGAAAGACATCAACTACCACTTCACAGTAGTTGACTCCCCTGAAATAAATGCCTTCGCTCTTCCCGGAGGATATATTTACATCACAAGAGGAATCCTCGCGCAGATAAACAGCGAAGCTGAGATGGCAGGAGTTTTGGGACACGAAACAGGACACGTTACGGCAAGGCACAGCGCGCAGCAGATAAGCAAAGCACTTTCCTACAAAATAGTTGCCGCGGGCGCATCCATCATTTATCCACCGGCACAGCAGTGGTCACAGATTTCCGATTTCATTTTTGGGGCAATACAAAGCGGATATGGAAGAGATTTCGAACTTCAGTCAGACGAGCTTGGAGTAAAATACAATGACAGGGCAAATTACAACCCTAAAGCTGTCTCCGCGTTTTTAAATCATCTGAAAATGAACGAAGAGGGAAAACCGGTATTCCACGGGCTTTTCGCATCCCATCCGGATACCGCCGAAAGAGTGGAAAAAGCCAATGCTCTCGCGGAAAAAGTAATGAGCGAATCGGGCAAAAGCGATTATTCGCAAGGCAGAGATGAATATCTCTCAAAAATCGAAGGGCTCATTTACGGTCCCGGAGAAAGGGCAGGCGTATTTGACGGTCCCATTTACAGAAACGCGTTCTATAAATTCTCCGTTGTCCTTCCTCAGGATTGGAACGATATTGAAAGCCGTTACGTCTTTGCAAAAAAACATCCGGAACAGGAAGTGTATATGGCGTTAATGAAAATAAAACTTCGTTCCGCGATAAAACCCGACCAGCTCGCCCAAAAGTGGGAAAGTGAAAACGGAGCAAAACGAATTAACGGAAAAGAGATAACCCACGGCGGGATTGAAACATTTCACGGACTTTACGACATCAAACAAAAGAATGGAAAGGCGAGGGCGGAAGTCATCTTTTTCGTAAGCCGGGGCACGGGGTTTGCACTCATCGCTTCTGCGCTTAAAAAGGATTACGCGAACTCTACGGCTTATTTCAACAAAACATTCAACAGTCTGAGAAAGCTTAGCAGAAAGGAAGCGTCACAGTTTAAAAACAGGCGGATAATGATTTATACCGTTTCACCGGGAGATACCCTTGCAGGGCTTGCCGAACGATTTTTCAAAGACAGGGCAAAAGACAAAGAGCTTGCCCTTATAAACGGAATTGAACACGACGCTAAGCTCATAGCGGGAAACAAGCTGAAGATACCCGTCGTAAATAAAAAATATGAATCAGAATAACAGTTTATTCTTTCACATACCCTTTGAGTATGTAGAGCAGTTATCAAAATACATAATCGAACGGAAGCTCGACCTTGAAATATATTTCAGAGCGGATATTCTCGACAAAACGCCTTCGTCACAATATGAAAAGATAAGCTCTCTTCTCGTTGAAAACGGAATACGATGCACTTTTCACGCCCCTTTTATGGATCTGAGTCCCGGCGGAATCGACAGCAAAATTCGTGAAATCAGCCTACTGAGGATGAAGCAGGTTTGCAACGCGGCATCCTGCTTTCATCCATTATCGATAGTTGTCCATTCAGGATACGACAAATGGCGTTTTTCATCGGTAAAAGAAAAATGGACAGAAAAAAGCGTTTCCGCGTGGAAGGAAATTCTCAATGCCCTTCCCTATGACGACATCCTGCTCTGTCTTGAAAACGTCTTTGAAGACCATCCTTCGACAATCATAGACGTATGTAAAGGAATAAACAGTAAAAATTTCAAAATTTGTTTCGACACAGGGCATTTTAACCTCTTTTCGACTATTTCCCTGACAGAATGGATTAACCTGATAGCGCCATATCTTGGAGAAATTCACCTGCACGACAACTCAGGAAAAGCTGATGAGCATAATGCCATAGGAAACGGAACTGTCAATTTTGTAACACTCTTTGAGCTAATCAAACCTCTTGAAAAACCAATTTTAACCATCGAGGCGCATTCAAGCGAAAATGTCCTGAAGAGCATAGAGAACCTGAACAAAATTTTGACGGATTCCGGATTTTACACTTAAATCACATTTCAACAACCGCTGTGAAACAGATTATTCCTTGACAAAACCCCTCTCTATTCTTATAAGCAAGCGCAATTTAAACTTTTAATCCCTGTGATTGGACGGAAGGTAGAAAAATGTTTGAAGTCATTGAAAAAAGGGTACTTTCTCCTGTTGTAAGTCTTTTAAAGTTCAGTGCTCCGCACATTGCAAAATCAAGAAAACCGGGGCAATTCATTATTTTTCAGATTGATGAGAATGGTGAAAGAGTGCCTCTTACGATTGCTGATTCTAATCCCGAAGAAGGATCAATCACTCTGATTTGCCAAAGTGTAGGTAAATCAACGAGACAGTTTAACTCTCTTGAAAAAGGAGACAAACTTACGAGTCTCGTAGGACCTCTCGGAAAACCTTCCCATATCGAAAACTTCGGAAATGCCGTATGCGTGGGAGGAGGTCTTGGAATCGCAGTGGTTTACCCCCTTGGCAAGGCATTGAAAGAAGCCGGAAATCGTGTCGATTCCATAATGGGCTTTCGTTCAAAGGAATTGCTTTTTATGGAAGAAGAATTACGTTCCATCTCCGACGAACTTCACATCGTTACTGATGACGGAAGTTATGTGAGAAGAGGATTGGTAACGGATGTGTTAAAAGAGCTGATTGAAAAGGGACAGAAAATCGACATAGTTTTCGCCGTCGGTCCCGTGCCGATGATGAACGCCGTTTGCCAACTCACGAAAAAATATAATATAAATACAGTAGTAAGTCTTAACCCCATTATGGTTGACGGTACGGGAATGTGCGGTGCCTGTAGAGTGACAGTCGACAACAAGACACAGTTTGTCTGTGTTGACGGACCTGAATTTGACGGACACAAAGTGGATTTTGTGGAACTTTCCAAAAGGCAGGCTTTTTACAGAGACAATGAAAAGAAAGCCCTTGAGATGAACGACCATAAAAAATGCTGGGAAAAGGAATCTAAAACAAAATGAGCGCTAATGAACTGACTCCGAAAGAGAGAATGCAGATATCGAGGCAGAGTATGCCTGAGCAGGACCCTAATGCAAGAAACAAAAATTTCGAACAGGTAAATCTTGGCCTTGCGGAAGAAATTGCATTGATGGAAGCAAAGAGATGCCTTCAGTGTAAAAATCCCGCCTGTGTGGCAGGTTGTCCCGTAGGAATAGATATTCCTGCCTTCATCAAGCTTATAGCCGAAGGCAAGTATCTCGAAGCGGCGCAGAAGATAAAGGAAAAGAATTCTCTTCCCGCAGTGTGCGGAAGAGTTTGCCCTCAGGAAGAACAATGTGAAGGACGCTGTGTATTGCTCAAGAAATCCTCACCCGTAGGAGTGGGAAACCTCGAAAGATTTGCCGCTGATTTTGAAATGGCAATGGGCGCGGCAAAGATTCCGGTGCTTCCTAAGTCAACGGGAAAAAAGGTGGCTGTTATCGGAGCAGGTCCGTCGGGATTGAGCGCCGCAGGCGAGCTTGCAAAGATGGGTCATCAGGTAACCATATTCGAAGCACTTCATAAATCGGGAGGAGTTCTCATATACGGCATCCCGGAATTCCGCCTTCCAAAAAAGATTCTTCAGGTTGAAATCGATTACGTGCAAAAACTCGGCGTAGAAATAGTAAATAATTTCGTAATCGGAAAGACAAAGACTCTTGACGAGCTTCTTTCAAAGGGATTTGACGCGGCATTTATAGGGTCAGGCGCGGGTCTTCCGTATTTTATGAATATTCCTGGTGAAAACCTTAACGGTGTTTACTCTGCAAACGAATATCTCACCAGAAACAACCTTATGAAAGCATACCTCTTCCCCGATTACGACACACCAATCTTCAGGGGAAAAAATGTTGCCGTTATAGGCGGCGGAAATACGGCAATGGATGCCGTTAGGACTTCAAAGAGACTTGGAGCAGATCATTCCTATATAGTCTATCGCCGTTCAAGAGCCGAAATGCCCGCAAGAGCCGAAGAAATCAAACACGCGGGGGAAGAAGGCATCGAATTCCTTTTGCTCAACAATCCCCTTAACATCCTCGGAGACGAAAAAGGTTGGGTCAAAGGAATGGAGTGTATAAAAATGGAACTCGGCGAACCCGATGACTCCGGAAGAAGAAGACCGGTGCCCATTGAAGGGTCGGAATTCATTCTCGACGTGGATACGGTAATAGTTGCAATCGGAAACGGCGCAAATCCACTCATTCCTATGACAACAGGCGGAATAGACACAAACAAATACGGAAACATAACAGTCGATACCGCATCGGGAGAAACAAGCAAAAAAGGAGTTTTCGCCGGAGGGGACATTGTACGAGGAGGCGCGACGGTCATTCTTGCAATGGGAGACGGGAAGGTTTCCGCAAATTCAATAAATGAATACCTGAAGTAAAATCACAACGAAAAGTTTTGCATATAGATATCGCGTAATTTCTTTTTGGAAACACCGGCATCAATAAAATCCCAGGGAAATGCCTCATCGGCTTTTCTTTCTCTGTGGACATAATAATCAGCGTTTATTTCAGACTCCCTCATTGCCTTTTTCCAATCCCCGTCAAACTTAAGGGCGTTCAGAAGTATATCGCCTGTTTTTCTGTCTCCTCTTGAAAATACACCCTGAATCCGCGCGTACTTCGGAAGGTCACAATTAAATATCACTCCATTCATTTTTGAAAAAGCGCTTCTTAAAGACGAAAGTTTTGTTTTCAATGTTTTTTCATTATCCATTGCGGACCATTGAAGCGGAGTAAAAGGTTTCGGGACAAAGGAAGATACGCTTACAAAAATTCTCAAACCCGCCGACTTTCTCTCAGATGCCTTCTTTATCTTTTTAACCAAAAGAGCGATATCCTTTACATCCCCTAATGTCTCTCCGGGAAATCCAACCATAAAATAAAGTTTTATGTTTTTCACTCCATTCGCGGATATTGATGAAATTCGGACAACTATTTCCTCGTCGCTGATTTTTTTCCCCGCGGAATATCTTAACAATTCATTTCCACACTCGGGGGCAAGGGTTATTGTCTGCTGTCCGCTTTCTGAGATGAACTTTATAAAATCGTCGTTAAGGTCTTCAAATCTTATGGAGGAAAAAGAAACTTCAATCTTTCTTTTCTCAATTCCCTCGCGCAACGCGCTCATTCGTTCTCCTTTTCCCGTAAAACAACTCACAAGCCCAACACGCCCCGTATTTCTCATTCCATAATCAATATGCCCGAAAACCTTTTCCAGACTTTTGACTCTTGGACTTCCGTAGTAATTTCCAAGCAGGCAGAATCTACAGGCAGAAGCGCAACCTCTCGACATTTCAACAAGGTGCATAGAGGAGAATTCGGCAAGGGGAGTTATAATTCTCGAATAGGAGGAGGATTCATTCATATCGTCAAGTCTTGAAACGGAAACTGTCTCATCTTCGTTTTTTTCGGAAGAAGGAAGATAAGCGCCTCTGACTTTTGAAATCGCCTTCAGATAATATTCCTTTTTTTCTCCTCCTGACGCGCCGTCTATCCTTTTGCAAAAAGAAGGGAGAATAGATTCGGCATCGCCTAAAAGAAAAACATCCATAAAGTCGGAAAGCGGTTCGGGATTTGAAGATACAGCTATGCCTCCGACAGCGACAAGAGGCGCTCTTTCGTCCCTTTCTTCGCGGCGAAGAGGGATTCCGGAATATTCCAGAATTTTTAAAATATTTATATAATCATTCTCAAAGGACGCGGAAAAAAAGATTATATGAAAATCCCTGAGAGCCCTGAGTGATTCCAGTGATAAAAGGTCATTGCCCTTTTTCCCTAACTTATCCCATGCATCGTATTCAGGCAGAAACGCTCTTTCACAAACGATATTTTTCCGCTCATTGAGTATTCCGTAAACAGTCTGAAATCCGAGGTTGGACATTCCGACTCTGTAAAAATTCGGATATACGACTACGCATTTTACCTTCCCTTCGGGATTCAGCGCATAGGCGCCTTTCTCCGATGAAAGGATTTCATCGCGATTGGATATAAAAGATTTTTTCATCTCAAAGGATGAAATAACAAAATTCCCGACTTTACGACAGAAATATTATCAGTCTGCACCTCTTCTGAAAAAAGCCGGGATGGACCAGTCGTTCTTCTTTTGCTTAGATTTCTCCCGGGAATTCTCACTTCGTTCCATCATTTTTTTTTTATTGTTAAACCTTATATAAGCGGGAATGTTTTTATTCTCGTTGTCCAAAGGTATTAACTCGGTTTCATCGATATCAGGGACATTTATATCCATATCCTCCGGTTTATTCTTTATGACTTCCTGAGTTTTTTCAAAACCCGTGCCGATTACCGTAACCTTGACTAATCCCTTCGATTCATCATCAACTACATGACCTACAATTATATTAGCGTCATCATCCACTATCTCGTTTACAATGTTCAGGGCTTCAGTCATTTCATCGAGAGTCAACTTGCTGTCACCGGTAATATTCACCAAAACTCCCGTCGCGCCTTCAATTGACCCTTCTTCGATAAGCGGGCTTGAAATAGCTTTCTCTACGGCGTCTATTACCTTCCCGTCGCCCCCTTCGGACATTCCGGTACCCATTATAGCTCTTCCCTTCTGTGACATTATCGCCCTTACATCGGCGAAATCAACGTTGATATATCCGGGCTTTACGATTATATCCGATATGCCCTGAACTGCCTGATGAAGCACATCGTCGGCGAGTTTATATGATTCGAGAGTTGTAAGATTTTTTCCCGCTATACTCATTAAACGCTGGTTGGGAATGACAATGAGGCTGTCAACGGAATTTTTTAATTCTTCTGTTCCCGCTTCCGCGACCCTCATTCTTTTTTTGCCCTCGAGCAAAAAGGGCTTTGTTACCACACCCACGGTCAGAGCACCGCTTTCCTTAGCCACCTCTGCAATAACGGGCGCCGCGCCGGTTCCCGTACCGCCTCCCATTCCCGCCGTTATAAAAACCATATCAGTGTCCGCGCACATCTCTTTAATCTTTTCTATATCCTCGAGAGCCGAACGGCGCCCCACATCGGGCTCCGCTCCCGCGCCCAGTCCGCGCGTAATGGTCTGCCCTATCTGAAGTTTGAATTCCGCTCTTGAGTTGTCGAGCGCCTGCACATCGGTGTTGATTGCCACAAAATCCACTCCCGTAATCTGCTGCATCTGAATCATAGTATTTACGGCATTTCCGCCGCACCCTCCCACGCCGATGACTTTTATTTTTGCTTTTTTTATAACTTCCGTATACTCGATTGTCATACCGCCGCTACTTATATTATTTCCGTCCATTTATTTTCTCCCCTTATAATTAATTAAACAAATTCCTGAAGCCAGCTCATAAAACTGCGCATAAAACCGTTAGAGGAAACCACGTATCCCTGGTCAGCTTTCATTCCGTAAAGGCAAAGCCCCACAAGAGTTGAATATATGGGGTTCCTCACTTTTTCCACGAGGCCTCCCCCCACATCTCCCGGAGCCGCCATTCTGACGGGAAGGGTGAAGATACGACTTGCCAAAGTATCTGTCCCTTCCAGAAGCGTGGCGCCGCCCGTAAGAACAATTCCGGATGCTACGAGCTCCTTGACACCTGATTTATTGATTTCCTGTTTCGCGATGGAAAGGATTTCCTGAACTCTCGGTTCGATAATCTCGCCCAGTATTTTTTTGGAAACAGGAACATTCGCCTGCCCGCCCATTCTTTCCACTTCCACTGTTTCATCTCCCTTGATCAGTGCGGAATGAGCGCTGCCGTACTTTATCTTCAGGCTCTCCGCCTCCTTTTTAGGAATATGAAACCCCACAGCAATATCATTCGTAATGTGGTCGCCTCCGAGGTCGAACATGGACGTAAACTTTACACTTCCATTATAATAGATAGCGATATCCGTAGTTCCCGCGCCTATGTCTATGAGCGCCACACCGAGTTCCTTTTCGTCTTCGGTGAGAACCGCTTCGGCGGAGGCAATCTGTTGAAGGACTATTTCCTCTATCTCGAGTCCCGCCTTGTTGCAGCTTTTCATCACATTCTGAATCGACGTGGTCGCTCCCGTAACTATGTGCACCTTAGCTTCCAGCCTTATTCCCGCAAGTCCCATGGGATCTTTTATTCCGCCCTGGTTGTCAATCATATATTCCTGCGGCAGAACGTGAACCAATTGCCTTTCACGAGGGATTGCCACAGCAGTCGCATTGTCTATTACCCTTTGGATATCTTTCTTTTTCACTTCCCTATCGTTGATTATTACAAGCCCGTTACTGCTCAAGCCCTTGATATGGGAACCGCCTATTCCGGTGAAGACACTGTTGATTTCCTCTCCTGCCATAACTTCCGCGTCTTCCACTGCTTTCTGGATTGCTTCAACGGTGCTTTCGATATTGACGACAACACCGCTTCGCAGTCCTTTGAAATCGGCAGTGCCGATTCCTATGATTTCAAAACCTCCTTCTTCCTTCTTCTGCGCCACAAGCGCGCCTACCTTCGAACTTCCGATTTCAAGCCCTGCAACAATATTATTTTTCTTGACCATATCAATCTCCAAAATATTATAGATTAATTTTTTTACCTTTTTAAAAAATCTTAAAATAACATCCATCCCGCTGATTCCATTCTATTATCAGGTGAGGTTATTGCCTCCCGCAACTATATTTTGCGTTTTTTTTCTCACAACCACCCTATCCTTGAATCTCAGGTCAAAAACATCTATTCCCTGAAATTCACTTTCCTCCAGTGTGGAAAAGACTTTTTTCAGGTTTTCCATCTTCTGATGAACCTTGTCTTTCCCCAGAAATACTCTGCATTGCTCCTGGCGAAGTTCAAATGTCACATTATCTTCATTTGAAATATTCACCGATGATATATTTTCGTAAAACCAGGGAGCGAATGACTTAATATCCTTAATTAGAGCAATTGCCTCATAAAGGTCTTCTTCCCTCACCTTTTCGCCTGAAAGATAATTATGGTCTGCGTACAACCCGTTGATGACTTCCTTTTCTTCGGAATTGATCCCTCCTTTTGGGTCAAGGATGACGCCGTTATCATCAATCAGTTTCAGCCCGTTGTTATCGAGCCACGCGAAAGGAGTTCTCTCCTCGATGTGTATGTATATTGAAGCGGGCAGTTTCTTTCTCACGGAAACGGTCTTTATCCACGGGATTCTCGAAAGTTCCCTGACTACACTTCGCGGATTTAGAAAAAGAAAGTTCGCATCCTCGACTCCCGCGGTTTTGATTATCTTCTGTTTTTCAAGAATATGGTTTCCTTCCACAAAGACTTTCGGTTTTCCGAGAGAGGCAAGGTCAACAGCATATTCCTTCAGGAAAACTGTTATGAGAAAAATGGAAAACAGAATCACGGCAATACGCATAATGTTGACCGATAAAACACTTTCCCCGGAATTCTTACTGTTTTTATTCTTCGTTGTACGGCTATTCCTGCCTTTTTTCCCGACTCGCTGGTCCTTTAAAATATTATTTTTTTTTCGCAATGGCATCCTCTAATATTTTTAAAACAAGGGTTTCAAAGTTAATGCCCGCTTCCTTTGCAGCCATGGGAAGAAGGCTCGTTTCAGTCATTCCGGGTATCGTGTTGACCTCGAGGACAAACATTTTTCCTTTTGCGTTCATTCTAAGGTCCACTCTCGGCGCACCGGCGCATCTGAGAGCTTTGTAAGCCATAAGCGAGTAATGCCTGCACAATTCATCTTCCTCTTCAGTCAGAGGCGCCGGACATAAATATTTTGTTTTCCCCTTTTCATACTTTGCCTCGTAATCATAGAAACCGCTTTCAGGCTTCATCTCAACGACAGGCAGGACCTGCCCGCTGAGTATTCCCACTGTAAGGTCGCGTCCTTCTATGAACTCCTCCACAATGACCGATTTATCGAAACTAAAAGCGCTCTCAATTGCCTTTTCAAGCATTTCTTTTTCTTCCGCAATCGATATTCCTATTGTGGACCCCCCTGAGGAAGGTTTCACCACGACAGGGTATCCGATTCCTTTTTTTGTCATCATCTCTTCCGGGTTTTCTTCGTTCCCCGTCAGGGTAAAAAACCCCGGAGTTGGAATTCCACTTTCCTCAAAAATTATTTTTGAAATGTTCTTATCCATTGACACGGCACTGGAACACACATCACTTCCCGTATAGGGAATTCCCGCGCTTTCTAAAAATCCCTGAATTACTCCGTCCTCACCGCCCTCGCCGTGGAGGGCAAGAAAAGCGACATTGATTTTCTCTTTTTCAACTTGCCCGATAAGCTTTTCCGCGGGATCTATGGCAACGGCGTCAAGACCCTGTTTAAGGAGAGACTGAAGAACGGCATTTCCCGTTTTAAGGGAAATATCCCTTTCAGTTGACCTTCCACCCATAAATACGCCTATCTTTCTTTTTTTAATTTCCTCAACCACTAAAGGCGCTCTCCTATTATTTTAATTTCCGGCTGCAATATTATTCCCTTCCTGTTGTGAACTTCATCTCTTACGCGCCGCATTAATTCCAGAATATCTCCCGATGAGGCGTTTCCCTCATTGATTATGAAATTCGCGTGCTTCTCTGATACTATCGCGTCTCCCACTCTCATTCCCCTGAGCCCGCATTCATCGATAAGTTTTCCCGCAGAAACATGGGAAATATTTTTAAATACCGAACCCGCGGAAAGGGAAGCAGTGGGCTGGGACAACGTTCTCTTTTCCCTGTATTCTTCCATTTTCTTTTTCATTGACTGCGCGTCGGCGAGATGAAGTTTCAGAGTGACTTCGCTGATTATCGCGCCCTCTTCAATCTCCGCGTATCTGTAACCGCTTGTGATTTGACTACCATCTGCCTCTTTTTCTTTTGCGTCCGCGGAAACAATCCTCACCTTTTCCAGAAAGTCTGAAACAGAATGTCCGAATGCGCCCGCGTTTCCTTTAACTGCACCTGCCGCGGTACCGGGAATTCCCATTGCCCATTCAATGCCCCCTATCGCTTTCTCCGCGCAAAAACTCACTATTGCGGGAAGGAAAGCGCCTGCCTGCGCGATAATAAAAATATCTCCGGATTTCCCCTCTTCCGCGCGAAAACGATTCATCTTTTCCGCAAGGTTTATAACTACTCCCTTGAAACCATTGTCCGAAAAAAGAATATTCGAACCTCTGCCAATGGGAAGATATTCCAAACCCCACGCGGCACAGAGCTTTATCACGCTTTTTATCTCATCAATATTCCCGGGAAAAACCATTATGGACACAGGTCCGCCCGTTTTGAGCGTTGTAAACTCCGACGCTTTCACGTTAAAGAGCGCCTTTTCTCCGAAGGTCTCCGAAAAATTCTTATAGAAATCTTTTTCAGCCAAGTTCACACTCATTTTCTTTTTAAAAATTCCTCTCCCACCTCATAGACGTTGCCCGCGCCAAGAGTAATAAGCAAATCGCCCTTCCCCAGTACTTTGGAAAAATAGGAAATAATTTTTTTCCTGTCCCCCATATATGAAACATCTTTATGCCCGTGCCTCCTGATTCCTTCCGCAATCTTCCCGGCATCGATTCCTTCAATGGGAGTCTCCCCCGCGGGATAAATGTCCGTTACGGCAAGTATGTCGCAATCATAGAATGACTTGAAAAACTCATCTAACAGAAGCTTTGTCCTCGAATAGCGATGAGGCTGAAATATCACTCCTATTTTCCCCTTCCACATCCGTCTTGCCGCGGACAGCGTTGCCCTTATCTCGCTGGGATGATGACCGTAATCATCCACTACGGTAATTTTTCTCCACTCGCCTTTTTTCTGAAACCTTCTTTCGATACCCTCAAAATGCTCAACGGCGCTGATTATCTTTTTCAAAGGTATCTCAAGCTCGAGCCCAACTGCTATTGCCGCGAGAGAATTGAGGATGTTATGTTTTCCGGAAAGATTAATCCTTACAGTGGCAATTTCTTCACGTTTGCCGAATAATTTAAAAACCGAAGAAAAATCGCTGATATCAATCACTTCGGCGCTGTAGTCCGCCTGTGAATTAAATCCGTATGTAATAATTCTCTTTTCAATCTTCGGAAGTATCTCCTGAATATTTTCATCATCGGTGCAAATTACGCTTGTGCCGTAAAAGGGCGCCTTGTTGAGAAACTCCACAAAGCTCTCTTTGAGCTTTTCTTCACTGCCGTAATAATCGAGATGTTCTCTGTCTATGTTGGTTACCACAGCAATCGAAGGGCTGACTCTGAGAAAAGTCCCGTCGCTTTCATCAGTTTCGGCAACGATAAACTCCCCCTGTCCAAGCTTCGCGTTAGTGCCGCTGCTTATGAGCTTTCCTCCGATTATTGCCGTGGGGTCCTTGTCTCCCTTTGAAAGTATTGCCGTAATCAGGGAAGTGGTGGTGGTTTTCCCGTGGGAACCGGAAACGGCAATGCTGTATTTCATTCTCATAAGCTCCGCGAGCATCTCCGCTCTTCTTAATAGCGTAATCTGCTTCTCCTTCGCTCCGATAACCTCGGGATTGTCTTCCTTTACTGCCGAACTCATAACGACAACATCCGCCCCTTCCACATTTTCTCCATTGTGCTTTATAAATATTTTTGCTCCGAGCTTTTTCAATCTGTCCGTTACGGCGCTCTTTTTCAAATCAGAGCCGGAAATGGTATATCCGAGATTAATGAGCAACTCGGCAATACCGCTCATTCCGATGCCTCCGATTCCTATGAAGTGTATTTTTAGATTTTTTCTGTACATTAATCCGCCATTTCTAAATTAAACTTTCGCAGTACGTTACAATATCCCGCGAAGCATTAGGTTTATTCAGTCTCATCGCATTTCGGGACATCTCCTCCATTTTTTCCCTGTCGTGCGTTATCACTCCTATTTTCGCGGCAATTTTTTCGGGACTCGCCTCGCTCTCCCTCATCATTACCGCCGCTCCCTCAGTCTCCATATACCGCCCGTTATGCTCCTGATGATTGTTCGTGGCAAAAGGAAAGGGAATTAACATCGAGGGCTTTCCGCAAGCGCATATTTCGCTCAGTGTGGCAGCGCCCGCGCGGGATATAACGAAATCCGCCGCGCCGTAAGCGTCGGACATATTGTTTAAAAAGGGCTCTATGACGACTTCCAGCCCTTTATCGCCATAGCTCTTTTTAACAGCGTCAAAATCCCTTTCACCTGTCTGATGAATGACCTGAAATTTTCTGCCTTCTTTCTTTAACAGAGAGAATGCCGAAGGCATAAGCTCGTTCAAACTGCGGGCGCCCTGGCTTCCGCCAAATACGAGGAATGTGAATAGGTCGCTCTTCAAACCCCACTTTTCCAATGCCGTTTCCTTTCCCGTGAGTGATAGATTTTTCCTTACGGGATTGCCGCAACAAAAGGTTTTTCCCGACGGAAAATACTTTTCAGAGCCCTTGAAATTGAGAGCCACATAGCGCGCGAATCCGGAAAGTATTTTGTTTGTCGCTCCCGGATAAAGATTCTGCTCGAGAATCACCGAAGGCACACCCGTCATCCACGCCGATACTATTGCCGGGCCGGAGCTGTAACCGCCCACTCCAACTGCTACATGGGGTCTGAAATTCCTCACTATTTTCAGCGCGCCGAAAAGACTGCCCGGTACTTTTGCCATTCCCTTAATCATTTGCGATATATTCTTTCCTTTTATTCCCAGAGAATCTATCAGTCTGTAATCTATTCCACATTGCGGAAGAATTTTTGATTCCATCCCGCTTTTTGCTCCCACGAAAAGCACTTTCGCTCCTTTCCATCTTTTTTGCATTTCCTCGGCAATCGCAATTCCCGCAAAAATATGTCCTCCCGTACCTCCTCCCGCTATGAGCGCTCTTATCTTATTTTCCGGCATGTTCAGAAATATTAAGAATTACACCGGTTAAAAACATCGTGGTAATCATCGAAGACCCGCCAAAACTGATAAAAGGAAGAGGTATTCCTTTAGTGGGAAGCATACCCAGACTAACGGCAATATTGATAAGCCCCTGAATTCCTATAACAGAAACTATCCCCACGCAAAGAAGGAGTCCAAACATATCATTTGTATTCATTGCAACTTTAAATCCCCTGTATATAAAAATGAAAAATAAGGTAACCACCGTAAGCACACCGACCAGTCCGATTTCCTCCCCGATTACGGAAAGAATAAAATCATTATAGGGAGCCGGCAGATAAAAGAGTTTTCCCCTGCCTTCACCAAACCCCAGACCGAAGATTCCTCCTCTGCCGAAAGCGTACATAGATTGTATGATTTGAAATCCCGAGCTGAGAGGATTTTCCCAGGGGTTTAAAAAGGTGGTAATCCTTTTCAACCTGTAGGGCTCGCTTACAATGGCAATAATTGCGGCAGGCACCACAACAGCAAACGCGCCAATGAGATATTTATAGCTCATTCCGCCTATAAAGAGCAGAATCACAATGACAGTGATGATGGTCATTACCGTACCAAAATCAGGTTGTTTCATGAGCATAAGAATGAATATGCCGACTACTATCGAGAGTGGCAGAATACCTTTCATAAAATCGTTTATTTTCTCCCTCTTTTTTGAAATATAGCCTGCCACATAAAGAATCAGAGAAAACTTCATCAATTCCGACGGCTGAAACTGAAGTGAGCTTATACGTATCCAGCGCATCGCCCCGTTTTTGGAAATCCCCAGAGGCGGGATAAAAACGAGAATGAGCAAAGCGAGAGAAACACCGAGAAAGAGAACGGAAAACCTCCTGTATTTATTGTAATCAAAATACATTGCAAAAATCATCAATACCAATCCTATTGCAAAAGCTAAAAGCTGTTTTTTTAAAAAGAAATAATGACTGGAATATTCCTCCAGCGAAATGATGGCGCTTGCGCTGTACACCATTATTATCCCTATCCCCGAAAGAAGAAGGGCAGTCAAAAGTATCAGCTTATCGGAATTACCTTTCTGAGAGACTTCCATTCAATTCCCTTACATATTTTTTAAATTCGTCACCCCTGTGCTCAAAGGACTCAAACATATCAAAGCTTGCGCATCCCGGAGAAAGAAGCACTACATCCCCCTCTTCCGCGTTATCGAATGCGAGCGCGACAGCATCCTTCAAAGTTTCCCCCTTCACTACGGAAACAATATCTCCGAAGGCATTTTCTATCTTTTCACCTGCCTCGCCGATAACGATGACAAGGCGCACTCCGGCGGAAATTTCCTCTCTCAATATTGAAAATTTTCCTTCCTTGTCCCTGCCTCCCGCGATGAGCACAATTTTTTCTGAAAAGCTTTCCAATGCCCTTTTAAGCGCGTCCACATTCGTGGCTTTGGAATCGTTTATGAAGCGTATCCCATTTATTTCGCCCGCATCCTCCATTCTGTGCGCCGGAGGAACAAAATTTCCAAGCACCTGCGCTATGCTTTCCTTATTAACCTTGCAGGCCATAGCGCAACACACTGCCGCAAGGATATTTTCAATATTGTGCGCACCTTTCATCTTTATCTCATTCAGGGGAATTATCTCCGTTTCCTGCGTACCGTATCTGAAGAAGATGCTGTCCAATTTCACATATGCCCCTTTTGCAACGGCGTTTACACGGCTATATACAAATGTTTCCCCGCCCAGTTTTGGAAGATTTTCCTTTATGAGTGGGTCGTCGGCGTTAATCACGGCAAAATCACCGCTATCCTGATTTTCAAAAATCCTCGCCTTAGTCCCGAAATATTCTTCAATGGAATCATAGCGGTTGAGATGGTCGGGAGTGACATTGAGAAGAATCGAAACAAAGGGCTTGAATCTTTTAATGAGTTCAAGCTGAAAACTCGACACTTCACAAACGGCAAAATCAACGCCCCGTTGCCCGAGAGCAATATCCGAAAGAGGAGTTCCTATGTTTCCCGCTTCAACTGCGTTCATCCCGCCTTCACGGAGAATCGCGGCAATCAGTTTTGTAACGGTAGTCTTGCCGTTAGTCCCTGTAACGGCGATAACAGGTATATTGAGATTATTTGCGGCAAACTCGATTTCGCTCACTACATCTTTACCCCTATCCCTGGCTGTTTTTACAAAATCGCCTTTAAATGAAATTCCCGGAGAAACGACAACTTTCGAAACTTCATCGATTAATTCCATTCCGTCGCTCTCATATGAAATTTTAATATCCCCGGAAAGTGTCCCTATGGAATCCTCTGCGTCAGCGCGCTTTTTACCGTCAAAGGCGAAGACTTCCATACCACGGGAAAGGGCAAGTTTTGCCGCCGATATACCGCTTTTCCCCAAACCCGCTATCAACACTTTCTCCTCCATAAGATTTTTATTATTTCCCTTCGCAGTGACTCTCCAGAATCACCTCTATCGCCCTTTCGAGATGAATCATCCTCGACCCTTTTACCAATACGGCGTCTCCGTCTTTCAACACTCGCGCAAGGGCAATCCCCGCGTCACGGGAATCGGAAAATGAACGAACATTTTCCTTCGCGATGCCACCCTTAAGGGCTTCAACTGCGGCAAGTCTCGAATTCTCTCCCACCGTAAAGAGGCAGTCTATTCCCTTTTCAGCGCATAGCTTTCCGATTTCGCGATGAGACTCATCGGAGTATTTCCCCAATTCGAGCATATCTCCCATTACAACCGCTTTCATTCCCCCGCATTCCAACGCTTCAAAAAACTCGATGGCTCTTCTGAAGGAATTGGGATTGGCGTTATATGAGTCATCTACGAGAATAATTCCCGATTGCAGTTTCTTCACTGAAAGGCGCCCGGAAAGCGCGGTGGCAGAAGCTACGCCTTTTTCGATTTCTTTCTCTGACACATTCTGAGAAATCGCGCACGCTATGGCGCCAAGGCAGTTGACGGCATTATGCATACCGGGAATATTGAGATTCACTCTTCCTTTTGCCTTCAGACCCTCATAGGAAAAAGATGTGCTTTGCGCACCGGTTTCAATATCAAACATTCTCACATGGCAATTTTTACCTGCGCCGAAAAAAACCGCTCTTTTGCAATGTTTTTTTACTTCTCCGGCGAGAATCTCGTCATCACCGTTGCAGAACACCGTACCTCCGGCATTCTCAACGAAAAGGGCAAGCGCCGCCTTTTCCTTCGCTATCTCTTCCAGTCCGGAAAAATTCTCGGAATGTGAAAGCGCCACATTCGTCAATATTGCGTCAGAGGGAGACGCAATCGAACAAAGTCTTTCAATCTCTCCCCTGAAACTCATACCCATTTCAAGCACCGCAAATTCGCATCCATAGTCAAGATTCAAAAGACTCAAAGGAAGTCCCACGAGATTGTTAAAATTTCCCGGAGTCCTGATAGTTTTTCCCGCCAGGGAAAGTATGGAGTAGAGAATTTCCTTAGTGGTTGATTTTCCGTTGCTTCCCGTAATCGCGATGACTTTCGGGTTAATTTTTTCTCTGTAAAAAGAAGCGACTTTCTGCAGTGCTCCGAGAGCATCTTCAGATTCAAGGAGAGTTACATCGAGTCCCGGAGAAAGACCCTTGAGCGCCCTTTCGCGATCAGAGAAAAGCGCGCCCGACGCGCCGTTTTTAATTGCCCCCGGAACGAAATCATTGCCGTCAAACTTTTCCCCTTTTACGGCGAAGAAGATTTCATTCTTTTTACAGCTTCTCGAATCTATGGAAATTCCCGAAAATGTATTCACATTCCCTTCCCTTATTATCCTTGCGCCTGTAGCTTCCAAAATTTCATCGATTGAATATTCCTTCAATTGCTGTTTCTGATTCCTTCCAGTATTTTTAAAACTTCTTCCCTGTCATCGAGGCGAAGTATCTTCTCGCCGACTATCTGATAATCCTCGTGCCCCTTGCCCGCAATGACAACCGTGTCTCCCGGTTTTGCAGAATTAACAGCAGATTTGATAGCGGTTTTTCTGTCTTCAATCACTTCCACATTGCTTGAATAGCTTTTATCTATGCCTTTCAAAATATCTTCGATTATGCTTTCGGGATTTTCGTTTCTCGGATTGTCCGATGTAATAACAACGGAGTCGCTTAACCTCGCGGCAATTTTACCCATCAGAGGTCTTTTGTCCTTATCCCTGTCTCCGCCGCATCCAAAAAGGGTAATCAATCTCCCGGAACTCATTTTTTTTGCTTCCGTAAGAAGTTTTTCCAGAGCATCGGGCGTATGGGCATAATCTACGATAATATCGAAATCGAAACTGTTTTCTATTCTCTCAAACCTTCCCGGCACGCGCTGAAGTGCGTCAATGCCTTTTCCTATCAATTTATGGGGGATTTCCAGTTCGGCACACGCGGCAACTGCGGCAAGAATGTTGTAAAAATTAAATCTTCCGCCAAGAGAAGATGAAAAGTTCACGGCACCTCTCCCCGTGCAGATACTGCCCCTGACTCCGCTTTTAAATGATTCGCCAGCAACAAGCTTTACAGACGCTTCCGGTTTGTCATAACTGTATGTAATGACATTGTTTCCAAAATCTTCCGCAAGCCTTCTTCCCCATTCATCATCTATATTTACGATTATTTTCGATGAACCGTTTTGGGCAAGATAATCAAAAAAAGTTTTCTTGCACTTGTAGTAGTCCTCCATCGTCCTGTGAAAATCCATATGCTCCCTGCTCAGATTGGTGAATATGCCTATATGGAAACTGCATCCCGCGATTCTATTCAGATGAATGGCGTGAGACGAAACCTCCATTACCGAATGGCTTACTCCGGCATTTACCATTTCACTCAAATAGCGATTCAGCACAAAGGCATCGGGAGTGGTAAGGGATGAAGGAAATTCCTCATCGGCAATCTTGTAGATGATAGTGCCCATAAGTCCCGAGGTTATTCCCGCAGTTTCGAGAATCGAATTTATTATATAAGCGGTTGTAGTTTTCCCGTTTGTCCCCGTTACTCCTATCAGTTTCAATTTTCCGGAAGGATTACCGAAATAATTCGAGGAAATAACTCCGAAACTCTCTCTCGTATCGTGAGACTTCAGGAGGAAAACGTTTCCTTTCGCTTCGGCGGGAATTTTTCCCTCATCAAAATCATTTTGCACAAGAAGGGCGCGCGCGCCTTTTTTAATCACATCGGGGATATAGTCATGCCCGTCCTGCCTGAACCCCTTTATTGCCGCAAAGAGCGTTCCTTCCTTAACTTGCCTCGAATCAGCGGTGACAAAGCTTATGGTCGGAGATGCACTATCTCCCTCACGGGGAAAATCGCATTTTGCCCCCCCTGTCAGTTCGCTAAGTGAATATTCTTCTTTCATATCAATTGACTTTTATAAAATTGTTCACCTATAAATTTCTTTCCTCGTTCACGATATTGCTTTCCGTGTTAACAAGGCGCAATTCCCGCGATTTAAAGTGTGGTTTTACGCCAAGGTTAAGAAGCGAGCGTTCGGCTATCTCCCTGAATATGGGAGCGGAAACTGTTCCTCCGTAATGACTCTCTTCAGGCTCGTTAAGTATCACCGCGATAACGAGTCTCGGCGCCGACGCGGGAACGAACCCTATAAAAGATGCATAGTACTTTCCCCTGAGATAACCGCCCGGTCCGGCTTTTTGCGCTGTCCCGGTCTTTCCCGCGACTTCAAATCCGTTGATATGGGCAAGATATGCAGTCCCTTCTTCCGAAACAACGGTTTGAAGAATTTCCGTCAATATTCCGGAAGTTGCAGGCGACATTATCCTCCCTATTTTTGACGCGGGAAAAACCTCCTTTACCTTGCCGTCCCATCTTTCAACCTGCTCGATAACACGCGGCCTGTAAAGTATTCCGCCGTTGGCAATTGCCGCATATGCCATTGCAAGCTGAATGGGAGTCACCGCGACTTCCTGTCCTATTGTCACAGACCCCATTGAAACATTTGACCACTCTTTCGTATTACGGAGGATTCCCCGTGCTTCGCCGCGAAGCTGAATACCTGTTTTGTCCCCGAATCCGAATTTTTTAATATATTCATAGAGCTTTTCTTCCCCCAAAAGCTGGGATATTTTTATGGAACCCACATTGCTCGATTTGCCAATTACCTCAGTGAAGGAGAGCACATCGTGGAGGTGAGAATCTCTTATGGCTTTTCCTCCCACAACGATATAACCCTGCGAGCAGTCAACCTGCGTTTCCGGAGAAACAATTTTTTCCTCAAGTGCGGCAGTTGCAAATACAACCTTGAAAACCGAACCCGGTTCAAAACAGTCGCTTATTGCACGGTTTCTCCAGGCGGAAACAGGAGACTCGCTCCTCCTGTTAGGATTAAAATCGGGGTAGTTTGCCATTGCAAGGACATCGCCGTTTCGGGGGTCAACCACTATTGCGATTCCGTTCTTAGCTCTGGCTTCTTTAACACCTTTTTCAAGTTCGCTTTGCGCGATATGCTGAATATTCTTATCGATTGT
Organism: uncultured bacterium; assembly: GCA_964549305.1. Lineage (GTDB taxonomy): Bacteria > Schekmanbacteria > GWA2-38-11 > GWA2-38-11 > J061 > J061. Next base: position 26,984 of record CAZJVM010000031.1, read on the forward strand.
AAGAACGATATTATCGCCGTGTGTAACGGGCTTTTCGTAAACAAAAGGGCTTTTCCCCTTCGCGTCATGCTCAGTAATCACTTTTATTCCCGATTTTCCCGCAATATATTTTTCAAACTCTTTTTCCGCTCCTTCAAGCCCTTCGTTGTCAATTCCCGTAAAACCGAGCAACTGCGAGGCAAGAGTTCCCTGAGGATAAAATCTCCTGCTCTCTTTAATAAAGCCGACTCCTTCGATTTTCATTTTCCTGAGTTTTTCAGATTCTTTCTGAGATATCTGTCTTTTTATCCAGACAAACTTGTTCCTGAGGGAGAGTTTTTTGGCAACTTTTTCATTGGGAGTGGAAAGAATCCACGAAAGAAGCCCTGAGGTCTTCGGAATATCATTTATTTTTTCAGGTACCGCGTAAACGGAATCGGCATCCAAGCTTATTGCAAGGGTGTAATGGTTTCTGTCAAAAATAGTGCCCCGTCTCGATTTTATCTCGATTTCTCTTTTTAACTGCCTGGACGCTTTACGCGAAAGTTCATCGCTTGTGATAACCTGAAGATAGAAATCCCTCGCCGCAACAGCAAGAAAAACAAGGCAAATTAAAATGAAAACGAATTTCACCCTTTTTCTTACTTCGCCCAGACCCGAATTTGCTCCCAATGATTCTATGTAATCAAATCGCATCAGGTTTATGCGCCCTTTTCCGGTATATTTTTATTCAACTATTTTTATTTGATTGAGGTTCGGTTTCTTAAGTTCCATTTTTTCTATTGCTTTGTTTTCAACCTTCTCAAGAGAGGAAAGATTCATCAGTTTCATCTTCAGTATTTGATTTTTATCAAGCAATTCCTTAACTTCCTCCTGTTTTTCCTGGATGTCATACCCAAGACGCATACCGTAGATTTCTTTCCACGTTAGAAGAAAAAATCCCGAGGCAATAAAAAGGACTATCAAAAAAGTTGTAATGAAAGAGCGCACCTTATTTCCACCGATATAGACACTTTTCCCGCCTGTCATTGCGCGGGTATTATTAAGCTTTATGCGCATTCGCCTCCCCCTCCTGATATTGTTAAATGTGTTAACCTGCCCTTTCGGCTATCCTTAAAAGAGCGCTCCTTGCCCTCGGATTTAAATCAACTTCTTCCTTTGATGCTCTCAAAGGCTTTTTTACGATTCTCTTTATAAGGACTTTACGGTTACATACACATTGAACAATCTCAGGCGGACATACGCATCCCTTCTCGTTTTCAACGAAGAATTGTTTTACAATGCGGTCTTCAAGGGAGTGGTAGGAGATAACACAAATGCGTCCTCCCTCTTTAAGGACTGACAGAGCGCCGCGCAGAACTGACTTAAGGTTTTCAAGTTCAGAGTTCACTGCAATGCGCAACGCAAGAAATGTTCTGGTAGCAGGATGGATTCGTCTTGACTGAAACTTTCCCGGAATTGAATCGGAAACTATTTGGGAAAGCCGGCTGGTTGTCCTGATAGGATTTTCAGCTCTTTTTGCAACAATATTTCTCGCTATTCTCGAAGCCCATTTTTCCTCCCCATACATTTTTATAATTCTTTGAAGCTCGGATTTACTGCGTTCGTTAACCAGGTTATAAGCGCTTTCGCCCATCCTGGTATCCATTCTCATGTCAAGCTCCCCTTTATTTAAAAAACTAAATCCTCTCTCGCCCTTCTCAAGCTGATGGCTCGATACTCCAAGGTCAAGGAGGATTCCGCCAACCTTCTCTTCCTCCGCCCGACTGAGGATTTCAGGAATGTCCCTGAAGTTTCCTCTGATAATCTTCGCCCTGTCGCCATAAACGGAAAGCCTTTTCCCCGCATACTCAAGGGCGTCGGCATCGGCGTCGATTCCAACAATCCTGCATCGCGGATATTTTTCAAGCATCCCTTCACTGTGCCCTCCTCCTCCCAGTGTCCCGTCCACAATCACACTGTCGCGCACAGGATAAAAAGCATCCAGGACTTCCGCAAGCATTACCGGTATGTGGTATTTTCCCATAACGCATTCTTACACACTCTTATTTGAAAATATTTTGGCGGCACAGGAAATAATTTCAGCGTTATCCTTCAAATCATCTGAAACTGTGCTCCAGTTTTCCGTATTCCAAATTTCAAAACCGTTGATATCGCCTCTCAAGGTTACATCCTTGTCTATCTGCGCATGGACTCTGTGCTCTGAAGGCATAAGTATTCTCCCTGCCTTGTCCAGGGGGCAATATCTCACTGTGGAGAGAATCAGTCTTCGCACTTCTCTTTCCACAGGGTCGAATATGTTCAATCCCGCGACTCTGGACTCAACTCTTTTCCACTCTGACATGGGGAAAGAAATGAGATAATTCTCTCCAACACTTTGAAAAATCATCAATTCTTCTGTATACTGTGTTTTGAGAATTTCTCTGTAAATGGAGGGAATGGAAAAACGTCCTTTTGCGTCGAGGGTATGATTAAATGTTCCGGTAAATGTAGTTATCTGATAACTATTCATAAATAAAATATTTAAAAATTAGAAAGAAGATTTCTTATCCCACATCATCCCACATCGCAACACCAAAGATAACTTTGAAATCATTCTTTGTCAAGAAAAAACGGTTTTCATCGATTCAATTTTTATCTTTATAAATCAAGGGCTTATTTTTTTTACACAATATATAGTGCCACTTTTTTAAAATACTCCACCACAGGAATGGTAAAGAGGGCTTAAAAAAGTTAAAAATATTTTTATTTATTAATTTTAAGCACTTGACAGGAGTTTCTGCGGATTATTCCCGGATGAAGAGTTTTTTCTATAAAATCACAATCTTCCGGTATAAAGTCACAAGATATTTATAAGGTTGACCTGACATTGACTTTTATTATAAATAAATATCATTCAAATTATCCGGGGGATTAAAAATGAAGAAAATCGGTGTTCTTACCGGAGGCGGTGATTGTCCGGGATTAAATGCGGTGCTACGCGCGACAGTAAGGCGCGCCAACCAATATAATTACGAAGTTATCGCCGTCAAACGCGGATGGCACGGAATGATTTTCGGTGAAACGGAACCCCTTACAAATTTTTCAGTTTCAGGAATTCTGCCTCGCGGTGGCACCATCATAGGAACATCGCGCACAAATCCATATAAAAAGAAAGAGCATCTTCAGATGCTTTTCAATAATTACAAAAAATTCGGGCTTGATGCCCTCATCGCCGTAGGCGGTGAAGACACTCTCGGCGTTGCGGCAAAACTCTCCGGGGAAGGTCTGAACATAATCGGCATACCGAAAACCATTGATAACGACATAAACGGCACTGACTTCACATTCGGTTTTGATACGGCAGTAACCGTTGTAACCGAAGCAATAGACCGCCTTCATTCAACTGCTGAATCACACGACAGAATAATGGTGCTTGAAGTTATGGGCAGACATACGGGATGGATAGCAACTTACGGAGGCATCGCGGGAGGCGCGGACATAATTCTAATTCCCGAAGTTCCTTTTGATATTGAAGAAGTCTGCGCAACTCTGAAAAAACGACATGCTCGCGGAAAAAATTTCAGCATCATTGTCGCCGCGGAAGGGGCGCGAGAGAAAAATATGAAGGATGCCCTCACATCGAGCGCCCAAACTGATGATTTCGGACACGTAAAACTGGGCGGTGTCGGTTCATACCTTATGAGAGAAATAGAAAAAATAACAGGTTATGACAGCAGAGTGACTGTGCTCGGGCACGTTCAACGAGGCGGCACTCCCACGGCATTTGACCGCGTCCTTGCAACGCGCTACGGCATCAAGGCGGTTGACCTCATAAAAGAGGAAAAATTCGGACAGATGGTCTCATTTCATTGCAACGAAATTACTTCCGTGCCGATTTCAACAGTAGTGGAAAAACTCAAGACAATCGACCTCGATCTTTACAACATCGCGAAGGTCTTTTTCGGATAATTAATCATATCTGAATCATTCGGTTGTAATGCCATCATCTTCGCTCTTGCACAAAATGGCCTCTCGCGCGTCACCTTCCAGCTTGACTGGAAGGTCCAGTCTAAATCATTCGGTTGTAATGCCATCATCTTCGAGCTTGCACAAAATGGCCTCGCGCGCGTCACCTTCCAGCTTGACTGGAAGGTCCGGAAATGAATTCCCTTTCCAATCGGCACTCTTATAAAGCTGTCATCCCACGGCACTCTTGTTTAGCTGTCATTCTCCGGCACCGACCGGGGAATCCACAAACCT
>CAZJVM010000032.1:0-31059 GCA_964549305.1 uncultured bacterium
TTGTCATCTTCCGGCTTGACCGGAAGATCCAGAAAATCTTAAAAGCCGGATTCACCAGTCAAGCAGGGGAATGACTGTGATGTTGTGGATTTCCCAATCAAAGGCTATGACCTTTTACTTTTTGATTTACCTATCACATCGGGCTATGATTGTGGCGTTTCAAGATTACGCGAACAACTTAGGTCATGGCTATCGCGTTATTTAATAATCGCCTTGATTTTCCAAACTTTATATATAATCTTCTTTAACAATTTCAAAAACCTTATCTTTTTTTCAGTTCTTTAATCAGGGGAGGGTTATTATGGATTTTCCAAAAAGAATCAATTATTCCATTGACAACATTGAGCGCTCTATTGTGGCAGACAGCGAAGTGGGAAACAAATATACAAAGGCACAGAAGAAAAAACTCCACAATGAGAAAAAAAAACTTCTCAACAATTATCCCGAGCTTAAAGAAATAATCGATATGCGCCATATTTATAAATACCCAATCGAAGGCGTAAAAAATTTCGGGCGCGTTGCGGTATTGCCTCCTGAGATTGTAATAAGCGACAACAGGATAAAGGATATGTGCCAGAACCAGTTATGGACTTCCTTCGTATCTCAAAAAACCAACAAGCGAGAATCCCGTTTCACCCGTTGTCCCGGACTTGAAACACGCTCATCTTGCCCGTATTTTTCACCTCCCGCAAAGAAGGTTCGCGGATTGCTTGACAGGTCTGACATATTTATTGCCCTTCAGTCAAAACTATTCAACGAATTCGGACACGTGCAGTGGGAGTTTAAAACCATCAATAGACTAAGAGAAGATATTGAAGGCGTTCTCGGCAAAAAAGCCATTATTCAGCAATTCGGTGCGGGTCCCTGCCAGTCCTGTTATCCTCATCACTGCCTTGAATATGGCAAATGCAGGACACCTGAAAGACAGACTCCCGCGCTTGAATCGATGGGAATTCCCGTAGGGCAACTCTGCAGGGATACTGCATATCTCACAGGAGAAAAAGCGTGGGAAATTAAATGGATTAAGCACTTCGGGCTTCCCAATATGACTCCCAAGAAGTGGAAGGTGGTTTTCGGGCTTGCCGTAAAACTTCCGGGAAAAGGAAGGACGCATTAAAATCGGAATATTTTTCAGCTACCTTCTGCGTGAAAAATTCGGATTGAGTTTTACTGCCTCATCATAATGCGCTTTAGCGTCGGAAAACTTTCCGAGCTTTTTATAAAGCGCTGCAAGGTTGAAGTGCGCACGGGCGAATTCAGGATTAATTGTTATTGCTTTTTTAAAATGCATTATCGCTTCACCTGTTAAATCTTTATAGGCATAAGCAATTGCAATGTTGTTATGAATTTCCGCGGATTCCGGTTTGACCGAAAGAGCAGATTCATATTCTTCAATTGCTTTATCAATTTTCCCCTTGCTCATATATGCCATTCCAAGATTGCTGTGCGCCTCCGCGCTTGATGGCTTTAATTTAAGGGCTGACAAAAAATAATTAATTGCCCTGTCGGGATTGCCGGCATTCTGAAATATTATCCCAAGATTGGAATACGCTTCGAAATCGCGAGGATTCAGACGAAGGTCTTTTCTGTAGTAATCCACTGCCTTTGGTAAGTTTCCAAGCCCCTGATAGATTGTGCCCAGGTTGTAATATGTGGCGGGATAAAAAGGGTCTATTTTTAACGATTCTTCATAATATTCAATTGCCTTGTATGGAAATCCCGCCATCTGACAGGAATAGGCGAGATTCCCCTGCGCCCTTGCGTTTCGCGGCGCTTTTTCAACGGCATCCGTCCACAAAGATATTCCGCTTTTGTAGTCATTGTTTCTGTCGTATGTAGCTGCGGAAAAAAGAATAACGAGCAACGAACCACTTATAATCAGCGCTCTTTTAAAACTGTAATTTTCAAGTTTAATAAAAAGGGAGACGGAGAAAAAGGAAATGCCGGCAAGAGAGAGGTAAAGCCATCTTTCGGACATAAGGTCGCTTAGGGGAAAAAGAATAAAAGGGAGAATCGTTATAAGAATCCAGAGAAGAGAAAAGGAAAGAAGACGCCAATGTTTAAAGGATGTTTTGATAATGAAAAGAAGCGCCCCCCACAGGATAATCGAAAAGAAAAAGGAGAATGAAAAGATGGAATTCTCCAGTGGAAAATAGTGGGCAATATTAAGATTTACGGGAATGAAAAATTTAAAAAGAAATTTGGGAACTATGGAAAGTTCGGTAATTATGTGGGAATATAAATTTCTCTGAGTGCTGTCAGGGCTTGCAAGTTTAAAGACAAATCTGAATTTTATGAAGATTAGAAGTAAAGCTATGAAAAAGGAAGGAGCATAAAAGTATTTAAGCTTTTCCTCCTTTTTATCTTTCGATAAAAGAAAATAAAAATCATATACAAGTACGAGCAAAGGGAAAATGATGGAAATCTCCTTGCTTCCCACGGCAAGCACGAAGGCAAGCAGAGAGAGAAAAGAGTTAGGTCTCTTAAAGTCGTCGCCTCCGTAAGCAATGATGAAAAAAAAGAGTCCCAGGAGAATGAAAAAAGCGCTTAGAAGCGATGAACGGCTTGAAATATAGGTGACAGACTCAGTTGCAAGAGGATGGACGGCAAAAAGGAGCGTAGAGATAAGTGAAAAACAGTAATTCCCTTTTCTATAAATCAAAATCATCGTGCGGTTTAAGATGTAAAAGAGAATACAGGAGGTTAATAAGTGCAGTAGCAAATTTACTATATGATATCCCGTGACATGGAGGGAATTTACCTTATAGTTTAAGACAAATGTTAACATCAAAACCGGGCGTTGCGCTTTTTCCGGAAGACTTTTTAAAAAAGCGCCCATTCCCCTAATATGAGGATTGTCCCTGATTACATATATGTCGTCATAGTGAAAAGGCACATTGAAGGTGTTGGAATATGCCGCAAGCGTGAATATTAAAATCAGCAGATATGCTGTTAAATAAAGAATTGCAGAATTTGATTTTCCGCTTTTATTCAAAACTTATCCCGCAACTATATTTTCTTTGAAAAAATTTGGAATCCCGAACATTCCCCGAATAATTTTAAAACCTTCCTGTAAAGCGGATTAAATATTATCCGTAATCCGGCAAATATCATTATCAGGGAGGTTATCCGAATCGGGAATGAGGCAATGTCTATCCAGTTTTCACCACCAGAGGGAATATGAGATATCCCTGTCCATAACTTCATCGACAACATTAACATCGCGCAGGTCAAAAGCGAAATTCCGGAAATCACTCCTCCCGATGGTTTGTCTGCACTGTCCTTTTCGAAGCTCACCACATTTTTCATTCCGGGAATGAGAAACAATAAAAAGACCAGAAGGGTAAATGCATTCACGTAAAATCTGAAATTCCCCGGTACAGACGTGCCGCGCACAGTTTCGGAAAGTATCGTTTGGGCACCTGAGAAAACAACGCCCAGTATTAGCACGGTGAGAGTAGTGCGGTAAATTCCCCGGCGTTTGCCAATGAGCTTCACAACGGCAATGGCGCCCCATATTCCGATTGCAATACTCCCGGCAACGAAAATTTTATATATGTTTTTGTATGGAATAAGAGATTTCATCGCTTCATAGTCTTCGGGATTAAACGCCGCGCATATTGTGCCGGCGCCTCCAAGTAGAGTAAGAAGCACTGTTATCACCATTAGAAAAACCAAAAATCCGAAAATAATTTTCCCCAACACACCGTTTTCGCGCGACATTTGAATTATCCTTTTAATTATAGGGTTTCATTTTTTTAATTGGGAATTTACTAAATATAAATGTGACATTGCCATTTTTTTCAATATTAATTAGAGTAGGCATAATATAGATATTACCATTTCTTTCAGAAATACCATTATAAAAATTCATATTTACAACAATGGATAAAAAAATAAAATTTATCTTGAACGGCAATCCGGTTATTTCCAAATCCGCCCCTAACCGCACTCTTCTCTGGGTGCTTCGAACGGATTTTCAGTTGACTGGTACAAAATACGGGTGTGGAGAAGGTCATTGTGGTGCCTGCACGGTTTTAGTGAACAACGAAGCCGTCAGGTCGTGCCAGATGACCGTAAAAGATGTTGCAGAAAAAGAAGTTGTCACAATCGAAGGACTTACCTTAGACGGAAATCTTCATCCTCTTCAAAAAGCTTTCATAGAGCATAACGCCTTTCAATGCGCTTTCTGCACATCCGGGATGATACTTAATGCCTATGGCCTTTTAATGAAAAACCCGAAACCTTCACAAAACGAAATAATTGAAGGAATGAACGATAATCTTTGCCGTTGCGGCGCGCATATAAGAATAATCAGAGCAATTGAAAGCGCGGCAGTTGAGATGAATGAAGGGAAAAAAGCGTGAAAGACTCAGGCTTTATAGATATTAATTTTACGGATATCAAAACTCTAAAGCCGTTAAAGAGAAGAAGTTTCCTTAAACTTTTGGGAAGCGGTATTATTGTCCTCTTTTCCCTCGACTCGTCGGCTTTTCAGGAGGCAATCAAGAAAAGAGGTTTCCTTGAAATTACCGCCTATGACCTCACTTCCTTTTTGAGAATCGGAGAAGACGGCAGAGTTACCTGCCTTACGGGAAAAATCGAGATGGGACAGGGCGCGATAACATCGCTGACACAGATTATATCCGAGGAGCTTGAGATACCGATTTCATCTGTAGATATGATTATGGGCGACACGGATGTATGCCCATGGGATTTAGGCACATTCGGTTCGATGACTATGAGATTTTTTGGAGTCGAACTTAAAAATGCCGCAGCAGAGGCGAGGGCAGTATTGATACAGCTTGCCTCTGAAGAACTAAAAGTGCCGAAAGAAAAACTTTCTATTCGCAACGGAGAAATCTTTAACCGGGAAAAGAGCGAACAGAAAATCACATATGGCGCACTTGCAAAAAAGAAGAAGATAGAAAAACGACTCGATTTAAAATCAGACGCTAAAAAACCTTCCGATTTTTCGGTAATCGGGAAAGACGTAAAAAGGGTGGACGCTTCCGTTAAAGTAACCGGTAAAGCAAAATACGCAGGTGATATTCATTTCCCAGATATGCTCTATGCGAAGATTCTGAGACCTCCGGCACATAACGCGACAATTAAATCGGCGGATATGTCCGCCTTAAAGGAAATTGGCGATATTCTCTTAATCGAGGAAGGCGGTCTGACTGCGGTGCTTCATAAATATCCCGATGTCGCCGAAAGGGCATTGGCAAAAATTCAAGCGGAATATGAAATTCCCCCTTCAAACCTCAACGAAAAGAATATTTCCGAACACCTTCTTACCTTTTCACTCAAGGGGAAAACAAACGGGAAAGGGGGTAATCTTCAGGAAGGAAGAAAAAAATCTTCAAAAATAGTCGAAAAAACATATTCCAACGGCTATATAGCTCACGCGCCTATAGAAACGCATACTGCCGTTGCAAAGTGGGAAGGAGACAAGATTACTGTCTGGGCATCTACGCAAACACCCTTTCTTCTGCAAAGTGAAATCTCAAGAGAATTGAAAATACCCCTTAGCAAGGTGCGAATATTGACTCCTTTTGTGGGCGGAGGATTCGGGGGAAAAACTGAAAACAGACAGGCAGTCGATGCGGCTATTCTTGCAAGGACGGCAAAAAAACCGGTTCAGGTTATGAGAAGCAGAAGAGAAGAATTTTTCTTCGATATTTTTATGCCCGCGTCGGTAGTTAAAATCAAATCGGGAATGGACGGCAACGGAAAAATCGTTTACTGGGATTACAATGTTTATTTCGCAGGTGAAAGAGGAGGGGAGCATTTCTACGATATTGCGCACCATTCCACCGTTACATACGGCGGAGGAATGAAACCGATTCCCGGCACTCATCCCTTCGCGACAGGACCCTGGCGTGCTCCGGCAAACAATACCAACACATTCGCCAGAGAATCGCAAATTGACATAATGGCGGAAAAAGCGGGAATCGATCCCTTTGAATTCAGACTGAAAAACCTGAAGAATGAACGGATGAAAAAAGCTTTGAAAGAAGCGGCAACGGTTTTCGGATGGAAAGAGCGAAAGAAGAGCGAGTCGGCGGGATTCGGAGTATCCTGCAGTTTAGACGCGGACACCTGCGTTGCCGCGATTGCCGAAGTAGAGGTTGACAGGGCAACAGGAAATATCCACGTCAAGCGAATTGTGTGCGCTCAGGATATGGGACTCATAGTAAATCCCGAAGGGGCAAAGATGCAGGTCGAGGGATGCCTGACCATGGGACTGGGTTACGCGCTTTCTGAAGAAATTCATTTTACCGGAGGAGAGATTACCGAAGAGAATTTCGACACCTACCAAATACCACGATTTTCGCAGGTTCCCCATATTGAGACAATTTTAATCGATAACAAAAACTCTCTGCCTTACGGAGGGGGAGAACCGGCAATAACCTGCATGGGAGGATTGATCGCCAATGCCGTTTATGATGCAGTAGGAGTGAGGTTGTTCAGCTTTCCGCTTACTCCGGAAAAAATCATGGCAAAGCTTGGAACCGCCTGATTGTTTTATGAAATGCTTCTTTGAGTAAAAAAAGTTTTTTGACAACAGCAACGCTTCATTATTTAATATTTTCATCCGGAAACAGATATTAAACTTTTTTTGGGAGCCAAAAATGAAAGATTTAAGCAAAGAGGAAATAACGGATTTGCTAAACAAAATAGGCGACGGCACTCTTTCACTTTCCGAAGACAACAAACCCTACGGTATACCCTTTGGTTTCGTTTATGTGGATGGCAAGATATATCTTTCAATGTTTCCTATGGGCAGGAAGTGGGAAATTTACAAAAATAACGATAATGTCTGCTTCTCCGTATTCGAATGGAATGACGATCATTCGGAGTGGGCATCGGTGGTAGTTGACGGGAAGATGAAGATAGTAAAAGATATTGATGAAATTGAACTTGTGGTGAGAGAAAATATAAAAAAGGTAGGGCTTAATCCGGAAGGTTACATTGAAAAGAGAATGGAGATGTATAAAAAAAATCTCGACAACCCCAAGTCTCTTAAAATTTTAAGGATAGATACCGAATCAATTACCGGGAAAAAGATGAAAACTTTGATTGGTTCATAATATTTTAAACCAGGCAATGTGTTTTTTTCACTGAATGGAAAAACCTAATAATAATTTTTCACTTACACTCCTGATTTTTGTAATCCTATGTATTTCGGTTTTTTTTCTTTTCAAAAATCTGGGAGAAATACCTTTCTGGCAGGATGAAGGCGAAACTGCCGTAATTGCATCAAACATTCTTGATACAGGAATACCTGTTGCCTGGGACGGCAAAAACCTTGTTTCATCATTAAACGGTTATGACTTCAATGATGATTTAGTCTGGACATGGCATCCGTGGGGACAGTTTTATACTGCGGCACTTTCCTTTCTTATCCTCGACAAAACAACCTTTGCGGGGCGTTTTCCCTTTGCCCTTGCCGGTTTATTTACAATAATACTGACATATATTATTACTGCAAAGATAACAGGAAACAGAAAAACCGCCATTCTTGCGGCATTTCTTCTTGCAATAAATATGCAGTTTATTCTTTTCTCAAGACAGTGCAGATACTACGCATTGCTTCCGCTTTTTTCACTCATTGCCGCATACTCGCTTAGCTTTATTGACAAAAGAAAGGGTTTCTATCTTTTCATTTTATCTTCGACAATGCTTTTTCATTCAAATTATGCGCCTTTCCCCTTTGTAATGGCAGGCGCTTTTTTATTTGTATGCCTCTCGCGAGAAAGAAACAAAATTGAAAATTTTTTCATTTCCCTTATCCCTATAGGACTTTTAACGGTACCGTGGTTTGTTTACTCAGAAGCATATATGAGGATTTCTGAGATTTCTCCCGAAAACAGGATTAAAAACTACATACTTCAGTTGCAGGATATGCTTTATCTCGTAAATGAATATATGTTTCCCCTCATACTCTTACTGCCTTTGATTTATCTCTTTTTCAGGAAATGCGAAGGAGAAAGAAAACTTGCTCTTTTATGCCTTTGCTTCTCAATGCCCGTTATCTTTCTTCTCCCCTATGTAAGTTACACGCAATTTATAATTGGAATCAGATATGCCACGGGATGCTTCCCCTTTATGTCAATACTCGGCGCCATATCTATTATGATTGTCATTAAAAAGAAGCGCATTTGGGGCATTCTTCTTCTCGCCTTTTTTATATTTACGGGCCTGTTTTCGTGGTTTCCCTCCTATATATTCAGGACAATGAAATCGGAAAGTCCAAAATATAAAGTTCTTCCTTTCTCAGAAGAATTGACAAATGCATTTGCATCAAAGATTGTTTACAGGGAATTTTTATATGAATTGAACAATGAATACAGAAGTCCCGTTGGAGGAATCTCGGATTTTCTGAATGAAAATGCATCACCTGATGACACAGTCCTGACCAATTATGAACGCGACCCTCTTGTTTTTTATACTCACAGAAAAATGGCTTATATTCTCTCCAATGAAAAGTTTTTTCGTGAATCGATACCCGCGCCAAGATACAATGCAGTGCTCGAAGATAAATTGCCTGACTATATTTTTTCTGCGGAAAAAACCGACTGGCTTATTGAAAGAAGCAATTATCCTAAACGGCTTTATGATTTTGAATCAATAAAAGATGAGCTTGAAAAGAAGGGATTGATAGAAAAGATTTATTATATCTCCTTTCCCGATATTCCCTGGAGCAACAGGGCAGACCTTAGATATCACAAATTCAGAACAGCGGAAAATTATCCTCCCGTAAAAATTTATAAAATCAAAAAACAGAAAATATCCGATTAAAGATATCCCCGGAGGATTTCCCTTTCATTTTGAGAGATGCGCTCAAGAATGTAATTTTTTAACAGGGGATATTCAATACTATCTTCCACAGACTCCGATAGTCCTTCAAGATATCCTTTGAGTTGTTCAGGCAAAAGATATTTTGCGGGAGAAATAATGTTGGCAATGTTTTCATCGATGATTCTTGAGAAAACGGCATTTTTTTTATTTTCGCTAAATTTTTGAATTAGAATGAATCTGTTTATCCCTTCAAGCCAATATGAAGATACGCTGTATCCGTAACCCCTTAAAACCGGATTCTTTCCTTCTTCCGGCACGCTTTTCAAAACTTTCAAACATTTTGGCATTAAATCCTCAATGGGAAGCATTTTCGAAGTGGTAATAAAGAGCATGGTTCCCATTACAGTCCTTCCAAGCCCTTTATAGGCATCTTCTCTGTATCGCGGCGGCAATTTTTCAATGAGATTCAGCGGTTTACCAATATTCCACCTGATATTATTCCAACCTCCCACAGGTTCATATATTGCTTCCTTTTTCGATTCGCCGAAAAGGTAACCTTCATAACATTTTTTGTGGAATTTTTCGGGAATATCCGTAAGTCCCGCCGCAACCTTTTCAACATCGTTCCCGAACTTTTCAAATAGCGCCTCTCCCATTCCTGAATAGAAAGCTCCTTTGAGCTCATCTCTTCTCTTTGAAACGGAATTTACCACTTGTTTAAGCTCATCCTCTTTTAGCGAATAGAGTTTTTTTCCTGTTGCGGGAAGATATGAAAGGGCAATATCCCCTTCGATATTTTCAGCTATATTCAAAAGCGCGCTGCGCGATGTATTGCCTTCAATATATGATGGGAGCAATTCCCAATAGCTGTAACCCCTGAATATTTTTCCCGTTAAAAACTTGGACGGTTTTACATAAAACAAATTATCCCAGAGGGCGGTTATCGCCATTATGATGCAAAGGGCTGAAAGCAAAATCTTCACCGCTTTCATTCTCTCCCGCTTAAAAATATCTGTTATTCCCACGGAAACAAAAAAATAAATAAAGGGAAGAAGGGGGATGAAGTATCTGTATTTTGAAACATAAAACCATTCCATTTTTGTAAGAGCGGAATTGTAGAAACCGCTGAACAGGAAAATAGCAAGAAATAGGGCAATGTAGGAAAAAGAATAAATCGCGGGGATATTCTTTCCCTGCTTTGCGATGACTTTAAAAAGAAAAGAAAAAAGAAAAATTATAAAAAACCCAAAGATTAAATAGGCGGAGATTTTTCCCAAAGAGGGCGCGACATTATTGAATGTGAGAGTCGAGGGAATGTCGGAAACAATTATCTTATATGCCTTGCGGATTAAAGCTCCAAAACCCGTAGAGCTTTCAACTCTCTTCGAAAATATATTTGAGAAAACCGCAAGTTTCTCTCTGTTAAAAAAATAATAATAAACCCTGTAAAGAAACCAGGGCGAAAAACCGGCAAAAAAAGCAAGGGAAAAGACAACTAAATTCTTAACTCTGAAAAGAGTTCTTTGTAAAAAAATAAATGTTAAAAATGCCGCGGCAAGGGATATGAGATAAATATAATCGTAATACAATCCAACCCCCGCGATTATTCCCAACAGCAGAATATGCTTCAGGTCAGAGGATTCCTCCTTTTCCTTTGATATCATTTTGACAACTATCAGCAAAGTAAGCGCCGTAAAAAGATTTGATTCGCAGTGATTTCCCCAGGCAATCAACTGTCCCTTGGAAAAAACTTCTCCGGAAAAGATATAGAGGAAAGAAAAGATTAATGCCGCAGCATATCCGAAATGCTCATCAATAATTTTATACCAAATTAAGAGAGTAAAAAACGCGAATAAAAGGGGAAGCAGTTTAAGGGAAATAAGATTCGCTCCAAAAAGAAGAAACAGCGGAAAGGTCAGAAGTCCCGAAATGAGAGTGCCTCCCGAATGGGGATATGCCTGATAATCAAAAAACCCCATCAGCAAATTGCCATTGAGAAGGTCTTTTGGAAGGCAACCATTTGTCAACTCTTCAAAAGCGATAAAGGTTTCGATATCCGTCAACAGTTGGGAAAGTTTCACAATAAGAAACAGGAAAAGCGCTGAAGTGAAAAATATTCTCGAATTACTTTCTTTTTTTCCGGAAGACACTTTACCTTGGCACTGTTTTATTGTTTTCAATGAACTCAAAAAGTTTCTGCGCCACTATCCCATTTCCTCTTTCATTGAGATGTCCCCACCTGTATAAGCCAAGCTCTTTTTGCTCTCGTAATACCGGTAATAAATCAATGGCATCGATGTTTGATTTTTCCATACTTTCGGCAAACATCCTATTTATCTGTCCTGGGGCAAACTCAACCCTTTTGTAATTATACTTGCCGATTAGCCCTTTAAAAACATCTTCGTAAACCTGAAAACCGGCAGGAAGAATGAGCACCAAAAATCTTGCCCCGCATTTTTGCGAAATGGCGTTCATTTTTTCAACTAAAGCCACTGTTTTTTTAAAAAGACTTTCATCATCTGCAGATAAATTTTTTCTCATAAGACCTAACGAAATTTCATCGAGAAAATAATACGGGTTAAGCGGTTCCCATTTAAATCTTGCCGAAGCCAGATATAAGAGTCTGTTTTTGAGGAAAAAAAACAAAAGACTCTTTTTCTCAAGAAAATTCGCTGATTTATACAGACAATATTTAAGAAGATTTCGCCTCAGTATATGGGAAAACTTCGACTCAAGATACCTGTCATATAGAAAACCGTTCGATGCCACTCTCCTTCTTTTTACGCCTCCTATTTTATTATCAGCAAAATCATTCCCCGTATAAACCGTCAAAACAACCATATCAGGGTTGATTTCATCACAGGTCCCGGCGAGGAGTTTGAGTTCCTGATCATTGCCGAATCCCGGCACTCCGGCATTCACCACCTTTACGGACAATTCCTTATATCTGTCTTTGTAAATATTCCCCAAAATAGCGGGAAAATTGTTTTTATCATCTACCCCCTCGCCAAAAGCATAGGAATCTCCAATGATAAGCAGGGAAAAATCCGGGTTTTCCGTATCAAACGCAGAATTTTTTCTAAAACCCCTTGAATCGGTAGTAAGAGATTTACCTTTGAAAAGCGTTTCAAGATTGGGAGAAACTCTGTATCCCAGAGTATCATCATTGACATAGATACCTTTTTCGTCAAAACCTGACAGATTCCTTCTTAAAAACTCGTCGGGAAGCACCCTCATAAAAATTTCAATAATGAACAATGTAAATATTATCGTGAAAATCATTAGAAGGATATTGCTTCCTATTCTTCTATTCCTTTCATCTTCCCGATATGGCATTATGAGAAATTACTCCTATGGGACGTTACTATTATGCTTGAAATATTTTCAAACTAAGTTAAAAGCCATTATTGACAATACTATATTAAATGCAGTGCCTCATCAATATTTTTGCAGGCAGTGTATAAAGATGATATTATTGAAAATTGTTTTAGGCGCATTATTTTGGAAATAACAGAAAGTTATCTGCAGGATGGAAAATATGAATTTAAATAATATACTTATCGTTGACGACGAAGAGGAGTTCAGAAATTTTCTTGCTTCATTCCTCAAAAAAAATCAGTTCATAACTCATCTTGCATCCTGCTACGAAGATGCTGAAGAAATATCAAAGAAAAGATTCTTCGACCTTGCCCTTATCGACCTGAGTATGCCGGGGAAAGACGGAATAGAGGTTTTGAAAATGCTTAAAAACACCTTTCCAGAAATTTCCGGTATCATAATGACAGGATACGGGTCAATTGAAACAGCAGTAAATTCAATGCGTAGCGGCGCTTTCGATTACATTACAAAACCTTTCAACCATGAGGAAATACTTCTCACCATAAACAGGGCGCTGGAAATGAAAAAACTGAGAGGGGAAAATATCTTTCTCAGAAGCCAGCTTAAAAACAAATACAAATTCGAAAACATCATAGGCGACAGTGAACCTATGCAAAAGATGTACCGGATAATCGAAAAGGTTTCAGGTTCGGACAGCACTGTTTTGATAAATGGCGACAGCGGTACCGGAAAAGAACTTGTGGCACAGGCAATTCATTATAACAGCAACAGGCACAATAAGCTGCTCGTGCCCGTAAACTGCGGAGCAATTCCCGAAGAATTACTCGAAAGCGAGCTTTTCGGTCATATTAAAGGTGCTTTTACAGGCGCTATTACCGACAGGGTGGGGCGTTTTGAAATTGCCGAGGGAGGCAGCATATTTCTCGATGAAATCGGCGATATGAGCCCCAAGCTTCAGGTAAAACTCCTTCGCGTACTTCAGGCAAAGGAATTTGAACCGATAGGCAGCACGAAAACCAAAAAATCCGATGTAAGGGTAATCGCCGCAACAAATCAGAACCTTGAAAGTCTTGTGGAAAAAAAGCTTTTCAGAGAAGATCTTTTTTACAGACTGAACGTTATACCCATTTCTCTTCCGAAGCTTCAGGAAAGAAAATCTGACATTCCGCTTCTTGTTAAGCATTTTTTATCAAAACTCCAAGCCGAACAGACCTGCTCTGTTGAAGAAGTGGATGAAAGCGCTATGAAAGCGCTTATGGACTATCATTGGCCGGGAAACGTAAGAGAGCTTGAAAACCTTCTCGAAAGAATAGTTATTTTAAATCCTGAGGCAAAGATCCTCGAGCTTGACCATTTTCCCGACAAAATTAAAAATCCTGTCTCACAAAAACCGGAATTTAACATTAGCATTACAGGGGGAGGAGTTGACCTTAACAAGATTCTAAATGATATAGAGAATAACCTTATTATTCAGGCATTGAAAAAAAGCAGAGGGGAAAAGGCAAGCGCCGCGCGCCTTCTCGGCATAAACAGAACAACCCTTGTTGAAAAAATCAAAAAGAAAGGAATTAAAAAGAAGGAAGAAGACTAATATCTTCATTGTCAGTTAAAACTTGCCCTTGAACTCCCTGAATTCTTCTTCTGTTATGAAACCGTCATCCTTAAGTCTTGCAAGCAATTTCAATCCTTCGAGAACTTCCTTAAAGTCTACAAGGTCTCTCTTTTTTATATCCGTATAATGGCAGGGAAGTATTTTGGTTGTAGACCATTTGACAATCGAACCAAGTTCGGGCGGAAGCTTTTCTTTTTTCCTGTCAGACAATTCCACATCAGTGCATTGGTCCGGAATAAGGTTATCAGGAGCTTTCTCCCTCAATCTGCCATAGGCGCTCTTAAGGCATCGAAGAAGATTTCTGTTTGCCTTTATAAGATTAATCTTCAGAACCGCATTTCTTATCACCACATCGATTTCATCGAATGAGAACGGTTTTTTAATATAATCGTATGCCCCTTCCTTTATGGCTTTCAATGCGCTTTCAAGGGTCGCGTAACCGGTTATTATAATTACCTGTGTATCGGGATTTTGTTCAATACTTTTTTGAAGTACATCAAATCCGTCCGCACCGGGCATTTTAAGGTCTGTTATTATTACATCGAAAGATTCGGATTCTATAAGGTCAAGAGCTTCATTGCCGTCTGTCGCCTCGTTAACTTTATATCCCTTTTTATTTAAAATCGTCCTTAACAAATCTCTGAAATCTTTTTCATCATCTGCAATCAGAAACCTGATATCCCTGTTATTGTAATTTTCACTATTCATTTTTTTATTTAACATCCTTCTGTTTCAATAAGCTAAACCTGATTAAAACCGGATTAAACAATCGTCTAAATAAATTAAAACTGTAACAGTTTCGCCAAAATCTTGTCATCGAACTCAATAAGTTGACGCTTTTTTTCTTTCCGTTTTTTTTCATTTTTTTTTAACATCTTGATTTTCAAGGATTTTAGAATCAAATATGTCATTTCAAATAATTGGCACGTTAATTGCTTAGACGGTTTCTCAACGCTAAGAGTCTATTTTTTAATTTTTTATAAAATCGGTATATTTTGATAAATTGACTACAATTCCAAAAAAAATTCTTTCTGCCTTTTTCACCTTTATCCTTGCAGGTATTTCCGCATTTTCTTACGCATCTGCTACTACAGGCGACATAAGGACCTGGGATCACGGCACATACTACCGAATCGTCTTTGCCCTTGGGTCTGCAGACAAAGCAACAGTAAATAAAGGCGAAAAGAGCGCAGATATAACGGTAAAGTTTGAAAAATCGATTTTTAAAAAAAACTTGGATGAAACATTCAGTAAAAAATACATTAAAAAAGCATCGTTAATTCAGGAAACGCCTTTTACCATTAAACTTACCCTTCAAAATCCGGACTATAAAACATCGACTATGAAGTTGAAAAATCCCGAGCGTTTTGTCCTCGATATAAAAAAATATCTCCCAAATGTCATAAAAAATAAAACTCCGACAGCAAAAAAGAAAATTCAACAACCGATCAAAAAGGAACCTGTAAAGCAGGAGAAAACTGCAACGATAAAGGAAGAGCATTCTATCGCCCCTGCGGACAATCATGGAAAAAACGATGTGAAAAGCGTTTTTTCGGACGAGGCCAAAATTCTTGACGAAATTACTCCCCAAAATGCTCCCGAAGAATTCCTGACTGCCATAATTGATATGAAGAATGAAAAATTCGAAGACGCTTACAAACTCTTTTCTAAAATAGACAAAACCCGGGGAAACTGTTCAGATGCGGCACAAGTACTTTCCGCGGAAGCACTAATTAAAATGGATTCAGGAGATAAAAAGGGAAATATTGCCAGAGCGATAGAAATCCTGAACGACATCTCCGGCAGAGAGGTTGATAAGCTTTTAATGGAAAAGATTTACTATCTGTTGGGAATCTCATATTCGAAAATGAAGTTTTACGAGGAGTCAAACGGTTATTTTAAAATCCTTCAGAAAGATTATCCGCAGTCATACTACGCTAAGCTTGGAAAACTTGAGAGGGCAAAGCTTATGTCATTAAATGATAAACTCATCGAATCGGATAATTTTTTAAACGACATAATCGGAGATAATTTTGGCAATAGCACCAGGAAAGACATACTTCTTTTGTATTTTGACAACCTTTATAAAAGAAAAGAATACACAAAAGCCTGTGAAAAATTCGAAAAAGCGGTTGGAATAAGCAAAGATTCGGAAATATCGGAAATACCTATGACACAGTGGAATTTATACGCGGAGTCGCTTTATCAGATAAAAAGATACAAGGAGGCAAAGGGTATATTCATTGAAATTTCTTCGGATAAGGAGTTGGATGCTGAAATGAAGGCAAGAGCTAATCTCAGACTGGGAGACATAGCGTTTGACGAAGGAGAGGAAAACGAAGCATTCAATATCTGGTCGACAATACCTCTTGATTACGAAAAGACAGTTGCCGCAGGTGAATCAATTTTAAGAATGACATCTGCGAGAATAAAACAAACGGAAGATTATGACACGGCAATGGAAAGTTATTCGGAATTGATGTCATCGGATTTTCCCCCGATTATCAAAAACGAGGCAATTTCCGAAACGGTTAAAATTCTTTCCAAGAAACACCTGTATAATAAAGCCTTAATCTTTCTGGGAAGTATCAATATGGCAGATAACGAAGCAATCAGGGAAATCGCTCTGTCCTCGGCAAAACAAATTCTCAATGACGGACTCGCTTTTTTCAGGACAAAAAACAATAAAGATGAAGCGCTTGAACTATTTTTGAGATATAATGCTTTTTCCGGTTTTAACGTTAAGGATTGCCACAAGGAAAATATACTTTTCCTCACGGAAACTTTAATTGATTCGGCTTACTTTGAAAAAGCGAGAGGAATACTTCAGGAAACATATATAGGAACCTTTAATCAAAATCTGGCATATGATTGTCAGGTGTTAATCGCTGAATCCTATATTAAAGAACAGAATTATGAGAAGGCAGTATCAAAACTGAAAAAAATTATGGCTTCTTCCATTAAAAAAGACAATTATAAAATCCTTACTTTAAAACTCGCCACTGCGCTTTATCTTCAAAAGAGATATGATGAATCACTTAACCAGTTTCTGAAGTTGAAAAACAAGAGCGCAAAATCGGAATTTCTCACGGGGAAAAACTATTTTTTCATAGGCGATTACAAAAACGCGCTCAATCACTTCGAGGAGTCTGCCAATCTAAGCAAAAACAAAAAAACTGAATTTGATACATACTGCAACTCTCTTTTCTGGCAATCTTATTCACAGTTCAAAATCGGCAAAACAGCAGAAGCGTTAACCCTGCTTGAAAGTATCGATAGTAAATGGACAGAGGAAAACCGGGAAGACGTATCTTTGCTTAAAGCGAATATTTTCAATAAAGAAGGTAACAGAAAAGCGGCGCTTCTCCTTCTTGAGAATAAGTCAGATAAAAGCGCTTCGACGGCACTGCTTCTGGATAATCTGAAAGATGAAATCGATTTTAACTCAAAGCACAATATATCTCTTAATTCATTGATTGGAAAGGGAACCAATTAAATAATGGGAAAAACGATAACCGAAGAAGTTGATCACGTTTCCAATAAATGCCTAAATTCCGCTGAATCGGAAAATAATGAAAACAAAATAATACCTCTTGAAACAGATAAGAAACCGCAAGATTCCGATTCACAAAAAACTGAAGATTGCGAATATATGCTTCCCCTTTACGAGGAGGCAATTAGAGGTATAATAGTATTCGATTCAAAAGACCGCATCATTAATATCAGCGATTCATTTATTCAAATAACGGGAGTGGATAAAAAACATATTTCAGGCGCCACGCCCGCAAATCTGTTAAAAACAATTTCAGGTAAAAATTTAGATTTAGAAACAATTAGCGCAAAAAAAGATTTTAAAATCAATATATTCAACCCGTCAAAAAATATCGTTACTCCCACATTCATAAAAACATTTCCTGTTTTTAAAAAAACCGGATCGCCTGCCGGAACAGCGATAATTTTGGAACCTGCGCAATACCTTAAAAAAGAAAAAATAGAGCATAGCGAAAGGTCAAACAAACTAAAGGCGATGGGAGAAATATCAGGTGCAATGGCGCATGAGATAAGAAACCCTCTCGGCAGTATTGCATTATTCGCTTCGATGATTAAATCGGGAATGGTTGAACCCGATGAAATAGTAAAATTCACCGACCATATTCTCACATCTGTGAAAAAACTCGAATGTCTCATTTCAAACCTCATGATTTTTTCAAACCCTCCAAAACCGGCATATTCCATCATTGAGGCAAATTCTATGATTAACGGATTTCTGGATTCCATAGAATTTCTTCTCAAACAAAACAGCATAAACCTTGAAAAAAATTTCTCTGAAGAAAGCGTTCTCCTGCGCGCAGACAGTGAGCTTTTAAAACAGGCGATATTAAACCTGCTTTTAAATTCCATTCAATCGATGCCAAAGGGCGGCACAATTACAATCGATACTCATACTGATTACGATTTAAAGGATTATCAGGAAGGGGCTTTCATAATAGAATTATCTGACACAGGTTGCGGAATACCCAAGGATAATCTTGAAAAAGTGTTTCTTCCTTTTTTTTCAACGAAAGATAAACAAGCTGGTATCGGACTTTCCATAGTCAATAATTTAATAGAAGCACACAGAGGGCATATAGAGGCATCAAGCATTAATCAGGAAGGGGCGAAATTCAGGATATTTTTTCCCCTTGGAGTTGAGGAGACAGGTGTATGACTAGAAGCATTCTTGTTGTAGACGATGAACCGGAGATGAGGATAGCTTTATCGAAAGCTATAAGCATCGGAGGTTACAATGTTGAATCCGCATCTGACGGAAGCGAAGCAATTAACAAGGTAAAAGAAAATTGTTTTGACCTTGTGCTATCCGATGTAATGATGCCGAAAATGGACGGTGTTTCGTTATTAAATAAAGTAAAAACTTTTTCTCCGGAAACATCCGTTGTGCTCATCACTGCGCACGGAAGCGTAGAGAATGCCGTTGCGGCAATGAAAAAGGGCGCAGACGACTATATACTCAAACCTTTTTCATTTGAAATACTCAACAAGGTAATTAAAAAGGTTCTTGATAAAAAAACATTTCCGCCTCTGCAAGACACTTGCGACAATGCTTCGGAACAAAAAACATTCATAACAAACAATGAAGAAGTGAACAAAATGCTCTCATTTGCAAAATCCATATCAAAGAGCAACGCAACGGTTTTGATACAGGGTGAAAGCGGAACAGGAAAGGAATTGATGGCAAGATTCATTCACAATAACAGCAACAGGAAAAATATGCCTTTTATTGCCATTAACTGCGCATCCCTTCCGGAAGGACTTCTTGAAAGCGAACTTTTTGGCCATGAAAAAGGCTCATTCACCGGAGCCGTAAGCAAAAAGGAAGGAAAGTTTGAACTTGCAAACGGAGGGACGCTTCTTCTGGATGAAATTACCGAAATGAAATTTTCTCTTCAGGCAAAACTCCTGAGAGTCCTGCAGGAAGGCGAAATCGACAGAGTGGGAGGCAAAAATCCGGTAAAAACCAACGTACGGGTAATCGCAACCACCAACAGAGACATTAAAGAGTATATTAAAACCGGGCAATTTCGGCAGGATTTGTTTTACCGCCTTAATGTAATCCCTGTCAAATTAATGCCTCTAAGACAAAGGAAAGGAGATGTAAAAGTGCTTGCGGAATTCTTTCTGAGAAATTCCTGCAGAAGAAACGGTAAAGATTCTCTAAAACTGAGCGCGCAATCCATATCATTGCTGGAAAATCATTCCTGGCCCGGAAACGTGAGAGAACTTGAAAATTTGATTGAAAGGGCTGTTTTGCTCTGTGAAGAGGGACCTGTTGAACCGAAAAACCTGCTTTTTGATTATCAGGACGATATGGGAAATTCCCAAATAGATTTTGATGACAACATCACAATCAGGGAAATGGAGAAAAAACTGATTATAAGCACACTTAAAAAAGTTGAAGGAAACCGCACAAAAGCGGCAGACATGCTTCAGATAAGTATCAGAACTTTAAGAAACAAACTTAAAGAATATCAACTCAATTCATAGAAACGTTTTTCCGTAGAGGAAAAATTATCCCCTGCCAGAGGTAAAAAATTCCAGATGTTCCGATTTCTTAAATATTTGTTATTATTTTACCGGATCAATCCGCTCAATAAAACCATTAAATATCAATTAGTTAACCTATAAAATATTATTTCTTTAAATGTTCCGGTGTCTGGCACGCTTCTTGCTAAATGTTTAGGGACATTATTTATTCGGAGAAAAAAATGGCAGACAATGGAATATTTGGCGTAACGATAAAAATTTTGAATGATGTGCTTGATGCAAGAGCGTCGAGACAGCTTCTTATATCGTCAAATATAGCAAATTCGGAAACTCCCGGGTATAAATCAAAAGACCTTAAATTCGGAAAAGTTCTTTCAGATAGAATAAATAACGGTAACTCCGTTTCACTTAAAACTACAAACGGAAAGCATCTTTCGGGCAAAAAGGGAAAAGATATTCTTGACACAAAAATAGTTACCTCAGAGACGAAACCGGGTGACGGACAATCCAACAACGTAAATATTGACAAAGAAATGACAAGACTTTCTGAAAACGGAATTATGTATGACGCTCTATCTCAGATAACAGGAAAAAAATTTAATTACCTTAAAGAAATAATAAGGGAAAGCGGGAGCAGATAATATATGGACTTTTTAACTTCACTGAAGATAAGTTCATCGGCGCTTGAAGCGCAAAGGATGAGGATGAACCTAATATCATCGAATCTTGCAAACGCCGATACTACAAAAACCGCCGAAGGAGGCCCTTACAGGAAAAAAACTCCCATACTTTCCGAAAAAAACATCAACGGCTCAAACAATAGGTCTTTTAAAAATACCCTTCAAGAAAGCATCAAGGGAGTTGAAGTCGTGGCAGTTGTAAAAGAAGGGGACAATTTTAAAATGAAATACGACCCGGGACATCCTGACGCAAATGAAAATGGTTTCGTCAAAGTTCCTGACATCAATGTTATGGAAGAAATGGTTAAACTGCTTTCTGCAACAAGAGCATATGAAGCCAATGTAACAGCCATAAACGCTGTAAAAAATATGGCTCAAAAAGCCCTCACCATAGGGAAATAGGAGCATAAAAAATGAATGATATGAAAATCGGAAAGCTGCCTTTAAAGTCGCTCTTCGATGAGATGCGAATCAACACGCAGAAACCCGTAAAAGAGGGGCAATCATTTTCGCAAACTATTAAAACAATGGTCAACGATGTTGAGAAGCATCAGAAGGAAGCTGACATCTCCGTTCAAAAATTCGCCCTTGGAGAAAACAAGAGCATTCACGAAACAATGATAGCGCTTCAGAAAGCAGATGTTTCAATGAAGCTGATGCTTCAGGTTAGAAACAAAATGATGAACGCTTATCAGGAAATAATGAAAATGCCTATTTAATGCGCATTAGAAAGGGAAAACCGGAATAATGAACCAGCTTTTTTTACAAATTAAAAATCTTTTCGCAAACCTTCCCGTGGGAAACAGAATTTCATTTTTTGTTCTTTTGATACTGTTTCTTTCCGCTTTCGGAGCAATAGTTTTTTGGGGAACAACTCCCGACTATGATTTGCTTTACGCTAACCTGGATACAGATGACGCATCAGCGGTAGTTGCAAAACTGAGAGAGACGAAAGTTCCCTATAAAATAGAAAATAATGGCTCGAGCATTTATGTCCCCTCAGACCAGATATATGACATAAGAATGCAACTTGCATCCGAGGGAGTACCCAAAGGGGGCGGAGTAGGATTTGAAATATTTGACAAGAACAGCTTCGGTCTCACTGATTTCGTTCAAAAAGTCAATTATCAGAGAGCTTTGGAAGGAGAACTTAAAAGAACAATCGCGAAACTCGACGAAGTAAGCGATGTAAGAGTGCATCTTGCAATTCCCGAAGAATCTCTTTTTCTGGAAGGCAATAACAAGCCCAAAGCTTCCGTTGTGCTTCACATAATACCGAACCAGAGTCTTTCGAAAAAACAGGTGATGGGAATAGTCAATCTCGTCTCAGGTTCCGTTCAGCGTCTTTTACCCGAAAATGTGACAGTTATCGATTCCAAAGGAAACATCTTGTCATCAAAAGAAAAAGACGGCCCCGGGGGAATGGGAAGCAGTCTTCAAATCGAATACAAACAGACTGTCGAAGCTGCACTGGAAAAGCGAATGCAGACAATGCTCGAAAAGGTAGTCGGCAAAGATAATGTAATATCAAGAGTTACGGCAGACATCAATTTTCAGCAAATAGAGCTCACCGAGGAAAAGTACGACCCCGATTCCTTAGTGGTAAGAAGTGAGGAAATAAGCGAAGAAAGAAATGTTTCCGCGCCTGCCGCGCCCCCTTCTCAGGAAAATTATGCCGCAAACGGCAATACAAACGAATCGACAAATTCAAATGAGGTAAAAAATTACGAAATCAATAAAACCATAAGTCATCAGACAATTCCTTCGGGAAATATAAAATCCCTTTCAGTAGCGGTGCTAATCAACGGAACGTACAATACCTCCGGGGAATCCGGAGAGTCCGAATATCTTCCCCGAACGGAAGAGGAAATGAACAAATTCAATAATATTGTAAAAACGGCAATGGGTTTTGTTGAGGAAAGAGGCGACAAGGTGGAAGTGGTAAATATACCTTTTGAAACAACACAAGAGGTTCCTGAAATATCTCCCGCAGGTTTCTTTGACAGCAACAGCCTGGATCTTCTCATTAAGTATCTTTCGATTCTCTTATCAATAGTCATTATCTACTTCCTTATTCTCAGGCCTGTAATCGGATGGATAACAAGACCCGTCAGTCAGCAGGAACTCGCTTTGAGCTATCCAATGAGCGTTTCGGAAGCTGAAAAGAAAATCGAAGGCATATCCGAACAACAGCAGTCAGGCGCAGCAGCAAAACAGAAGGCATTTGACCTTGCGAAAAACAATCCCGAATTGGCGGGGAAAATCATAAAAGGTTGGCTTAATAACGGGAGTTAAATAAATGGCAGCAAACGTAACCAATGCAAAAAAGGCGGCAATACTTTTATACGTTCTCGGAGAAGATATGGCTTGTGAAATATTGAAGAATTTAAACAGCCATGAAGTAAAAGAAGTTTTGAGCCATCTTAGCAAATTGGATGAAGTGTCGGAAAACGAGCTCAATTCAATAATGGACGAATTTTACAGTCAGGCAACGGGAACCAGCGGATTAGTTAAGCCTGAT
Source organism: uncultured bacterium (assembly GCA_964549305.1). Classification (GTDB taxonomy): domain Bacteria; phylum Schekmanbacteria; class GWA2-38-11; order GWA2-38-11; family J061; genus J061. The sequence goes on from CAZJVM010000032.1 coordinate 23,000, forward strand.
AAAGCATACGCATCGAAGTTAATGCGAAAGGTGGAAGCCATAATAAAGAACCGGGATCCTGAAATGGATCTTTATTCGGAATTTACCAATGACGACGGAATAGATCTTCTTAAAACAACGGATCCGGAACTTGCGGCAAATTTTCTTAAATCCCAGCATCCCCAGGTTATTGCCCTGATAATTTCACGCCTCGAAGCGAATACCGCGGCAACCATTACCGAAAAGCTTTCAAAAAAAATTCAAAGCGATGTAATCACGAGAATGGCAAACCTTAAAGAAGTTGCGCCTGAGGTAATTAATGAAATCGACGACCTCCTCGTAAAGGAACTCAGAGACCTGGGAGGCAAACAGAAGAATGCAATCGGAGGGATCAAACCGGTTGCAGAAATTCTGAATCATCTTCCCAAATCAGTTGAAGGCAAAATATTAGCCGCCATTTCAGAGCAAAACAACGAAATTGCCCAGAAAATCAAAGAACATATGTTCGTTTTTGAAGACCTTGTTATGCTCGAAGGCAGAGACCTTCAGGGAGTGCTTAAGGAAATCGACGGACAGAAACTCGCCCTTGCCCTTAAGGCGGCAAGCGATGAACTGAAAAATAAAATTTTTGGCAATGTTTCTGAAAGAGTCAAAGATATGATTACGGATGATATGGAAACAATGGGGCCCGTTAAGCTCAAGGACGTTGAAAAAGCGCAGCAGGACGTAGTCTCGATAGCGAGAAAACTCGAGGAAGAAGGAAAAATATCATTCGGCATAGGCGCTGATGAAGAAATGGTAGTTTAATAAAAAGGAGGAAGAAGTATTGAGCATATCACCTTTCAAGCTTGAAGAGTTAAAATCCCGCGCGAAAACATCAAAGAAGAAAAAAACACCGGATAAGTTCAGAAAGTTGACTCTTATTTCGGGAAACTCTTCTCAAGGGGCATCTGACAGCAACGACGAGAGAACAAATAACCGACAAACAAGACCTTCCGAAGCGGTCAATAATCGGGAAAAAATATTCAACGACGGGTTTGCCAAAGGTGAAGAATCAGCACTCATGGCAACCAAAGAAATATGCGACCTTTTTAAAAATGCCGTCGATGATGCCAAAAACAAAGCAGAGGAAATCAGAATCAGCGCCATAGATTTTGCCGTAAAGCTTTCGGGGAAAATAGCGGAAAAAATAATATCCCATGAAATTTCGTCTAACAGCGAATATATTTTTGAATCCATCAAAAAAAGCATAGATACACTTCCAAAATCAGAAAATATAAAACTTTTAATCAACCCCTCGGATTTTGAAAGATTCAAAGCCTGTCATCCTGTAGTAGAGGAAATACTCGGAGAGCTCAAAGAAAAACTGATTGTGGAACCGAGTAAAAAAATTCAGGCAGGCGGTTACATAATACACACCGAATCGCACTGCATCAACGCTTCTATTGAAAAGCAGATAGAAATGATAACTTCAACGATTATTGATGAAATATCACGGGATAACGGAAAGTGAAAATGGAACTTAATTTTAATAAATACTCAAAGATTGTAGAGAAAAGCAATCCACTCGACCTTTACGGAAAGGTAACCAAGGTAGTCGGTTTGGTTATCGAGGGATATGCTCCCAATGCTATAATCGGGTCATCATGCCTTATATATCCCAACGGCGCAGAGCAACCCATAGAAACGGAAATTGTAGGATTTAACAGAGGCAAAGCTCTGCTTATGGCATTGGGCGATATAAGGGGAATAGGTCCCGGAAGTTTGATTAAAGTTGTTAAAAGCAAAGCATCAATAAACGTAGGTGAAAATTATCTTGGAAGGATTATAGACGGTTTCGGAAACCCCATTGACGGGAAAGGTCCTATTTGGGGCGACAGCGAATACCATATCTATTCCGACCCTCTGAACCCTTTGGAAAAAAATATTATCAGTGAAAAACTCGATCTTGGAATAAGAAACATCAACGGGCTTCTTACTTGCGGCAAGGGACAAAGGATGGGAATATTCGCCGGTTCCGGTGTAGGCAAGAGCGTTTTAATGGGAATGATTGCCCGAAACACAAAGGCGGATGTTAATGTCGTTGCTCTCATTGGAGAGAGAGGCAGAGAAGTCAGGGAGTTTATTGAAAGAGACCTTGGAAAAGAAGGATTGCAAAGATCGATCGTAGTTGCCGTAACATCCGACCAAAGCCCTTTGATTCGTGTTCGGGGCGCATTCATAGCGACAACCCTTGCGGAATATTTCAGAAACAGAGGACTGGATGTAATATTGATGATGGACTCCGTTACAAGGCTTGCAATGGCTCAAAGAGAAGTAGGACTCGCAATCGGAGAACCTCCTACAACCAAAGGATACACCCCTTCAGTTTTTGCAATGCTTCCCAAACTCCTGGAAAGAGCGGGCCTCGATAAAGGCAAAGGCAGCATTACAGGGCTTTATACCGTTCTCGTCGAAGGCGATGACTTTAATGAACCTGTTTCAGACGCGATGCGCTCCATACTCGACGGACACCTTTGCCTTACCAGAGAACTGGCTTCAAGAAACCACTATCCCGCCATAGATGTATTGCAAAGCGTGAGCAGGGTAATGAAGGATATTGTCTCCGACGAGCATATGAAAATGTCAAAAAAGCTTATCGAGATTATTGCCATATATAAAAAAGCGGAAGACCTTATTAACATCGGCGCATATGTTAGCGGAAGTAATCCTGAAATAGACAGGTCAATAGAAATGATAGAGCGCGTCAATAACTATATGAAACAGGGTATAGACGAAAAAATAAGCGTAGAGGAATCAGTTGCACAACTTTTAAACCTTTTCAAAGAAATTGACAACTAAATACCGGAAAATACAGGCATATGGCAAAAGATAAATTCAAGCTTCAAAAAGTTTTGGACTTCAGGGAGATTAAAGAACAACAACTTCAGGTTGAGGTAGCCGAAATGAAATCCTCACTTGAAAAGGAAAAAATGACCCTAAACAAGAAACGTCATAATTTGGAGAAATATAAAAATATGCTGGAAAAGATTCAAAAGAAACCTTCCGCGGCAAGAGATTACATTACGTATATGGAATACATTGACCACCTCATAAAAGACATAAAATCACAGGCTGAAGTTATACAGGGAATACACAGCTCACTGGTTTCCTCCACGGAAAAATTGAAAAATGCCTGTCAGGAAAAGCAAATACTCGAAAATCTTAAAGACCGTGAAGTAAAAATAAACAAAGCTGAAGACAATAAAAATGAGCAAAAGGAACTCGATGAAATCGGACTGAATATTAACGGCAAAAGCAATAATAAGGAATGGTAAAAAAGAGAGGTTAATTATGAAAATTTTTAAATCGAACAATATTCTCAAAACCTGTTTTGTGATTCTGGTTTTAAAGGTTTTTCTTCTCGGATTCTTTATTGTTCCCGCTCAAATTAGCGCAGAAAAAAAACCTGTAAAATCGGAAAAGATATCTTCCGGGAAGAAAGTGAATGAGAAAAACGCATCCAATATGGCTGAAGAGAAAGAAAATACGGCAACTTTAGCCATTTATGAAAAAAAAGCAGAATATCTTGAAAACGAAGAAGAAAAAATCACAATCGCTCAAAAGGAATTGGAAGATAAAATACAGGAATTAAAAAACCTCAGAAAAAATATCGCTTCCCTCCTTAAAACAAAGGAAGAAAAAGATGAAAAAAATATTCAGCATCTGGTAAAAATTTATTCTTCAATGAAAGGGCCGCAAGCGGCAACTATCATGGACCGCCTTCCCGATGAAACGGTTATAGAAATATTTTCAAGAATGAAAAGCGACCAGGTTGCAAAGATTCTTCCTTCAATGTCGAAGGAAAGAGCAATCAAGGTTACTCAACTCCTCTCATCAACGGAGAATTAATAAAATGGAACCAAACATCCTTATACAGGACATTAAACCACCGGAAAAAAATTTAGTAAAAACACCTGAATCCAGACCGGCAAGTAAGACCAATAGCTCTTACAATAATCAATCCAAAGCTCATACTGAGAAAAATGAAACTGACAAACCCGAAATCTCCGATTTTCAGAAAAAAATTAATGAAATTATGAAAACTAAAAAAAAGGAGTCGCCGGAAAAATCAGTAAGTGAGAGCGCTCCTGAAGTTGAAGACAATACAACAACAGAAAATGAAATGATAAGTGCCAACCTTGCTGTAAACAATATAGTTGATTTAACGCAGATTCAGAAAAATACTGACAATTCATCAGAAAATGCAACCGAAGAAGGAGTCGCGCGCATAGATACAAAAATTATCGCTTTTAGTACGGAAAATAAAATAGCAGCATCCGAAGAATTCAATAACCCGGAAAACACCGTAATCCCCATTGAAAGCGGCAAAGAACAAACTGATAACGCGCTTTTAATAGAGGCAATCAAAAATCAAACTAAGGAAAAACCGGAAATTTCGCAGAAAATCACCGAACCTGCCGAAACCGAACAGATTTTTACCACCAAAGAAACAAAACCTCCTGAAACAACAGTGGAAACAGCAACGGTCAGCGAAAAAGATTTTAAAGCGGAAAATAAACTTCTCCATGCACTTCTTAAAGATACTGAAAAAGCAGATACTAAAAACCTGTCAAAGTTTTTTGACGGAGGGAATGAAAAAGAAAGCTCCCACAAGGACACAAATGACGGAAAAATGCCTAAAGGGATAGAAGGGAAAAACACCGTTTCCAAAGGCAGTGAGTTTTCATTTCAACCATCGGGACGAATAGAAACAGGACACAACTCCGTTTCTCAAGACAAATCCCAAATCTATCAGTCAGTTTCACGGCAGATTGAAGACTCTGTAAGCGCAGTGCTCTCATCAAACAAAAAAGAGATAAAAATCGATATGTCTCCTCCCGACCTCGGCAACATAAAGATTGAAGTCGTAACCCACAAAAACAAGGAAGTGGCAATTACAATCATGGCAAAAGACTCCAATGTCAAATCTCTTTTAGATAATAACAAAAACGACCTCATCAATAATATGTCAGAAAAGGGAGTACTCGTGAAGGAATTCTCAGTATCCGTGGGAGGAAATAATAATCGGGATCAAAACTGGCGGAACAATTTTAAAGGGAAACAAACAAGAAATGCCGGCATGGAAGATTCTGCAAAAAAGACAGAGAACGTAACTTCACCGGGAAACAGCAACTTATTCATATCTTTTGACGGCAAAGTTGATTTTTTTGCCTAAAGAAAAAAGGAAGGAGTATCCAAAATGAATATTTCAGATTTACAAATGGCGCTTTCAAATTCTTCAACGGTTTCTAATCAGAATGCTGCGGCATCAGGGACAGAAAAAAGCCTCGGTAAGGATGCGTTCCTAAAAATGCTTCTTGCCCAGATTCAGTATCAGGACCCCCTCGAACCAATGGAGAATACGGAGTTTACCGCGCAACTGGCTCAATTTTCCAGCCTTGAACAACTAAGCTCTCTCAATAAGGAATTCTCTTCACTTTCTTCTTCAATCAATTCGCAGAAAAACATTTCGTTTTCCAATCTCGTTGGCAAAGAAGTGGAAGTCGCCGGTAACAAAGTCAATGTGGAAGGCGGTAATATTTCTCCGGTAAGCTTTGAATTAAAAGACAATGCGCGCAGTGTCGAAATAACCATTTCCAAGAATAACGGTCCTGTTGTAAGAAAAATTACTCTCGGAACAACCGAAGCGGGAAGGCATGACATAACCTGGGACGGTAAAAATTTTGAAAATCAGGCAGTTCCAGACGGGAAATACACATTTCGCGTAGCTGCTCTGGATAAAAACCATAATTCCGTAAACTCAACCACAATAATAAACGGAAATGTTGACGGCCTTACATTCAAAAACGGAACTCCATATCTTGAAATAAGCGGAATTAATGTAAGTCCGGAATACCTGCTTAAAGTTAAATAGAAAATTCAAATAATAAAGGAGGATAAAAAATGTTAAGTGCACTATTTGCAGGAATCAGCGGCTTGACAGCACATCAGAACGCCATTTCGGTAATTGGCAATAATATTTCAAATGTCAACACCGTAGGCTTCAAAGCAAGTCGCTCATCGTTTTCAAATGTTTTAAGCCAAAGCATCATGGATGTGGGACAGATAGGGCGCGGAGTAAAACTGGCTGATGTAAGCAAGACATTTGCTCAGGGTTCATTTGAAAGCACTTCGAACGTAACCGACCTTGCCATTGACGGAAACGGTTTTTTCATCGTTGAAAACAGCAACGGCAGGTACTACACGAGAGCGGGGCAATTCAGTCTCAACAGCGACGGATTGCTCGTCACTTCAAATGACTCTAAAGTTCAGGGGTACAGCATCAATTCATCGGGCAGCAGAGACGGTTCTCTGGCCAACATCGATCTCTCATCGCCTTCATCCGCGCCTAAAGCGACAACAAAGGTTTCTCTTTCATTGAATCTCAATTCTGATGAAACAACACCTTCAACATTCAGTACAAGTGACCCTGACGGGACATCGAATTTTTCATCGGCAATAACGGTGTATGATTCACTGGGAAACGGCCATTTGACAACTGCCTATTTCAGGAAAAGCGCTTCAAATTCCTGGGAATGGCACACACTGGTCGACGGAGGAGACATTACGGGCGGAACATCCGGAACTTTGCAGGAAGTTGCACAAGGCGCTCTGAACTTTAACGAATACGGCGCACTGGATACGGAATCAACCACTTCCTCGGATTTTGACTTCTCGGGAGGTGCCGCTCAAAATCAGTCTATTGCTTTTGACTTCGGAACAAGCATTACAACGGATTCTGGCACGGGGCTTGACGGTACAACTCAGTTTGCCGCAGCATCGGCAACCAATTTTCAGGATCAGGACGGATATAGCTCAGGATCTCTGCAAAGTTTGTCGATAAACGGGGAAGGAGTACTGACAGGGCTTTTTTCAAACGGATCTACTAAAGATCTTTATCAGTTTGCCCTTTCAAACTTTAAAAACCCTAATGGTTTGACAAGTATGGGCGCAAATCTTTTTGCAGAAAGCAAGGATTCGGGACTTCCGATTCTCAGCGTCGGAAAATCATCGGGATTCGGAACTATAAATTCCGGAAGCCTTGAACTTTCGAATGTTGATCTATCGCAGGAGTTTGTCAATATGATAACGATTCAAAGAGGATTTCAGGCAAACTCTAAAATAATCATTGCCGGAGATGAAATGCTTCAGGATCTTGTTAACCTGAAGAGATAATTTGCCTCCCCCGGGGTCCTGTTTTGCCTTTGGCGACAGGGCCCCACCCTCTATTTTTTCCTTTTAAATGGCCTTCTTCAGCCCTTTTGATACGTCATTAATTTGACTGGCAAAGCGGATTTTTGACGAATAATTTCCTCCTGAAAACACCTTTTTACCGCTTTTGAAAAAAAGCATACACAAGAACCTCGTTCACGTAAATAACTCTTTGAAATAACGGTTTTTTTCTATTTCAAAAAAGTTTTCGAAAAACTTTAAAAGTTTAAAAACTTGGCACAAAGATTGCATATGACAGATAGGTATATTTTTAAAAAAGCGGAGGAATGTTATGCCAGAAGAAACTAATGAATCAACAGAAACTAAAGAAACTGTTGCGGAAGCACCGCCGGCAAAGGAGGATACGGCGCCGAAGAAAAAATTTCCCATGAAAATGGTAATTATCATTGCAGTCGCCGTAATAGTAATCGCAGGAGGGGCAATCGGAGCAATAACCTTTTTCAAAGGCGATAAGGAAGCGGAAAGCGCCGAAGAAACGGCAGTAGTCGAAGAAAGTAATGAAAGTATGTCAATCGGCGTCCCCCTGGAAACATTCATTCTGAATCTTGCGGACAAAGACAGAAACAAATATCTGAAAATTTCAATGGAATTTCGCATCGCCTCTGAAGAGGTAAAAACTGAGATCGAGGAAAACATCTCAAAAATTAAAGACATCGTGGTCGTCTACCTTTCCGCAAAAACTTTTGATGACGTTAAATCCGTCGAAGGCAAACTTCAATTGAAGGCGGAAATTATGAAAAGGGTCAACTCCGTGTTGAAAACAGGAAATGTTAAGGAAATTTACTTTACTGAATTTGTCGTCCAAT
>CAZJVM010000033.1:0-29690 GCA_964549305.1 uncultured bacterium
GGATAAAAACCGAAGAATATTCCCACTCCCGCGGAAAATCCGAAAGCGAGAATAATCGCAAAGGGGGAAATAATCGTAGGCCATTCAAAATAATTTGAAACCACAACTGAAATGCCGACGCCAATCACCGTGCCAATCAATCCCCCGAGAAATGAAAGGACAACCGCTTCGGTGAGAAACTGAAAAAGTATGTCCCTCTGCTTCGCGCCGATTGCCATTCTTATGCCAATTTCCCGGGTGCGCTCTGTAACAGATACGAGCATTATGTTCATAATCCCGATTCCGCCCACAAGAAGCGATATTGAAGCGATAGCACCGAGCAGAAGCGAAGAAATGCTTGCCGCTTTTGTGGCAAATCCGCTCATTTCGGCAAAATTCATAACGATAAAATCCGGTTCCTGATTTTTTCCGATACGATGTCTTTGTCTTAAAAGTTCATTCATCTGCTCTTCAGCGGCATCTACTTTTTTCTGCGAAACCGCCTTTACCATAATCATATTTATGATGCCCGGACGGCGCGACCCGAATACCCTTTGCTGTGCAGTCGATATAGGAATGTAGATAATATCGTCCTGATCCTGCCCCATAAGAGACTGTCCCTTGCTCTCGAGCAATCCCACAACGGTAAAGAGCACCCTGTTAATTCTTATTACTTTACCGATTGGATTATCACCGAAAAAAAGATTATCGGCAACGGTCTTTCCGATGACGCAATTTTTCGTTGCGCCCTCCACATCAGAAGCGGTTATGAATTTGCCTTCATCTAATTTCCAGTCACGAATTGCGAACATATCGGGAGTAGTTCCCATAACCATAGTATTCCAGTTATCGTTAGCGTAAACGACCTGAGCGCCGCCACTCACAACGGGTGCGGCATTTTTCACGGCAGAGCACTCCTCAGCAATGGCAATTGCATCGCTGAGCTTAAGCGTTGAACTGGTCCCCATCCCCATTCTCGTGCCTCCGCTTGTCTGTGAACCGGGGCGGACCATAAGCATATTGGAACCGATGCTTTCAATCGATTCCGCGAGTTTGGCTTTGGCTCCGTTTCCTATCACTATCATTGCGATAACCGCGCTTACACCTATGATTATCCCGAGGATGGTAAGGAAGGAACGAACCTTGTTAACGCGCAATGCTCTCAGTGCAACCCGTATATTCACAAAAATATTCATCTAACTCAGTCGTCTCCCCAAAGCACGGGAGTATCCGTCAACTGCCCTCCCCCGTCATCTGACACTATCAGTCCGTCGCTAAAATGAATTCTTCTTTGCGCGTACGCGGCAATGTCGGTCTCGTGCGTTACCATAATAATCGTTATCCCCTTGTCCCTGTTGAGAGAAGTAAATATGTCCATAATCTCCCTGCTTGTTTTTGTATCAAGATTTCCCGTGGGCTCATCTGCAAGAATGAGAGAGGGCTTGTTTACAAGAGCGCGCGCAATGGCGACTCTCTGTTGCTGACCGCCCGACAACTGATTTGACAGATGTGTCGCCCTGTCATCAATCCCCATATCCTTCAGTGCATTAAGAGCAATTGCCTTTCTTTCCTTTTGATGAATTCCGCTGTAAATGAGAGGAAGTTCGGCATTTTCAATGGCGCTTGTCCGCGACAGGAGATTAAAACCCTGAAACACGAAACCAATTTTTTTATTTCTGAGTTCCGATAACTGTATTGGAGAGTGTTCGCTCACATTTTTTCCGTCGAAATAAAATTCGCCTTCAGTGGGCACATCGAGACACCCCAGTATATTCATAAATGTGGATTTACCCGACCCCGACGAGCCGAGAATCGCGACAAACTCACCCTTTTCAACGCTTACGGAAACACCGTTGAGAGCACGGACTACCTGCTCGCCCACAGAATAGAATTTTTTAAGGTTTTTAACTTCCAGAAACATTATCAGATTAAATGTTAAGGATTAACTAATCTTCGTAAATGGCATCTATCACTACATTGCCGCCTTCCTTTATCTCACCTTCAATAAGCTCGGTAAAGGCGCTGTTGCTGATTCCTGTTTTAACTTCCACTTTATGAAGTTTATTATCAGGCAGGATTTTCCAGACACCCTTGGCGGCATATTTTCTGTAGTTCGCATTTTTTTTCATTTTTTCCTTTTCCTCACGGGGCATAAATCTCAGTGCCGCATTGGGTATTCTCAAGACATTTTCCTGTACGCTTGTAGTTATGCTCACATTGGCGGTCATTCCCGGTTTGAGAATCAGGTCGCTGTTATCCACATCGATTATCACTTCATAGGTGACCACATTCTGAACATTCTGCGGTGATATCCTTATTTGCGATACTTTACCTGCGAATGTCCTTTCAGGAAAAGCATCTACGGTAAAGTCAACGCTCTGTCCCGTTAAAACGCGCCCGATATCCGCCTCGTCAACATTGGTTTCAATCTGCATTACGGAAAGGTCCTTAGCGGCGATAAAAAGAGTTGGTGTCTGCATACTCGCCACTATCGTCTGACCCACATCGACTTCCCGTGATACGATGATGCCGTCAACGGGAGAAATAATGTCCGTATATTTGAGGTTAGTTTCCGACTCCTCGAGAATCGCCCTCTGCTGGTCAACCTGCGCTTTTGAAACCTCTACCTGCGCTACCGCTGAATCATGGGCACTTTGAGCAGAATCAAGTTCCTGGTCGGAAGCAAATCCCGTTTGATTCAATGCCTGAATTCGTTTAAGTTTCAATTGCGAATCTTTGAGCAGGACTTCATTTTTGTTAAGGTTTTTAAGCGACAATCTCAGATTGTATTTTGACTGGTCAACACGCGCCTGAAAAATCTGCGGGTCTATTTTGGCAAGGAGTTGCCCCTTTTTTACTCTGCTGTTGAAATCCACAATTATTTTACTTACCTTACCTGAAACCTGACTTCCGATAATTACCATTGCCTTTGGATTGACAGTGCCCGTAGCGCTAACCTTCTGGACAATCTTCCCGCGGGTAACCTGTGCGGTTAAGTATTCAATATCATTATTCTTTCCCCGGCGAAAAGACCTGAATGTAAAAAACAGCGCTACTACAACCACAATTGTTATAATGATATAAAGATTGCTTTTTTTCATTTCCAGCCTTTCTGTCCCGATTTTTTGGTTTCTATTTTGACACTTAATTATAAACAAATAAATTAGCTATTTAACATTTAATCAGAATAATTAAAAGCGGCAAAATGATTAGTGGAAAGTTGAGGATATTTTTATATTCATCCAAATAACATTTTCTCAACTTCATCAAAAGTGATTCCATCTGCGCCGTTACAGCTTTTAACCTCAAGAGTGATGCTTCCCCTGTAATTCATTTTATTTAAGATATCTCCTATTTCATTCCACCTCACATTTCCCTCGCCCGGATGAAGATGCAAATCCCCGATGCCGTCATTGTCGGACATATGGATATTCAGAAGATATTTGCCCGCGATTTCCACTGCCTTCACGGCATCTTCAAAAATATTGGCGTGTCCCGCGTCAACGCAAATACCGAGATTTAACAAACCTGAATCTTTCACTATTTCAACCAGGTCACTTACAGGCATTTCTCTTTCCGTATTCTCGAGGGCAATCCGGGTTTCCTTTTTCAAAGCATACCCGCATATTTCCGTCAAACTTTTCTTAAGCGCGGATTTCGCTCCTTCGATATCGCTCTTATCCTTAATATCCCCGTGGACAATGGCAAGTTTTGAACCGCTTTCTGAGATAACTTCGATTGACCTGCAAATGAGTTTTACCGATTCCGCCCTTTCATTCTCATCGGTATCGGTTATGTATGCAATCTCCCTGCGCTTGCCTGAAGTGTCAATTTTAAAAATAGGCGTGTGGTATGAGTTGATTTTGAGCCCTGATTCTTCAAGCAACCTGAATGTATGGGCATTGCTCTTTTCATTATACAAATCGATATGAGGCGGCATTGTCCAGAATTCTATATTTTCATATCCGAGAGACGCAATTGTTTCAAGTCTTTCGGAATTTAATTCAATACCGGCATAAAAATGGTTGGAAAAGGATATTTTCATTATATTTGCCCCGCTAAAAGATAGCAGATGATAATTTTCTTGCAAGTGATATGACGATTTACTACTTTTAAGTTATTTCAGCAATGGGAGGAATTATCCTTATGCCGCAAAAAAAGACAGGTAAAAATTACAACAGGGAATGCCGCAATGCCGTCAACAATCCTATTCTAAAGGAAGCGCTCAACAGAACAACCGAAAGATTCACGAAAAACAGGGACAAGGCATTTTTTGAATTTGAAGACATTGAATCTGCGCGCGAAAATGCCCGCAATATAAAGAAAAATGCCATCGATAACCTTGATAAAAATATTGAAAGTTTTAAAAAAAATTTTGAAAACGCGGGCGGAACTTTCTATATGGCAAAGGATGCCTCATCTGCCTGCGGATATATAACGTCTCTTCTCAAAGAGCATAACATCACGAAAACCGTAAAATCGAAATCACTTGCATCGGAAGAGATAGGTCTTAACGAAGAACTCGCGTCAAAGGGAATTGACGCAGTAGAAACGGACCTTGGGGAATGGATAATTCAGCTAAGGGGGGAAAAACCCTCTCATCTCATTGTTCCCGCGATGCACTTAACTAAAGAGGTGATTGCGCGCACCTTTGAAAAAGTGGAAGGCAGGAGTCTTCCCGATGACCCCGATGAACTGGTAAAAGTCGCGAGAAGACATCTGAGACAAAAATTCATAGATGCCGAAGCGGGAATCACGGGAAGCAATTTTCTCATTGCAGATACGGGCACTCTCGTAATCCTTTCAAACGAAGGCAATGCGCGCCTTTGCTCTAGTCTTCCCCCGATTCACATTGCAGTAGTGGGAATGGAAAAGATAATCGGCACAATGGCTGAAAGCGTTCCCCTAATCCGCCTTTTAACGAGAAATGCCACGGGACAGAATATCACAAGCTACATCTCCTACATTACGGGACCCAGTCGCACTGCCGATATCGAGCTTAACCTCACTCTCGGCGCACACGGACCCGAAGAGGTGCATCTTGTAGTGATTGACAACGGACGCTCAGAAATTCTTGCAGATAATGAATTCAGGGAAATTCTTTACTGTCTTCGTTGCGGCGCCTGTCTTAATGTCTGTCCCGTATTCAGGGAAATCGGAGGACATATTTTCGGACATACATATATGGGAGGCATAGGTACGCTTTTGACATATTTCATAGACGGTGCAAAAAAAGCGAAAACTCTCGCATTTTCCTGCACGGGATGCGGAGAATGCTCTGATGTATGCCCGGTAAAAATCGACATCCCCGGCCTGTTGCTCAAGCTCAGAAAGCGCTACTCGGAAAAGGGTGATTTGCCGTGGCTTAAGAAGTTTCTTTTTAAAAATGTAATTAAAAACCGCTCGCTTTTTGAAAAAAGCCTGAAAGCGGCATATCTGTCAACTTCTCCATATAAGGACAATGAAAATACTATACGCCATTTACCCTTATTCTTTTCCGGAATGACGGAATTCAGAAAGCTTCCTGCAATCGCAAAAGTTTCATTGAGGGAGAGGTTTAATTCAATAAAACAGGAAGGCAGTGATGAAGTGGTATTATTCCCGGGATGCCTCATAGAATTTGTTTATCCTCATATCGGAGAGAAAATCATAAGTCTTTTAAACAGGAACGGAAAAAAAGTTTTATTTCCGGAAAATCTCAACTGTTGCGCATATCCTCTGATTGCGTCAGGCGACTGGAAAACCGCCAATGAAATCGCGGTTAACAATATAGAAATACTTAACAAGCAGAACTGTCCAATTATAACCGCCTGTCCAACGTGCCTTGAGGCGCTTTCGGAAAGATATCCGGAAATAATGGAAAAAGATAACGCATTATACGGCGAAGCGCTGAAAATCGCCGGAAGATGCACTGACATATCCAATTACCTCCTGAATGTACTCGGTTGCCATATAAAAACGGAATCAGGTGAAAAAATAACATACCATACCCCCTGTCATCTTAAAAAAAATAAGAAAATGGCGGACTCTCCAACGGAAATATTGAGAAAAAGCAGAGGTAACAGCTTTATTGAGATGAAAAATTCGGCTTATTGCTGTGGCGCGGGAGGTTCCTTCGCGGTGGAATATCCTCCGCTTTCAGGCGCTATTTCAAAAAGAAAAACCGATTCAATAGAAAAAACGGGCGCTGAAACTGTCGTCACATCCTGCCCGGGATGCCTGATGCAGATTGAAGGCACTCTTCAAAAACTCAAAAAAACAATTAAAGCGAAACATATTGTTGAAATTCTTTAAAAATTCTTTTCCGATTTTAAAAATAAATAGAATTGCTTGTGTTTTTATAAATATTATTCGATATTAAGATATCTTTTAGATAATTTACAAAAAGGAAGTTTCAATAACAATATTTTTTTAAGTTTTTTCTTGAATTATTTTTTAATTTCTATAAAGTAAAGAGTCTTTTAGTAGCTTATCAGGCTAATTGACAAGCCTCTGACTAATCGGAAAAGTATAAACATATAGATAAATTTGAAGATTTTTAAATATTCAAAAAAAACTCAAAGGGGTGAATTTAGTTGGGAAATGTACTTTTCAAAATTGAGGTAAACGGAAATCTCGAAAAAGCTCTCGGCAAGATGAAAAGAGAGTTTAAAAAAGGGAATATCCTGAACGAGATTAAAAAGAAAAGTTTTTACGAAAAGCCAAGCGAAAAGAAAAGACGTAAAGTACGCGAGGCAAAAAGGAAAATGCAGAAAAAATCAATCGAATTATCGCGCTGATTTTTTCAGACCTTCCTACTCTATTTCTTATTTTCAGGCATTCGGGGGCAATTGCCATACAACCGAAAAAAAGGACAGGTGAGTTGTGCCCGAAGAGATATCATCCCCTATTTTCTCTTCATCCTCTCCTTTAAAGCCCAACATAAATATCGAGAATTTCTCCAAGATATGTAAACTCCGAAGCAAGCGCCCGATTCTCCTTTACATAAGAAAAAGTCAAAGGAATATATTTGAGATAATCATTCTTTCCCTTGCCAACCTTCTGAAAGGCAAAAGTCCCTATTGCCTTCAAGTTCCTCTGCAAAGCGCAATAATCGTAATAAACCAAAAATTCATCTTTATCCCTTACGGGAAATTCGTATTCTTTCCGATACCGGAAATATGATTCAATCATTCCCTTTACAAAATCATCATCGAGTTTCACATAGGAATCTCTCAGAATGGAAACCAGGTCATATTGCGGGGGCCCGAGGCGGGCATCCTGAAAATCAATCATCACAATTCTATCATCTGACACCATAAAATTTCTTGAATGATAGTCTCTGTGCGTAAAAACAAGCGGAAGGTGCCCTGCTATGAAAGCGCTTAATCTTTTAAACTCATTATTTAAAGCTTCGAGGTGAGTTTTTTTTATTTTTTTCCCAAGAAATTTCTCAATGTAGTTTTCCCTGAAAAATTGAAGTTCATAGATGAATTTTGCATCATCGAATCTTCTGGCAAAGGCAACGGCATTTTTATTGTCTGCATCTTTTATCTGTGACTGCATCTTTGCAAGTATGGACAGGGCGCTCTTGTAATACTCCTGTGCCCTTTCGGGATTTTTTACTATCGCTTCCTGCAGAGTAATGTCTCCAAGGTCTTCAAGCGCGGCAACTCCGTCATTCGAGCTTACTCCGTAAATTTCCGGTACTGGAAGATTGTATTTTTTTAAAAGCTCTGCCGTATCAATATAATCCTGAAGACTGTTATTATTCGGTTCGGGATAAACCATCAGGATACAGCTTTTTGATTTTGCCTCTGTCTCCGTTGTCATCCTGATAAAATTCCTGTCCGACGCGTCGCCGAAAAGCGGAGTATATTTCGGAGAGGGAGGCAGTGTTCCGAAGAGATTTTTTATCTTTTTTTCAGAGAGCAAGGAAGATTCCCTGATTAAATATTAATTTCTTTGAGAAGTGCTTCCAATTCTCTCTTTGCTCCGGTTTTTACAGGCGCACCGTGACTCGGCAAGAGAGACTCAAATGAATAATCCATCAGCTTTGCGATATTCTTCACTGCCAAATCCCAATCGGCGCAAACATCTTTGCCGGGAAGGTTGATTTTTTTAGTAGCATTCGCGCCCGACGCGCCCTTGCCGAGAAGAACATCTCCGGTAATAATAGCTATACCTTTTACAAGCAGGCATATGCTTCCTTTCGTATGCCCTTCAACGTGAATAATATCAATTTCCTCATTAAATCGCTGTTTGTCCTCAAGGGGAATATCCACTTCACAAGGCACACAGTCAAAGTGGTGATGCAACTCCTCGGGAATCATTTTGGGCCTTGGAGCCGCCTCCTTGCCTTCGATTACGGGTATGTCCGATTTATGCGCGGCTACAGGGACTCTGAATTCTTCCTTCAGCTTCGCGAGATTCCCGATATGGTCGCCGTGGGAATGGGTACAGATAATCGAATCCACTTTAAACCCGTTATTCTTCAAAAATTTCACTATGGTCGAGCGGGAGCCCTTTCTCAGAAGATTCAACTGTTCCTGTGAAAAGGGCATTTGATTTTCTATGAAAAAATTTATCACCTCTTTTGAAAGCGGCTTTAACCCCGTATCAACAAGGACTTTTTCGTCAATACCGTCAATATAAAAGGACTTGCTCAAACCCAAATCTATTTCAAATATACCGTGAAGGCTCATATTGCACCATCGAATTAAAAAAGGCGGAAGATGAGATTAACATCTACCGCCTTTTGGTTGTCCATCAAAAGCAATTATCTAAATCACAGATTATCAAATTTTCGAAAGAAAAATTAAGCGCTCTTTAAAGGTTCAAGAGCTTTTAATGCCATCTGAAGAAAAGGTTTCGGTGTGATTTCCTTTACCGCTTCAAGGAAAGTATCTTCCGTTACATCGCCACCGTCACCGCATTTCTTGGTAAGGGTTTCAACAAGGCGCTTTCTCGTCATTTCCTGAAAAGGTTTCGGTGAACCTTCGATCGATTTGTCAAACATTGCTTTGCTGTTTCCCTGCCAATTAAAATCTCCCATGTTTTACCTCCCGGAATTTAGGTTTTGGATTAAAATAGCTCTCAATATGTACCATACTATTTTCTAAAAAAAATATTTTGTCAAGAAAAACCGAACAAAAATAATATTAATTCCCCGAAGAGGCAATGACGGAAAAAATGTAGTCGGGAATTACCAATTTATATCGACAATATCTCCGTCAGGCGGTCCGTTTTCCGGAGTGATTGCTTCTATTTTAGCCATAAAATCATCAATCTGACTTACAAAGATATTCAATTCCCTAATCTTTTCAAGAGCGTGGGATTTTTGTTCTGAAAGTTTTTCGAGCATTTTTCTTTTGGGTTTTTCCCTTGTGGGGTCGGATTCGAAAAGAAAACTAACCTCCTTTATTTCATCGAGCGTAAGTCCCATACTTTGAAGTTTTCTGATTGCCTTTACAAGAAATGCCGTGTGTCTGTTGTAATAGCGCACCTTGCCGTTTACCTTCGAAGGCGGATTCAGGAGTCCAAGCTGTTCATAATAACGCAGAGTCCTCGTGCTTATTCCCAGTTTGCTTGCCATTTCTCCTATCTTGAATAGTTTATCCCTTTGCTTCTCCATACAATCAACTTTACCTTCCCAAATGTTTTAGTATCTGTTAAAAAATTTGAATTGAGCTTCTGATTTATGCTAATAAATTATATTATTAAAAATGTCAAAAGTGAGGTTTTGTTAGTTTAATTTTAAAGGAACTATAGTTTCCTCTGCAACCAAAAATAATTTGGAAGTAATAAGACAAAAAAGTTTTTTTGGTTTTATTATACTACTGCTTGTACTGCTAATCGTATCAGATTTTTTTCACCATTCCTCTAAAGCCGCAAAAACACAAAAAAACGATGTCAATAAAAAGATTATCATATTGTCTCCCCACCCTGACGACGCCACAATATCCTGCTCATCTGTAATTATTAACGCGGTCAAAGAAAAAATCCCCTTTAAAATTGTATTAATGACAAACGGAGACCTTTTTTTCCCGAAGAAAAGAAAAATAATCGGCGATTTCGACGGCAACGGTTCGGTCAATTATCTTGATTACGGGCTGACAAGACAGAAAGAAGAAAAATGCGCTGTCAAAACATTAGGCGGGAGCAAGGACAATCTCATTTTTTTGGGCTATCCTGACTACTTTCTTCTCTATCTCTATTGGAGAAATTTTAACGATTTCTATGTTCATTTGGACAGTCCTTTCATTTTTGAAGAAGTCCTGAGGTTAAACTCGACAAAATTTTCCCTTTATAAAAATAATTATCACGAAACCCGATTCCCCGGCGAAATGGCACTTTTTTCCGCCGATTACATAATCAGGGATTTGCAAAGCATAATACTCGACTTTTCTCCAACGGATATTTACGTAACCCACGAAATGGACACCCATCCCGACCATAGCGCGACTCCTCTTTTTTTGCGTGAAGCGCTTTCCGCGTTGATAAAAGCCGGAAAGGTCGATGAAGGTCAAATCACTGTACACAGATATATAGTGCATTTCAACTACAGCGATAAAGTGAGAGATTCCCTGGAATACCCCGCAACGAAATCAGACCGTCTTGAAGCGCTTGATGTCGAAAATGGATGCAAAATTTTAGATTGGAACTCGACCGTTATGAAAATGGCACCTAATATGTCAAATCCCCTTGATGATAAAATGATTGAAATAAAATACGCGGCAATCAACTGTATGAAATCCCAGACGGCAGACATCTTCTTTGAAGACCCCTGCGGAGAAGGAAAATTCAACTGGCTTTTGAGCTTTGTGAAATCAAACGAGATATGGTGGGACCTTCCTCTTGACTTTCCTGTCAGTTTTAAACTTTATCCCGAAGCAGGTATGAAAAAACAAAATAATAAACTTTTACAACGGAACTATAAGATGCATTGAAGTATTATTTTTTGAATAAAGAATAAAACCGGATAATTAAAACGACAATGATAGATCGATTTTTTAAAATCTCGGAAAAAGGCTCCACAGTAAAAAGAGAAATCATCGCGGGGATTGTAACATTTATGACCCTATCCTACATAATTTTTGTCCAACCGGCTATTTTGAGCAATCCCGAAGGCCCTGGAATGGATTTTGGCGCGGTTATGACTGCCACCTGTATCGCAAGCGCGCTGGCTACATTTCTTATGGGCTTTATGGCAAACTACCCTATTGCCCTTGCCCCCGCGATGGGGCACAATTTCTTTTTTGCCTTCACCGTTTGCGGCGCAGTCTCCATAGGCGGTATGAATTTCCCGTGGCAGACCGCCCTTGGCGCAAATTTCATAGCAGGCGCTATCTTTATCATCATATCGAGATGGGGAGTAAGAGAAAAACTTCTCAACGCCATTCCCGCATCGCTCAAACATTCAATTGCAGTGGGAATCGGACTTCTCATTGCCTTTATCGGATTTCAATGGGGAGGCATTGTCGTGAGCAATCCGGGCACCCTTGTTTCAATAGGGAATCTTAAAAGCCCTCACGTATTGCTTGCAGTTTGCGGCACGCTTTTAATCGCACTATTAATGACTCTTCGGATAAGCGGCGCAATCTTTTTTGGAATGATGGCTTGCGCCATTGCGGGAATACCTCTGGGAATAATCAAGTATCGGGGCGCGGTAAGTATGCCGCCGCCAATTTCTCCGACACTTTTTAAGCTCGATTTTTTTTCAGTATTCGAACAAAAGGGATTCATAACCGTCATATTTATTTTTCTTCTCCTTGCAATGTTTGACACAGTGGGCACTTTGATTGGAGTAGCGGACAGGGCGGGCCTTTTGAAAGACGGAAAACTTCCCAACGCGGAAAAAGCCCTTATGGCAGACGCAATAGGCACCACTTCGGGTACGCTTCTCGGCACTTCAACGGTTACCTGCTACATAGAAAGCGCCGCAGGCGTTGCCGAGGGGGGACGTACCGGATTTTCCAATATGATAACAGGCACGCTTATTCTTCTTTCCCTGTTTTTTTATCCCCTTGTTAAAATGATTGGCGGTGGATATGAAGTTTCAGAAGGCGTATTTCTTTATCCAGTGCTCGCGCCTTCTCTCATAATCGTCGGCAGCCTTATGTTTCAGTCCGTAGGCAAAATCAATTGGAGCGACACTTCCGAAGCGATTCCGTCATTTCTAACAATTACTGTGATGCAGTATGCCTTCAGCATAACCGAAGGCATATCAGCCGGATTCATTTCGTTTTGTCTGCTGAAAACCATCTCCGGGAAAGGCAGGGAAATTCATTGGATGATTTATCTTTTCTCCGCCCTTTTTCTGGTACGGTATATCTTCCTTTAAATTTATTTTTAAAGATTTGCAGAAAACATTCAGAAAAATGTGGTTATTTCAAAGGGAATATTTTTTAATCAGCTATTTTCTTGACAACTCAAAGGACATATTCTTTTAATACTAAAATGAGTGAATAATTTAAAATTGTATAAAAATATTTAAGGGGAGGATTTTTAATGGATATATCAGAACTTCTTCTTTTCGCAAATGAACAGGGAGCATCGGATATACATATAAGCTCAGGCGAAGTACCCATGTTGAGGATTCACGGCGATATCGAAAAAATAGAAATGCCGCTCCTTTCGGCAGAAGAAGTTCACGACCTTCTTTATGACATTTTCAATGACAAGCAGAGAAAGGAATTTGAAGAAAACCACGAGATAGACTTTTCAATATCAATGAAAGAAATTGCCCGTTTCAGGGTTAATGCATTTGTTCAAAACAGAGGGCCTGCGGCGGTTTTCAGAACAATTCCAACAAAAATACTTTCTCTTGAAGATCTGAAACTTCCAAAAATTCTCGGTGAACTTTCAAGGAAGGAAAAAGGGCTCGTCCTTGTTACGGGGCCTACGGGAAGCGGAAAGTCGACCACTCTCGCCGCAATGATAGACCTTGTCAATTCAGAACGGAAAGGACACATACTCACTATCGAAGACCCGATAGAATTTGTTCACAAATCAAAAAACTGCATTATAAACCAGAGGGAACTCGGTCCCCATACGCACAGTTTCTCAAACGCCCTGAGGTCAGCGCTCAGAGAAGACCCTGACATAATTCTCGTCGGTGAAATGAGAGACCTGGAAACTATTCAGTTGGCGCTTACCGCGGCGGAAACAGGACATCTTGTTTTCGGCACTCTTCATACCTCAAGCGCCCCCAAGACCGTGGACAGAATCATAGATGTTTTTCCCGCGGCGCAGCAGGGGCAGATAAGGGCAATGTTTTCCGAATCTATACAGGCAGTAGTCACACAGCACCTTTTCAAGAAAAAGGGCGGCGGCAGATGCGCGGCACTGGAGATAATGATAGGCACTCCCGCAGTAAGAAACCTCATCAGGGAAGCCAAGATTTCACAAATTCCCTCAATAATTCAGACCAGCCAGAAATTCGGCATGCAGTCAATGGATCAGGCAATCAAGGACCTTCTTGCAAAGAATATGGTAGTAAAATCGGAAGTTGAACAATTTATGACGCAATCAATTACATAATTTAAAATCGCAATCAGATTAAAGTTAAAGGAGTAAAAATGAAAATAAAAGATATGCTTCAGGAAATGGTTAAAAGGGATTCATCGGACATCTACATTACTGCCGAGCTTCCCCCTATGTTTCGTACCGAAGGCGTTACTGAACCATGGGGAGACACAAAGCTAAGTCCGGAAGACACCATTGCCCTTGCCAACGAAGTTATGAGCGAAAAACAGAGGGCGGAATTCGAGAACACGAGGGAAATGAACCTTGCCATTTTCGAGCCCGATTTAGGAAGATTCAGAGTAAACATCTTTTATCAGCGCGGAAATGTGGGAATGGTGTTAAGGCAGATTAAGATAGACATCAAAAGCATTGATGATCTGAAACTCCCCTCAACGCTGAAAGATATCATTATGACCAAGCGCGGACTGGTCCTTATGGTAGGAGGTACCGGTTCCGGTAAATCTACGAGTCTTGCCGCAATGATTGATCACAGAAATTCAACCTCATCGGGACATATAATATCAATAGAAGACCCAATTGAATTCGTTCATAATCACAAAAAATCAGTAATAACACAGAGAGAAGTAGGATTTGACACTATTTCATTCGCCGACGCCCTGAAAAACACCCTGAGGCAGGCACCCGATGTAATCCTTATCGGTGAAATCAGGGATATTGAAACAATGGAATCTGCAATCACATTTGCCGAAACCGGACATCTGTGCCTCGGCACACTTCACGCCAATAATGCAAACCAGGCAATCGAAAGAGTTATCAACTTTTTCCCCGCTGAAAGACACCAACAGATCTACCTTCTTCTTTCATTGAATTTACGCTCCATTATTTCTCAGCGCCTCGTGCCTACCGTTGACGGAAAAAGAGCGGCGGCAATTGAAATCCTCCTCGATACACCGCGTGTCAAAGACCTTATCCTCAAACAGGAAATAGGCACTCTGAAGGAGGCAATGCAGGAAGGTGTGCAGGAGGGAATGCAGACCTTTGACCAGTGTCTTTATAATTTTTACAAAGCGGGAACCATTAGCTATGAAAATGCCATCGCCAACGCGGACAGCGCAAATGATTTAAGACTCAGGATTAAAATGGATTCCGCCGGCAAAAACGGTGAAGAGGGTGAAGGCGAAGCCAAAGGTGAAGGTGAAAATGACGACAAAAAAGAACCCGCATTTAAAATCAAGAAAGAAGACCCCTACGCGTAATAGCGTAATGAATTCTTTTTCACGTTTATGAGAGGCAATGCTTAAAAAAATAAAGATAAACACGCCTTCTCAGGTCGATTTTTTCCATATCACCGGGCTTGTGAGAAAAACCGTAAGGGAGTCGGGAGTAAAAAGCGGCATCTGCTGCGTTTATGTGCCGCATACCACTGCGGGAGTTACCATAAACGAAAACGCGGACCCTTCGGTACAGAAGGATATAATCAGGGAGATAAACAAGGTGATTCCCTTCTCAGACAGTTACACCCATCTTGAAGGAAATTCCGCGGCACATATCAAGGCATCGCTTTTCGGCGCATCGGAAAATATCATCATCGAAGACAGCGACCTTTTACTCGGCACATGGCAGGGAATCTACTTCTGCGAATTCGACGGTCCGCGAAGCAGAACATTTTTTGTAAAGATTATATCCTGATATCCCGCGGCTTTAATCTTGCCCCGCGCTTTCAGATTGTACGCCGGTCTCTTTATTCAACTCTTTTTCGATTGCGCTTTTTAATTTTTCATAGGGCACCGCGCCTACGACTTTCGTTTCTCCTATGATAAAAGTCGGAGTCCCTCTTATACCAAGTTTTCTACCCTCTGCCATATCCGCCATCACCATTGCCTCTGTAGCGGCATTGCCTAAATCAGCTTTAAAACGCTCCATATCGAGTCCAATCTTTTTAGCGTAACCGATGAGATAATTCTCCGCGAGTCGCTGCTGGTTTTGAAACATCATATCGTGAAGTTCCCAGAATTTTCCCTGATTTTTGGCGGCAATTGAAGCTTTTGCTGCAATAAGGGCGTTTGGATGTATTCCCGTCAAAGGAAACTGCTTGAAGATGATTTCAACTTTATCTCCGTAATCTGCGAGTATTTTTTTGATGGTTGGCTGCACTCTTCCGCAGTAATAGCATTGAAAATCGGAATATTCCTTTATGACAAGTTTTTTCTTTTTTTCAACAACAGGCGCTTCCGCTTTTTTTTCGCCCGCTTTCAAGGGTTTTGTCGTTGCACAAGCAAAAAAAAGAATTATAAAGAGCGGCAGATAAATCATTACAGCGCTTTTTCTAATCATTGAAAACTCCTTCTTTTGTTTTAGATTCCAAATATTTGAATAATTCCTCTTCAAGCAAACCCGTTGATTCGCATTTTTTAAACAGTGTGATTTTCTCCTCAGGGTCGCGTATGGCAACGGCAATACAGGGACTGTAATTCGCGTAAGTATTGAAGGTCGCCACAATAAGCGTGAGGAATGCGTCATCTCTTCTCTCAGTCGTAACGATTACTTTAGCCCTCTTTCTTTCATAAGTCCAGTTCATATCCGGTTTTCCGCAATCGCAATAATCCCTTACGCCTTCCCTTTTAAATGACCCGTAATAATATGCCGAATCAGTTTCAATCCAGTCAGTAACAATTTTTCCCGGTACACCCCCATCTTTTATAATCCTGAACCCTTTCCCTTTCAGAAACTCCGTAATCGAGGAATGTAACAGGTTGCTGTCCTTTGTTTCAACATACCGTACAAAAGAAAAATTTCTTTTTTCGGGAGGTTTTCCCACGGGAACGCAGGAGGAAAATGAAAGAGCAAATAAAACAATCATCAACGGAAAAAACACATTTCTGAAACTCACGAGATTACCCTATGATTTTTATAAGAAAAAAAACAACGGTTAATATAATGACAGAAACATCAATGAAAAAAAAGGGCATAAACAAGGGACTGCTTTCCCTTATCCCGGCAAAATTAGGTATCTTCCACGACAAAAGCACAACTACGGAAGTCGCAATGATAAGCATTGAAACTACAAAACAGAAAAGATAAAAAGCAACGGTATAGGCCACTATAAGCAAGCCCACGGGAATCATCAGAATGAATTTTATCCAGCTCATAAGCTCTCACTTAAAATATTTATCTTTGTCAGGTTTTCTTTTTTCGCGGAAAGATGTTGACAACTCCGAGGATTCTTCACTTCGAAGATAATACTGAAGAAGCATATCGTGCGCTACACGCGCCATTCCCCCCGCGCCGTTATGTCTTGCATAAAATACCGTCTTCACGGCAGCTAACGCCTGCGGGCCCTTTTCGATTAATTCCCCACACCATTCGTCAACCCTGTCGTCAAGTTTATCATATGGGACAACTTCATTCACAAGCCCCATGTCGAGAGCTTCTTTCGCGCTGTACTTCCTGTTCAGCATCCACATCTCCTTTGCCTTCCGTCTTCCCACGAGTGCTTCTAGATACCACGTGCCGAATCCCGCGTCATAGCTTCCCATCGAGGGACCGACCTGCCTGAACAGGGCATTTTCCGACGCGATTGAAAAGTCGCATATTGCCTGAAGCACATTCCCGCCTCCCACGGCATAGCCATTTACGGCGGCAACAACAGGCTTTGGAATCTTTTCAATCAACTCGTGAAGATCTACAATGGGAAGCGTATTGTCATAATGATATTCATCGCTCACATTTGATTTTTCACCGCCTATACAGAAAAACTTATCTCCGGCGCCGCGCAACACCCCTACCCTCACATTTTTGTCTTTTCGCACATCTGAAAAAGCGTCAATCAATTCATCTATTGTTTCTTTTCTGAACATATTGGCTTTTTCGGGGCGATTTATGGTTATTCTCGCAATACCTTCTTTTTTTTCATAAATGATATCGCCATACTTCATTGTCTTCCCTCAAACATTTTATTCATTTAATTTTTAAGCTTATATCGTCTATTATCAATCTGCACAACTCCCAATCAGCAAGCAGAAAAGAGCGTGTGCTTAAATTCATCAAAGAGGCAATCGGAGATGGAATAAAAGATAAGAATCCGAAGGGCGGAGTCGGGAATGTGCCTCCGATATTTCTCAACCTTTTTGACGATGTGTATATTACCTTTCCCTTATCCGCATCTGTAATCGTGATTTCAAGCTCAACTGTCACAACTGAATACAAAACAAGATAAAGCACATCGTGACGCAACACTTTTCCTGAAATCAGAAGTTTTGCTCCGGTCATTTTAGAAAGTTTGTCATATCCTGCCTTCGCCACATCTTCGCCTGTAAAAATGCCGTTTTCATCGAGCAGGTCGTCTATTTTGGAAAGTTCCATATCCTGAAAGGATTCCGAGCTGAAAACTCCGTAGAATGTTTCCCTCATTATGTCCGCGGCATCCGGATAAGCGGTCTGATTTTCAAAGGGCAGTATGGCAACCTTAATAGTTTCGGCTTCTGATTTATAGGGCAGAAGAGGCGACACATTCTCTTTTTCGACGGTGCAGGAAAATATCGAAAGAAATGAAAAGATGATAAACGCGAAAAGAACTGACTTTTTATTAATCATAATTATATTCTTTTTTTCAGTGTGTTAAAGAATATTACTTAATGTAATAAACAAATGTTGTTTTCCTGATATAAGAAGAATCGGTACACTTAAAAGATTAAATTAATCACCTTCTCTTTGTTTGACAAAAGACTCCCATACTTGTAAAAGCACGCTTTAAGTATAAAGCAGATAAATAAGAAAATTCAATATATTGAAAACTTTTGAAAATTGCAAAAGCAATTATATTGAAACTCTCTTAACTCTATTCAAAACCGGAAAGCTTTAAAATTAAAATACACGGAGGATTTTTTTGATGCGTGATGAATTGATTAAAATTGTGGGCGAAGAGAGAAGCGCTTTCGATGATAATGAAATCAGGCAGTATGCAAGCGATATGGCGGCAATCCCAAGAGTCTTCAGAAAAATCGCCACTACGCTTCCCGATGCGGTAGTGCGCCCGGAATCAACTGATGAAGTAAGCGCCATTCTTTCATTCGCGTCGAAAAACAAAATCCCCTTAATTCCCAGAGGCACGGCATCTTCGGCACTGGGAGGAGTGCTTCCCACAAATGGGGGCATCATTCTCGATATGACGGGAATGAACAAACTGGTCAATATAGACGAAAAAAACATGAAAGCGAAGGTTGAAGCGGGCATCGTGTGGGAAAAGTTGGACAAAGAGTTGAGCAAACACGGATTGTGCGTAAAGTCATATCCCACAAGCGCGCCTGCAAGCACCGTCGCGGGATGGATTGCAACAGGTGGATACGGAGTGGGCTCACTTGAAAACGGACATATTTCAGAACACATTGACGCTTTGACTATAGTCACCGCGAACGGTGAAATCAAAGAGCTAAGTTCTTCAACTGACGGGAAAGTTATATCTTCTCTCATAGGCACCGAAGGGCAATTTGCCGTTATAACGGAAGTGGTGCTTAATCTTCGCGGAATTCCGGAAGGAATCAAAACACTACTCTTTGAATTCAATGACGATGAATCGGGAATTAATTTTCTGAAAGCCATGGGAAGTTCCGAAGAAAAGCCCTTTTTCGTAAAATATGAAAACAGCGAATCTATGAATGCGACTGTCGAAGATGATTCTGATAAGCTCGGGCCTTCTGTCATAGTGCGAATTGAAGGAGGTGAAGCGGAAAAAAGATCATCGGCAATCAGGGATATTGCTTTGTTAAATTCCGGCACTGAGAAGGATGAAAAGGAAGCGCTTCATCACTGGGATGAAAGATTCTATCCGATGAGGGCAAAAAAGAAAGGCCCTTCGATGCTTGCCGCTGAATTCCTTCTCCCCCTTTCATCCCTTACGGAAACCTTAAAGGAAGCGGATTCCCTGTTCAAATCAAAAAACATAAACACGATGATTGAAGTCCATCTTGTCTCACCTGACACCGCTCTCGTAATGACTACATATTTAAGCGATGAAAGAAACAAGGACCTTTACCTTTCACACCTGTTTCTCATAGATGCCGTAATGAAGCTCTCCTTCAGGAAAGGAGGCATACCATACGGAACAGGCATCTGGAATGCCATCTATCTCAACAGGCGATACAGCAGTGAGGAGATACAGAATTTAAAATCACTGAAAAAAAAGATGGATCCTGACTCGATCCTGAATCCCGGAAAGTTCTTTGAATTTCGCACGAAATTCGGCCCCGTCATTCCCTTCCTTCACTCAATCGGAATGGCAGGCGGAGGAAAACTTGCCTCATTGGGGCTTAAAATGTTCGGCTCACAACTCGAAGGTCCACTGAAGGGAGAAGCAGGCGAAGGAATAAAGAAGATCGAAAAAGAATTTGACGAGCTTTGGACCTGCGCAAAATGCGGTTTCTGCGTAATGGTCTGCCCAACATATGAAGAAATCGGATGGGAAGGACTTACCGCAAGAGGTAAAATTAACGCGCTGAAAGATGCCTTGAGCGGCGAAAATCCTGAAATCACAAAGGAGTTGGCATTAAGGGCGTATCAGTGCACAACCTGTGGCGCCTGCAAAGAGGTGTGCCAGACAAATATAGAAACCGTAGAAATATGGGAGATGATGAGACGCGCATTCGTTGAAAAGAATATGGGTCCCCTGCCGGAGCACGAAAACCTTCTCAAGAGCATAAAAAATTACGACAATCCTCTTCAACAGCCACGCTCGGGACGTGACAGATGGACAAGAATGGCATTAAAGGAGAAACGAATAAAGGAAAAAATTAAGGACATAACCAGGAGCAAATCGAAAGTGCTCTATCACGTGGGATGCATTGGCTCATTCGACGCGAATGTAAAGGAAGTTGCCTATAACACATCTTTCATTCTTCAGTCTGCGGGGGTGGATTTCGGCATTCTGGGCAAAAAAGAGCTCTGTTGCGCGAGCACTCTCAAAAGAGTCGGTGACAGCGAATTTGAAAAAGTCGCCACAAAAACTCTCGAACTTTACAACAGCACGGGCGTTGAAACCGTGGTTACCTCCTGCTCGGGATGTTACAAAACATTCAAGGATGACTATCCCCTCCTGGGCGATGTCAATTTCAAACCTATGCACATTGTTGAGTTTCTCGAAGACTTAATCAAGGAAGGAAAACTTGAATTCAAGCGCGAGCTCGATATGACAATCACATATCACGACCCCTGTCATCTCGGAAGGCACAGAAAAATATTTGAACCGCCGCGCACTGTATTAAGCGCGATTCCCGGAGTGAAACTCGTTGAAATGGAGAGAAACAGGGAAAACTCACGATGCTGCGGCGCGGGAGGAGGTTTCAGAATAGCATTCCCCGATGTGCAGGCGCGTGTTGCGGTGAAAAGAGTACAGGATGCTGAAGAAACAGGCGCAGACTATATCGTTTCGGGATGTCCATTCTGTTATGCCGGAATTCAAACTGCAATCAGCTCGGTGGGTTCAGACATTAAAATGATGGATCTCACCGAAATCGTTGCGATGGCTCTTCAGGAAGAGGAATAGATTATTCCAGCCCTCACCTTAATCCTCTCCCGCAAATGGGAGAGGAAAATGATATGAGCTTCTTTCTACAACTGCTTAAATCACGTGACAAATAAAAAAAGGACAGCCGCAAGGGCCATCCCTATATTTTTTTCAAAAACAAAAGCAGAGAAAAACAAGACCTGAATCCCCCGAACAAGTCGAAGGATGACAATTTATTGCACCAGGGAATTACTGCCTCGCAGTAGCCTGAAATTTATTTCGGACAATAAAAAAACCTTATCTACTTCAGACTTATATTTTTTATATCATCGGCGCTCTTGTCAATTCCCGTGCCGAGATTCAAAAGCTCGGCAATCTTCTCAGCCGTAATCTCAGGTGACGCGAGTAGAAGCACAGGACAGATTCCGAGAGTATTTGCTACGGAGTTTACCTCATCTCCATTAGCTCCTGAATTTCCCTCAAACAATCCCTTAAGAGGCGTCCATGCGCTGTAAGGAGATGCCTTGCCCTCTCCCCAGGCATCTTCATAAGGGTTGCCTCCATCTGCACCTGATTCGGAAAGTGATGTAATGGCATCCTTTACATCATCAAATGTGGAGCCTTTCCCTTCTGCCGTTTTTGCCGCCTGCACCGGCTCGATTCCCAGTCGTGACGCGTATTCAAGTATTTTTCCGGCTTCGGCGGAAGCAAATCCCGCTTTCTGAAGCTTTATTAAAGATGCCGTATCGGTAACGAGAAAACCGGGTTCATCAACACCGCCCTGCGAAAGTTCGCTGGGCGCTTCGTTATACTTGAGAAATGTATTGCAGTTGTAGGGACATCCGAAACAGCTTACGAGACGATGTACCGACGATGACGTCCAAGCTGATATATCTTCCGCTCCCAGATTCTCGGCAATGGAAACTATGCCGTTTTTACCGCTTATATTGCCGGCAGCAACCTCTTTCTTAAGTTCGGCGCAACCGTTTATGAATTCTTCAGGCGATTCGATTTCCACAAGCCCGAGACCTCTGAAGGCAACGGCTTTCAGGTTTTTTTCTGCAAAAGCGCCGGCAAGATTCCACTTGTCGGGAGTACCCCAGTAGTTGTGGCAAAGCTGTGCCGCTTTCGAACGGTTTTCTCCGGCAACACCAATGGATACAACCTGCACCAGAGGGTCGCCCATTTCTTCCCTCAATGTGTCGGTTACTTCCCAGGGTGATTTTCCCCATAATTCCCCCGCATTCTGAAGGTCACCGATTTCATCGTGAAGCCACAGATAGGCAGGCTCTTCCGATTTACCTTTAATCACTACAAAATCGAAACCGGTAAGCTTAAATTCCATACCGGCATTTAAGATAAGAGGCACGTGCACAACTTCTCCGTTAAGCGGGCTTTTAGCGGTAACTATCGCAGTGGCACCGCCGGGAAAAAGCGAGCCCGTAAAAGGCCCCACACCTATCACGATGGGATTTTCACTTTCATATTCGCGGTAAAGAGCGAGATTGGCTTTAGCCCCTCCGATATTCTCTTCAAAAAAATCGTCTCCGCAACCCTTTTCGTCAACTTCTCCCTGATTTAAATCTACCAATAAAATTCTATCTGAAAAAAGACCGGGCATTTTAAACCTCCGTTTACTTTTTATTTATTCTTTGCTTATTGCGCCAGTGGGGCAAAAATTCACACATTTGTATTCATCACCATCACCGCAAAGGTCGCAGGTAGGCCTGATTAAAATAGGCTTAGCGGACGCGTTATCGCTTCCTCCTCCGGAATCGCTTCCGGGTCTGTTGCATTCGACCCCCTCCGGTCTTCCCACAAGAATATCATCACTGCGCTTGATCATAATGCCGAAATAATTTTTCTTCTCATCGGCGCGGTATATCATAACGCTGGAAGAAAGATTAGTAATCGCCTCATCGTGATAATAGCCGCAAGCCATTTCACAGGAGAGGCATGCTATGCATTTTAACGGTTCGATTTTGAGTCCCATCAGTCACAATCTCCTTATTGTTTAATAAGATGTTTTCAGCACTTATATTAAATGTTTTAGCTGATAGTCAACCATTTATTGAACACTTTTGACTTGTGTACGAAAGCATCAAAAACATAATTGCCCGCAGTAATCAGGGCTATGTGAAATAAACTGAATACAAGGCATAAGACCAGGCAATAATAACTAAAATGATAGTCAAAAAAACAGCGGCACTCCCCATATCTTTGGATTGCTTGGCAAGCTCATCATATTCAGGTGAAACCTTATCCACTATCGCTTCAATTGCAGAATTAAGCAATTCCGCGACCAATACACTGATATTGCATAATAAAAGAACGATTCTAAGAGTTGCTGAAAAGGGAAGCAAGAAGAGCAGAAAGAGCAATATTACAAAAACCAAAAGCTCTTCTCTGAATGCAGATTCATTTTTGAACGCGATTTTTAATCCTGAAAAAGAGTAAAGCGTCGCGTCCAATATTCGCTTCAACCCATATTTAGATTCCGGCTTCATTTTATATTTTTTTGTAGATGTTAGACAGTATTATACACAGAATTAACTAAAATAGAGCAGGAATATTTTTATTCAGGAAACATCTATCAAACGTGCTTACGATTCTTAAATTTTTCAATAAACTCATCAAAGACAGAATAAACAGAAGGGACAACAACAAGAGTAAGGAGCATAGATGTCAAAAGTCCGCCTATAATGGAAATAGCCATTGGCGCCCTGAATTCGGAACCCGGCGCATTACTCATTGCGACAGGAAGCATACCGAAAATCATCGCCATTGTGGTCATGAGAATAGGCCTTAATCTTGTGGGTCCCGCCTCGAGAATCGCTTCTTCCCTCGACTTTCCCCTCTCTCTTAAAACATTAGTGTAATCCACAAGAAGAATCGCGTTTTTTGTCACAAGTCCCATAAGCATTATAAGCGCAAACATTGTGGACATGCTGAAGCTGAGACCGAAAACAAAAAGCGTAAGCACCGCGCCGATTATTGCAAGAGGAAGCGAAAGCATAATCGTAAAAGGATGGATAAAGGAGTTGAACTGCGATGCAAGCACCATATATATAAATACTATCGCAAGAAGCAATGCCTGAGTAAGTATTGTAAACGCCTCATCCATTCTTTCTGCCTGTCCCGTAAAACCGACTTTATAACCGTTGGGCAGATCGATATCTTTTATTTTCCTTCTTATACTGCTAATCACATCACCCAGCGAAGCATCTTTTACATTGGATTCCACAAGCACCTGCCTCTGGCGGTTTTCACGCCTTATCTGGCTCGGTCCCTCTTCAATGTTTATCTTCGCAATTTCTCTGAGGGAAACATTTTTCCCTTCCTTGTCCTGTGTAAAAGAAATCATTCCTATATCATTTAAACTGTCGCGGTCTGTTTTTGCCAGTCTTACCTTGATATCATACTCATTGTCTCCATCCCTGAATTTTGAGGGAACTTCACCTTCTACAAGCGACCTGAGACTTGCCGCAACGGATATATTGTTCAAACCTATATCTCCCGCAAGGTTTCTGTTAATTTCAATTTCCAGTTCGGGACGACCTCTCTGAAAAGAAGAGGAAACATCCACAGTGCCGGGAGTATTTTTGACAATAGGCAATATTTTTTCAGATATTTGCGCAAGCGTTGGAACGTCACTTCCCCTCACATATAATGTTACGGGAGCTTCCTGTCTGCCTCCCATATTGAAACTTTCAACGGTTATCTTTTCGGCGGGAATATCCCTTACTGCTGTTCGAATCTGAGACTTCAAATCTTCGAGGTCACCGCCGGTTACTCTGTGGTTTTTATCGGTGCAATAGACATCGAGATGTGCATTGGTAACATCTTGAAGCTGGCCAATTGCCGTAAATATAGTTTTTACTTCCGGATTTTTTCTGATTAGCTCTTCGGCTTTTTTTGCCGCCCTATCGGTCATCTGAAGAGATGTGCCCGAAGGCATTTTGATTGTAACACTTATTTCACCTCTATCCTGTTCTTCAAAAAAAGTCACCCCCACAAGAGGAAGCATAAAGAGCGAAAGCACGAAGACGCCTATGGCGCCCAATATGACTGTTCTGTTATGGCTGATTGTCCAATTGAGAATTGACCTGTATTGTGAATCTATACGATTGTATATTTTTTCAAGTTTGTCTGAAATCCCCGAAAAAGCCGTTTTTACCTTTTCTTCACCTTTTCTTACGGGGCGCATAAAATATGCCGAAAGCATCGGGTCAAGGGTAAAAGAAACAAATAGTGAAACGACTACGGCAAATGCCGCGGTAAGGCCGAAAGATTGAAACCACCTTCCTATCATTCCGGACATAAAGGCGATAGGGACAAAAACCGCCACAATACTGAAAGTGGTAGCCATAACTGCCAGTCCTATTTCCGATGTGCCGAATGACGCCGCTTCCTTTGGTTCCATTCCTTCTTCCATATGTCTGAATATATTTTCACGGACAACAATGGCATCGTCTATTACAACACCTACTACAAGATTCAACGCCATAAGCGTCATCACGTTTATTGTAAAGCCCATAAGATATACAAAGAAAAATGTTGATATAAGAGAAGTTGGAAGTGAAAGAGCGCATATTAGCGTACTTCTCCAGTCTCGCATAAAGAGGAAAACAATCAGTATCGCCATCAATACTCCCTCTATGATGGCATTTCTCACTCCGCTCACATCTTCTCTTACCATAACCGAATCATCCCGTATGACAAAAATGCTGTAATCGGAGGGAAGATTTTTTTTCAACCCGTCAATTCTTGCGTAAAGGTCATCGCAAAGGGAAACGGTATTGGTACCACTTTGTTTTTTAATTCCCATTGAAACGGCATCGGCGCCGTCTATCCTTGACAATCCGCGTTGATCCTTGAAACCATCAACGATATCCGCCACATCTCTGAGATATATGGGAACTCCGTCTCTCAGCGATACAACGACACTTTCTATATCACCGACATTTGTAAATTCGCCTTTTGTTCTTACAACAATTTCATTCAGGTCCTTTTCAACTCTTCCCGCGGGAAGATTCATATTTTCCCTTTTAAGAACATTTGCCACCTGAAAAGCCGTAATCCCGTACGCGTCGAGCATATCCTTCCTGAGATTTACCTGTATTTCCCTTTCAAGCCCGCCAATGATATCTACGGATGCCACATTTTCCACCTGCTCAATTGCGGGTTTTATTTCGTTCTCCGCCACATCCCTTATCTCCGAGGGGTGTCGGGGTGCCGATATGCCTATCCACATAACAGGTCTCTGCGCAGGGTCCATTCGCTCGATTACCGGTTCCTTTACATCATCAGGCAAATCCGTCTTCTTCTGAAAAACCTTTTCCCTCACTTCTATTGAAGCAATCTTTATTGGTATTTCAAACTCAAACTCAAGAATAATCCTCGACAATCCTTCCGTTGTAATGGAATTTATCTTTTTGATGCCGTTAACAGAGCTGACTGCTTCCTCGAGAGGTTTGGTCACTGTAGTTTCAACTTCCGACGGACTTGCTCCGGGATATCTTGTGGAAACGGTAATGAAGGGAGGATTTACTTCAGGAGTCTGCTGAATTCCGAGATAGGAGATCGAAACAATGCCGAGCACCATAAGGGCGGCAATCATCATTACGGCAAAAACCGGGCGATTTATTGATATCTCTGATATTAACACTATAGGATACCTTTTCTCACCAATGCGCCATCATAAAGGCGGGATTTGTTGGAAACTATAATTTCATCTGTGCCGGCTATTCCCTTTGTAGCCTGAATAAAGTTTCCTTCCGCGATGCCTGTTTCCAATTCCTTTTCAACGGCTTTGTTGCCGTTTATTAAAAAAACAAATTGTTTATTTCCCTTTTTAAATACGGCATCTCTCGGAATCATCAGAGCATTCTTTATCGTTTCAAGCTGAACCCTTACTTCCACGAAAAGCCCTGACATAAGCTCCATATTAGCGTTATCTATCTGCAATATGGCAACGGAAGACCTTGTTTTCTGGTCAACGGCAGGGGAAACTCTGGTTATCTCTCCTTTGAAAATCTTGTCAGCCATTGAAGGAACTTCAATTTCTCCACTCTGCCCTACCTTAAGGAAAGGAGAAAATTTCGCCGGAACCTTTACGAGGACTTTGACTTTTTTCAGGTTTTCAATCGTAAAAAGGGCTTTGGAATTATTTCCTCCTGATGAATATACCATTGTGCCTATATCCACGTTCTGTCTTGTTACGATTCCGTCAATGGGCGATCTTATCCAACAGTCGGCAAGGTCTTTTTTTGCAATATCAAGTTTTGCCTTTTTCTCGTCATTTGCCTGCGCCTCGGAAAGCTTTACCGTTGAAAGGGCGCTTAAATACTGCCCTTTCTCTTTTCTGTATTCTTCATCTGACATCATACCGTTATTATGGAGTGTATCGGCGCTTTCATATTCCGCTTTCTCCCTCTCGAGTGTGCCCCGTGCTTTTTCAAGGTCGGCAAGGGCAACCTTGAGTACCGCTTCTGCCTCTCTGACTTTTAATTCCTTATCTCTATGCTCGATTACCGCAATCACATCACCCTTTGATATGACATCCCCTATACCGACTTTTATATGCTCGATACGCCCGGTAACCTTTGAAACTATTTCAACACCAACATTGGGATATATGTCTCCCGTCATTGTAATCATATTGTTCACATCGCGCGTTTCCACTGTCTTTATCGTTACCGGAACGCCTTCGCCCACAAGAGATTCCTTTTCCCCGGACCCGTTGCTCACGGCAATGAAGACTCTGTAGCCCACAAACAGAAAAACTACGGAAATTATTAATGCCAACACCTTCTTTTTTTTAGGAGTCATCTATTTATACCTTATAAATTTAACTTATATTGTCCTGAGACTTTATTCTTGAACTGATTCTTTCAAAAAGCTCTATGAGAGAGATCTGGTCACTCTCTGTAAGAAGTCCCAAAAAGCTTTCGATTCTTTCCCTTCTTATCTTCCATAACTTTGATACCATTGCCGAACCGCTTTTTGTAAGGCCTACTTTAACCAATCTTCTGTCAGATTCATCCCTGAATCGGTCAACGTAACCTTCTCTTACCAGTCTGTCCGTAATTCCCGTAATGGTGCTCATATGAAGCCCCATCCACGATTTCAATTCCGACATTGTGCTTGAGGGATTTCTTCTCAGGTAAAGCATAACCATAAATTGTGCTTCCGTTACCCTTGAATCTGAGAATCGGTATCTTGTCTTCACCCGTGAAACATTATAAAATTCCCAGAAAGCTTTTTCAAACCGCTCGGCCTTTACAGAAACTCCGTTATTTTTAACCTTCTCATTCATAAGCGTACTTTTATAAACACATTAACAGCAATAATTCGTAACACAGAAATTATACATTAGAAATATTTTGTCAAGCAAAATATCATTAACAGCAAACAACTCTCTTCCCGCTACTCATTAAATCAGCTTGCTGCATTTACTCTATAGCAAAAACCTTTGAGTATCCGCCTGCATTATCGGCTATATATAGATGTAACCGGAAAAGCGGATGGTATTGAAATTGTATCCCCCTCATCCCTGTTCAAAACAGATTTTTATATAACTTATCTTTAACAGATTCCCCGACAAAGAATATTCCTGAACCACGTAAGACAATGCCTACACTGACAAAAGAAGAATAATTCAGTGTGTTCCGTGTATTCCGTGGTAAGAAATTAAAATCAAAAATTCAAGCTTTCTAAAAATCCGCTTTTAATATCCGGGGCAACAGTGTATTTCCTTTAAATGCAAAAAAATTGCTTTTCCGATTGATTTAACTTCTTCCAATCATCGGAAAAGCAATTAAAGGTATCTTTAGAAAAATTATTATTTGCCCGTAATAATAGCTATTGTCTTTGCTCCCGACCCCTTGCATATATCGATAATATCTACGATGCTTCCGTATATGAGAGACCCTGCCGCTTTGACAAAAACCGTTTTATTGTCTCTGCCTGCCAGTTCTTCTCTGACCTTGTCAGAGAGTTCGGCTTTTGCCACAGGTTCGGAATTGATATCTATTGATGAATCTTCCCTTATGCTTACTACGAGATTTTTTGATTCCTTTTTCTCTTCCGCCTGCTTTTTTGGCGGTGTTTTTTCAGGCAGTTTAATATCCAGCCCTTTTTGCGACAACGGTATAATAACCATAAAAATAACAAGGAGAACAAGAACGACATCAATCAAAGGAACAACATTAATTTCATTCCTTATTCCCTTGCCGCCTACTTCCATTCCCATTTCGCGAATCCTCCGTTACACTGCTTATAAAAGAATCGGAAAAGATTTTATTCTTCTCCCGCTTTCTCTGTCATCAAACCAACTTCTTTTACACCCGCTTTCGAGCAGATGTTCATAATTTCCATTATCTTGTCGAACGTCAGTGTTTCGTCCGCCTTGATGTGCATTGTCTTGTCTTCCCTGTTTTCAAATATGGACGTAAGCTTGTCTTCAAGTCTTGTTTTCGGTACGCGGTCCATTTCCAGAAACATCTGGCCGTCTCTCTTGATTGTCAATGTTATTTTTACGCCTTCTTTCTTCTGCGCGTATTCGGCTGTGGGAAGAATAACATCCACGCCCTTTTGAAGCATAGGTGTTACAACCATAAAGATAACAAGAAGAACTAAAACAACATCGATAAGAGGGACAACATTTATGTCTGATTTAACATTTTTTGTCCCGCCTGCATCCATTCCCATTACTTACTGGCCTCCTTAAGAAGATAATCAATAA
>CAZJVM010000034.1:0-27666 GCA_964549305.1 uncultured bacterium
GGCTTGAATCTGAATTTATCGCCGAAAAGCAGGGAAACTCCTTTGCCCGTTGCATCGAGTGTTAGAAAATCAGGATTTTTCGGATATTTGTGAGATTTGTCTTTCTTAAGATGAGCATTGATTTCAAGGTTTTTGAGATTAATTCTTCCTCCCCGTATTCTTTCTGACATAAAGTTTCTGAGAGAGGGTTTGAATATGTTAAAGGGTATGAATGTCTTGCCGTAATCATCATAGGGAAAATCGTCAGCGGAGAATTGAAGATAAAGATTGCTTTCATTTTCGTTGATTCTTCGAAAACCGACAGCGCCTTTTACGGTGAAGGAATCAAGCCTGACAGTGTATTTCGTGATATTTAAACTGCCGGGCTTTTCTTCCAAAGAAAAATCTATAAGTGCCTTATTGCTGATTAGCGGTTGTTGAAACAACCTTTTATGGATGAAGTTCAGATTGTCGATGCTCAGATTGCCCGATAAAAGAAAACCTTCCTTTAATTTGTCCGACTGCAGTCTGAGATTGGCATCAAATTTATCGGCAATGTCTTCAAAGGGAAGCAATTCAGATAAGTATTGCCAAAGGGCATTTAATTCCAGTGACCTTATTTTTACATTTAAATCAAGTGGTGTGGCTAAAATATTTTTAAGGTCAATATTTCCTGTTTTTCCTTTGACTTCAATAAAAGACGGATTTGATATTTCGTTTTTACATAGGAAACTCATATTAAGCGAATGGTCATCTGAAAAGAACTTTTTGTTAAGGTTGAGGTCAATTCCGCTTACAATAAAAGTTTGCGCCGGTATTAAGGATTTGTCACTGAAAACAAGACTTCCGTTGAGTATTTCAAATGAGTCTGCGAATGAAAGAGGCGTACTCTTTTTTTCCGGTTTGCCCCTTCCCGGTGAGGTTCCGTTTTTTTTCAAAAAGGCGGGCAGAAGTATATTTCCCTTTTTGTTTCTTTCAACGGCAATCGAAGGCGAATCGATTATGATAGTGGCGGGACTGACTTTGCCAATAATAAGTCCCGTAATTTTCAGACTAATGCGCAGTCTCTTCGCGGAAATTATCTTCCTTGCGTTTTCCGTTTCGGAAATCATAATGTCACTTAGTATTATGCTTGGACGGGGAATGAGTGTGAAATGAAGTCGATTGTAATCTACCTTGATTCCTGTTTCGTCAGCCGCTTTCTTTAGAAAATCATCGGCAAATTTCGAGGCGTTGAAGTACACGCCGAGAAGAAGATAGAAAGAGAGAAAGATTATTAATGTAATAAAAAAAAGAGCAGTGATTTTTTTAAGCAACTGATTTTGGCTCCGTTACCTTATTTTGTAAATACAAGTTTTTTCACTTTGTGGTTGTAAAGGTCAGCAATATAGATTGTTCCGGTTTTTCTGTCTATTGCCAGACCACCGGGTTCATTCATCTGTGCTGTATTTTCATCTCCGTCCAAATCGCCTTTTCCCCCGCTTCCCGCGACGGTATAAACTTTGCCGTCAGGTTTGATACAGCGGATTACGTTGTTGTAAAGTTCGGCGATATATATGATTCCTCTGTCGTCAATGGCTATTCCGTGAGGGCCGCCGAATTCCGCTTCGGACAGGGGTCCGTCGCGATACCCTTTGTTGCCGTTTCCGGCGATAGTGGTAACGGCACCATTTGAGATTTTTCTTATTCTCGAGTTTTTAATGTCGCATACGATTATGTTTTCGTCAGCGTCAAGAGCGATATCGATTGGCATGTTAAACTGCGCTTCAAGCGCCTTGCCGTCCCTGTATCCTGCCTTCAGGTTTCCCGCTACGGTAGAAACTACTCCTTCAGGTGTAATCTTTCTTATGAGATTGTTGCCTATGTCAGCGATGAAGAGATTGTCACCGGAGTCGATGGCAATGGCGTGAGGATTGTTTAGCATTGCCTCTTTTCCCTTGCCGTCTTTATAGCCGGGAGTGCCCGCGCCGGCAAATGTGGAAACTATTCCGTCAGGGGTTATTTTGCGTATCGTGGATGAGAGAAGGTCTGTTGCGTAAATAATGCCTTTGCTGTCAACGGCAACTCCGTGGGGAGTGCCGAAACGGGAGTCTTTCGCGGGACCGTCGATATATCCTCCCTCGATATTGCCTGCAAGTGTTTTGACAATGCCATTATTGTCAATCAGTCTGATGGAATTATTGAAGATGTCAGATACCAAAACATTTCCGCTGTGGTCAACTGCGAGGCGTATGGGAACATTAAAGCGCGCTGTTTCGCCTGCGCCGTCAACAAGCCCCATCTTTGCGCAACCGGCAATTGTGGTGATTGTCGATTTATCGGGAATTCTGATTATCCTCTGCTCGCAGAATGCTGTAAAAGAAAGAAATAAGGATAAAAAAATAAAGATGGCAACGGGATAAAAGCTTCTTCTCATGACTTTTCTCCTCTTAAACAGTTTAACATCAGTCACAAACAGAATAGGCGATTTATTGGAATAATTGTATATCAAAGTAAGATTCATTAGTATAATTAAAATGTTTGTAATGAACGCGATTCACATTTTATCAGGTTAATTGTTCTTATGAGAAAAAAAGTGATATTTCTCTTAACTGCCGCGTTGTTGTCAACGCAATGGAGTTGTGAAATGAAGAAATATGATGAGATAACTTTTAAAACCGTTGACGGAGCGCTCATAGAAGCGTCGGTTTTCGGAGATTATTCGTCACCTCTGGGAGTTGTCCTTGCCCACGGAATGATATTTGACAGGGAAAGCTGGTATGATTTTGCCCAATTGCTTTCATCGAAAGGTTTTACGGCGTTGTCGTTCAACTTCCGCGGTTACGGCAATTCCGTCGAAGGCAGGG
Organism: uncultured bacterium; assembly: GCA_964549305.1. Classification (GTDB taxonomy): domain Bacteria; phylum Schekmanbacteria; class GWA2-38-11; order GWA2-38-11; family J061; genus J061. Next base: position 2,826 of record CAZJVM010000034.1, read on the forward strand.
AAGGCAAAAAATCGATATATCCCGATGTGCTTGGAGGGGTGAAATATTTGAAGGAGAAGGGAATTCAAAAGGTATGCGTAACAGGCGCAAGTATGGGCGCGATTGCGACAATCGATGCCGTATTGAATGATAATGAGAGAACTATCGATAAAATTATTCTTCTGTCACCTCCGCCTCATAACAGAATAAATGAAGTTGGTATTCCGGCGTTATTTCTCTACAGCAAAAATGAAAAGCTTGCCTCCCGCATAGAGAAGATGTTTGGTAAGGCGACAGGCCAAAAAAAGCTGAAAAGTTTTAAAGGCGATGCCCATGGTCAGCATATTTTTAACACCGAAAACAGGCAAATGCTCGAAAATGAAATAATCACCTATCTCAGAGAAGATTAAGGTTTCCGGATTTCCACCACCCCCGCGAAACAATTACTGTGCCGGTATAGTGTTCGTAGCGGATTTTTTGTTTTTATTCTTTTTTAGGGTGTCCGGTTTTTCTTTTTTTCTTTGGCGGGCTTTGACTTTTTCTTAATAGCTTTCAGCGTACTCGATTCCGTTTTCTTGCATATTTCATCAGCTATCTGTGACGCGGTGGTATAAGTTTCAAGAATGGATTTAAGTTTTCTGTTCTTTTTCTTTAACTTGTCGTCGCCCTGCAATTCAGTCACTTTGGTAAGTTGCTCTTCCGCGTTTTTTATTTTTGATTGTGCTTTGTTTTTGAGTTTATCAAAATATTTCAGCACAACAGATTTTGCAGAGCTTGTTTTTCCGAGAACTTTGCCTGATATATCGCTTACGCAGGAATCATTAATGGCGTCTATGCTTGCCTTTGCTTTTTCCTTCGCGGTATCAATTTCCGCGGTAACAGATTGTATACTTTCTTCAAGGCTTGATTTTTTATTTTCTCCTTTGCCGTTTATTTCGAGAAGTTTCTTTCTTGCCATATCATAAAAACGTCCCGCTTTTTCCAACTCCTGTTTCTTCGTCTTGTTGCCGGCTTTTTTCATCAGGTTTAACGCTTTTTTATATTTGCCGGGGAAAAAATTATAAGCTCCTGATTTTCCAACGGCTTCTTTTGCCGCTTCTGCAGATTTTCTGGCTTTTTCAATTCCGGAATTGCAGGAGAAGATAAAAGGCAGTAATGAAAAAGCGATCAGGAATTGTAAAAGGAAACGATTCAATTTGAATGGGCGATTCATCTTTTGTCAAACCTCCGAAAAATAAAAAAGTTAATTATGTTTTAGCGGGCTCAATATGCACTGAAATGTGCGTTTCATCACCGAAGGTATTTTTAAGTCTGTCTTCAACGGAAGATGCAATATTATGCGCGTCGGTAATAGTTAAATCTTCTCTAACTTCGATGTGAATGTCAATAGCAATGTTGTTGCCCACCTTTCTCGTTTTTAATTTGTGGGGGTTTTCAGCGCCTGCCACATTGTTTGCAATGCTCAGTATTTTATTTTCCTCTTCGCCGTCAAGAGATGATTCGAGAAGCTCGCTTGTGCCCTTTCTGGTGATTTCTATACCGACTTTTATAATTAGTATGCTTACTAAAATTGCCGCCGCAGGGTCGAGGATATACCATTTTTCGCCGAGAAGGATTGCGCCTCCTATGCCAATAAGCGCGCCTACCGATGATAGGGCATCCGAGCGTTGATGCCACGCGTTGGCAATGATTGCCTGGCTGTTAATTTTTCTGCCTGTGGAAATCGTGTAGCGGTAAAGTATTTCCTTTGAAACAATGGAAAGAAGGGCGGCATAAAAGGCAATCCATTCCGGTTTTTCAAGGGGTATTCCCTTAATGAAATCATATATGCTTACCGCACTTGCCCAAATAATGCCAAATCCTACGATTATAAGGATAATACCCACTATCGTCGCGGTGAGAGTTTCAAACTTTCCGTGACCGTAATCGTGATCTTCGTCAGGCGGTTTTCCCACAAACCGAAATCCGAAGAGGACTACCATATCTGTCCCAAGGTCTGACAATGAGTGGATACCATCGGCTATCATTGCTTCGCTTTTTCCAACTATGCCCGCAGACAGCTTGCAAATCATAAGAATCGTGTTGACAAAAAAGCCGGTCCACGTAACCTTGTTGGCTTTTTCAATTCTTGTTTTCAACTTGTCCATTTTTTCTCAACCGTCTTCTGAATAAAGAGGGAGTGCAGTTTTAAAATGACTTTCTATCGAAATATTTATTATATTATTTATGACAATTATGCAAGATAATAAATAATTATGTGATATAGTGTATTATTTTAATAATGCTTCTCATTCTCAATCCAATCAAGAATGATATCGGCATAATCCTTCCAGTTTTTCTGAAGCATCATATCGTGGGACATATTTTCGAAAACACGGCAGTCTTTCGCAGATAAATCTTTCGCTTTCATTTCATTGAGGCGGTGTCCCGTAGGTGAAAAAGCTTTCCCTAAAATATAAAGTGGGCATTTGATTTTTTCCTTTTTAACTTCGATCTTTCCGGTGAATACATCTGTAAGTATGGTGCCCGACTCCTCCTGTACCAAAGTCAGATATCTTCTGATTGCCTCTGCTCCCGTCAGGTCAGGAGCAAAGAAATTAAACGATGCTTTCTCATCGCTCAGTGAAAACCTGTAATCTTTGGTAACTGAGAAATTGCTTTCAATTCCTTCAGGCGTCATTACCTTGTCGAGTCCAGCGTCGAGGAATATTTTCCGGTAGGGCGCGCCGTCGAGAAGAACCGCTTTTTTTGTTTCGTTACGCCCGGCGAAAACAAGGGATATAAGCGCGCCCATACTGTGCCCCACAAGAATCGGAGAATTTTTGAAAAGTTTTTTTGCCGATTTTTCACAATCCTCCACTGCGTCTGCGATGCTTCTTTTACCAAGTTGCGGATCGGGTTTCGAAAGGTAATGTCCCTTCCAGTTTACGGCATAGGTATCAAATCCGAGACGGGCAAAATATTTTTGAAAATAATGGTAACACCACGACCCGTGGAAAGCGCCGTGAATAAAGAGAATCGGATTTTCCCTCGTTATCTCTTCAGGGTAATATCTTTCCAGTGTTATTTTCTCTACTTCTTCAAGTTCGTGGAATATTGTTTCAGCGAACTGTCCGTCAACTGGTTTTTTCCAAAGTATCCTGAATCCCCTTTTTACTTCCGAATCCATATAATCGATTTTGTCGGGAATTATCTCGAGAATTTTCAGAAAATTCTGAAGACCGTTTGCCTCAATCATTTTTTTCGGCAATCCGTATTCTTCGGCGAGTTTCAGGAAGTTTTCTCCCGATGATACGGTAATATTTACTGTGCCCCATGCCTGAAAACCCCGGGACTTTCCGAAACTCTCGAATTTATCCGTTACTGCGAATGAAATCCTGCTTCCCGAATCGATGTTTTCGAATTTTTCCCCCTCTTCGCTTACTATGAGAAATCTTCCCCTGACGAATTTATATACAAGAGGCGTTGCGCGCGGGATATTCTCTCTGCACGTTGACAGCACGAGTGTGTTGTTATCTTTGATATATGATTCTATTGTGGCAAAACCCTTTCCTTTTTCAGTATTTTTCATCGATTTTCCTTTCAATTAAAATGAGCGCCTATTGTTGATATGTATAAACAAATAACTAAGGAATATTCTATCACTCTCCCTGCTTCGTGCAATAAGAGAGTGGACAAAAGGGATATCCGGTTGTAGAGTTAGCAGGGAAAAAATTACAGGACGATTTCAATGGATAAACTCAAAAACTTTTCACAAAACGAACTTCTCTTTGGCCACGACAGGGAAGAATCAATCGTCGCCGTTGAACTGGCGGGCGATTCTGTCGTAGAGATATTTAAAAGAGAAGATGGAAAACTTACATCGAGACAGGAAAATTTCGATCCCTTCATACTGCTTGAGAATGAAGATTACCTTGTTGAGTTAAATGAAAAATATGAAGTCAGAGAACTTGAAGGCGGCAACTTCTTCAGGTATTTAGTTTCCTTCCCCTCGTGGAGCGCCTGTCTGAGGGCTAAGGATTATCTCAGAAAACTGTCTCGTAAAACAATGTCGCCCCTCCTGTCTCCCTATATGTTTATCAATGACCCTGTGCATCAATATCTTCTGTTGAGCGGCAAGACTCTTTTTAAGGGTATGTCAATGGGAGATATCCACAGGATTCAGCTCGACATAGAAACATATTGCGAAAAAGGGTTTGAGTTTTCAAATGCGGCAAGAAAAGGGGACAGAATCATATCCATAGGATTATCGGATAACAGAGGGTGGAGTTATGTGATTGACGGTTCAAAAAAAGAGGAACCGGAAATGCTTGAAGAACTCAATGACCTCATTGCTGAAAAAGATCCCGATGTTATCGAGGGGCATAATATATTTAGATTTGATTTTGAATACATAAAGACACGCGCCGGAATGCACAAGATTAAGCTGAAATGGGGCAGGGGAGGAAAAGCTGTAAAATCCCATTCTTCGAGGGTCGCCTTTGCCGAGCGGGCAATTTCCTATCCAAAGTGGGATATTTACGGAAGGCACGTAGTGGATACATGGTTCTTGGCGCAGGCATACGATATATCGGCGCGCGAGCTCGATGAATACGGCTTGAAAAGCGTGGCGAAGCAGATGGGAGTGGCTTCATCGGACAGGACTTATATCGAAGGGAAAAGAATTGCCGAAATATTCGATACGAATCCCGAACAACTTATGAAATACAACCTTGATGATGTCTTCGAAACAAGGGCGCTTGCCGGGATATTCGGAGAGGGTTATTTCATAGAAGCGCAGATATTTCCCTATTCCTATCAGAATGTAATTATACGGGGAAACGCCGCAAAGATTAACTCTCTTTTTCTCCGTGAATATATTTACCGTTCTCACTCCATACCTCAAATACCCGGTGAGCGAAGCAATATCGAAGGGGGATACACGGATGTTTTTATTACAGGAATTGTGAAAAGAGTGCTTCACTGTGATGTGCGGTCGCTTTATCCATCTCTTATGCTGAATTATAACATTGGTCCGTCAAGCGATTCACTGCTGATTTTTCACTCCCTTTTAAAAGATTTGAAGGATTTCAGAATAAGAGCAAAGGAGATGGCGCTTTCGGAGAAGGATGATATAAAAAACAAATACTACGACGCTCTTCAGAGGGAATTCAAGATTCTTATCAATTCCTTTTACGGCTATCTCGCGGCAGGTTTTTCGAATTTTGCGGACTATGAAAAAGCGGGAGAGGTTACCGCGCGCGGACGGGATATCATAAAGAAAATGATAAAATGGTTAGAGGAGAGAAAATGCCGTCCAGTTGAAATCGATACCGATGGAATATATTTCATCCCTGCTGAAAATATAAAAGGCGCGGAAGATGAGGAGAAACTAATCAGTGAACTTTCGCAGTTTCTTCCCAAAGGAATCGAAGTGGAATTTGACGGAAAATACAGGGCAATGTTCAGCTACAAGATGAAAAATTACGCTCTGCTCGACTATAAGGGGAAATTGTCAATAAAAGGGTCGGGATTGAAATCAAGAGGACTCGAAAAATTTCAAAGGCAGTTTCTCAGAGAGATGATAAATCTGATGCTTACGGGAGAATTCGGTGAGGTGGAAAAACTTTACAGGGAATATATAAAAAAAATCAGGGGGCACGCCTTTGATGTCGAACTGCTCTCCAAGACAGAAACCCTTTCTGATTCCCTTGATTCATACAGACAGAAGGTTGTACTAAAAAAAAGAAATCAGTCCGCGCCCTATGAACTTGCCATAAAATCCGGAAGAAACTATCAGGCAGGCGACCAGATATCCTACTATGTCACGGGAAGTAAAAAAAGAGTAACTGTTTACGATAACTCAAAACTTACATATGAGTGGGACAGGAATGACCCTGACGAGAATGTGGAATATTACTGCCGGAAACTTTCAGACCTGTATAAAAAATTCACGCCTTTCATAGAAACTTCGCAGGATTCACTCTTTTAGTTTCCAGGAAAAGAGACAGAGTCAGTTGTGCAAGAGATGAAGATATGAAAAAGAAATCATTATCTGATTTTTTGCTTTCGCGCGAATTAAAAATCTGAAAATACGACATTTCATTGTATGTATACGGAGAGGCACTAAATTAAAAACGCGACTTTAAGCTGAAATTAACTCTATTATTACAGCAATCGTTAAGGCAATACCGCAAATTGCGGAAAAAGCATATAAGCCGCTTTTTACCGCCTCTTTTGTCCCCACAGAGTTTGCGTCATAGGAAATGATTCCCCATAAAGTGGATATACAGGATACGAGAAATATGAATGATATTACAAATCCTGAAGTATTCATTGTTTTTTATTTATACAGATGTCGTAATTGTCAAATATAGTGAGAATATTCAATATTCCGGCAACAAGCAGATATGTACCTCCTATCTCATCGAATGCGAGGACACCCTTCAACCCCTTTACTGTGAAGTTGCATATCCAGAATATGATGCCGTCAAACAACTGAATCGTAACTGCCGAAAGCTGAATTATGTCAAAAAGTCCGGGATTGCTCAATTCGCCTTCAGGAAGAAAAAACGACCCTAAAATGTAAAATCCCGCAATTGACAGGGAAGTGACTACGAGAAATGTAATCAATGCCCTTATTTTTTTACCGAGTATGAAATATCCCGCACCGGGTAAAATAATTCCGGCGATACAGACATATGCCTTTGAGGGGGTCGGGTTATTGTTTTCTGCCATATCCGAATTTAATTTTAAATTTAAAGTCGGAGAGTATCACTTTCAAAGTTTATAATCAAGGGGTGATGCAATAGTGTGAAGGCGTCAGCAAAAAAAAAATCAACTGAAACGATGGATGCCGGAAATTCTTTCGATATTTCGCCTTACATCATTGCCTTCATAAACTTGCCGAAGTTTTCTTCGCCGTAGACATCCTTTATGACTTTTCCCATCCTGTCCGTGTCACGCATTCCGGCAAACTGTGCCATAATCCGAGCCTGTTGTTTCTTTCTCAATTCATCGCCGCCGTTTTCAGATTCTCTGAACATTCTAATCCAAAGCTTTATATACTCTCCGGCAAGACTTTTTACAGTTCCGGATTTTTCAACGGTTGTTTCGGCAATCATAAATATGGGCGATGTGTGTGTGCGTACCCAGGTCGTCCTTTCGTGAACGGGGATTACCTTAAGCCCTTTTTCCGTTGAATAGGTTTTGAAAACATCACTGAAGGCGTCGATGTATTTCATAGTGAAGTCGTAGTCCGTAACAAGGTCAAATCCGAAGGAAAAATCCGTGTCAAAGTAATATGTGCCATCCTTTGCAATGATTGTGTTTATTCCCCACGAAGGTATCTTGTAAGCGTAGTCCGGTTTTACTACGAAAAGTTCGGCATCGGTTACAATCTGATTGTTTCTGTGAGGCACGGGAATTCCTTCACCGAATTTAAAATGTACCATTGATACATTGTCTATTCCTTCTCCCTTGTATTTTCTTATAGTTCCCCCGTCTTTGCCGTCGGGGAGACGGAGTTGCTCAAGGTCTTCAAGACCGGTAATCCTTTCAAGGGGTATTTCCTTTGAAAGCGCATCGAAGCAATATTCGGGCAATGATTGTTTTTCCATCATTCTTTCTCCTTTTAAATGAAATCGTGTTCGGCGTTGTTTTTCAGAATACATATCTGATTTTATAAATATTTCCAAGCCAAAGGTTATAACGCGAATTAGAGTGCAACTTTTCTGTGAAGGGCGATTTCGATAAAAAGGGCGCAAAAAGCCACGGCAAGCAGTGCGGGAGTGTGGATATAGAGTCGGTTGTAAAAGAGTTCGATAATGAAAAATAAGTGAAGGCACAGGCGTATGAAAAAGATTACAGGATGAATATCCGAATTTATTAATTCCTTCCTTCGTCGTGAATCTATAAGTGGAATAAGGATAAAAGTGAAGACTATGGCAATGAATGTGAGAAGTTTCGTGTTTTCATCGAGGTTGAAATAATTATTGAAGCTTCCAATTAACAGGATTCCGGTGAAAAGTCCCGCGTAGGATAAAAAAGGCACAACCGAAATGAGCGCGAGGAACTTCCTGTTTTTCATCCAGAGTTTTCTAATAATCCTGCAAAAGAGTGAAAAGAAAAAAACTACAAACATCCACGCATAAAGGTTTCCCGCAGGCACACCAAACCATCCTTCCGAAAGGGGTATTTTCCAGTGCCAGTATCCGAGTCGAATAGCTACGGCATCAACGGATAGGTCAATCAGCACGGCAAGCAGGGCATCGGCGAAGGGTCTGATAAATTCCGAAAGGTGGTAGGCATCGGTAACCTGCATACCGCTGTAAATGATTATTGACCAGGCGAGGGCGATTACAATGGGCACATTACCTATAACAAGCGTGTAACCTTCTCCATAGTGATAGGTTTTGAAAAAAAGCATATCGAGCTCTTCGAACAAAAGCGCGTAAAGAAAGGCGGTGGCAACCTCAGCGCGGTGACAGGGCGTACGCCTCGTGGAATGCCACAGGGTAATTATAAAAACCCCCAGCACGCAGACTTCAAAGAAAATGAAAGATTTCATAAATAACCTTTGATATTTTTAAACTATATTTGCCCTGTTATATTTGTTTCCGGTGCCATTATTTGGAATGAATAAGCCCGTCAGCGCTATTCAATAACAGGCGCCGGCATTTTCACTGTTGATGTTACATTATTTTTCTGGTTAAAAACCATTTAAAACTCATTATCTATATAAAGGGGCAATACTATGGATATGGAAGAAAAATTCGGAAAAATGAGGAGCGTAACTCAGGAAATGGCTTCTGCCATTGACGGAGGCAGGGAATGGGAAGAAAAGAAATGGAATGTGGAGGAGGGAAGTTTCAATATTTCCATAATAAGGGGTGAGTCCGTGCAGAAGGCATCGATAGGACGAATCAGACTTAGTGTGGACAAAAAAATCACAGGACCCGGAAATGAAGTCGTGAATCCTATGAAACTAAACAGTTGCCAGTTGAATGTCTATCCTTCAAATCCTCTGCTTCCCGTGGCATACCTCAACCTTGAAAATCGCGTAATCGAAGATGAATCAGATACACTTGGCGGTTATTTGAGCATATTTCCCATGAAGGATGAGGGAGAAATAATCAATCCCCTGCGTGATATCGTTGACTCGAAAATTTCCCAATACGGCAAGGACAAGAATGAAGTTATGAGGGCTTATGATGCCATGTGGCAGGATTTGGATTGGGAATTCAAGGGTGAAAAAGGAATAGGAATGAAAATCAAGGCAGACAAAGACGACGCGGAATTTGTTTTTGATATGCTCCTCTCGCTACTCGAAGGCTTTTTTGACTGTCTGTCGAAATTCAATGACAGACATTTCAATGCTGAAGATGAGGAAAGGATGTATCTGTTCCGTTACAGGATAACGGAGTTTATTATTCTTAAAGATGCAAGCAGTAAGTTTGTCTTTGGCAAGGGTCTTCCCCTCGAGACTATTTCATCTATGATTCTGCCACCTGTGGTAAAACTTTAGGTGCGGATTTTAAGAGCAGGTGCGGTTTTCAACCGCCTCTTTTTGCGGTGAGAAAGTTTTCAAGGGTCCTTATCTTCTCTTCAAGTGACGCGTCTTTAGTGTCGAGGTTTCTCGCTTTCTTGTAAACCCTCAAAGAGTTCGCGTATTTTCCGGATTTGTAATAAGCATCGGCTAACTGCTTCAGGAAATCCGCCTTATTGGTGAAACGGTCGCTTGCGTAATCGAGGTCATTTTCGGAATCTTCAAGCTCTCCTTTTTTTATAAATACTGATGCCCGCACGATATAAGCCTTGTTTTCCGCTGTTTTATCCAATTCTATCGCTTTGTTCAGATAAAAAAGAGATTTATCGTAACTGCCCTCAATGGCGTAAAGGTTTCCAATGTTTATGTACGGAGAAATGTATTCCGGATTCAACTTTATCGATTCTTCAAACTCCTTCAATGCTTCCCGGGATTTACCTTTGATTGCGAAGACTACGCCGAGATTGTTTCGAAGGTATCCGTCAGCAGAATTTAATTCGAGCGCTTTCAGGTAATAAGTCAAAGCATTGTCAATATCGTTCTTATCAAAATAAATATTCCCAATATTCACATAGGCGTAACTCATTTTTGGATTTAGAGCTATTGCGGAATTGAACAGCTTTATGGCGTTTTCCAAATCTCTCTTTGCCTTATATGCAAGACCCAAATTAAATCTTGCGCGCGCGAATTTCGGATTCATTTCTACCTGGTTGGAGAAAAGCGTCAATTCATTCTTCCAGATTTTATTCCTTGCAAAGGAAATTGATGAATAGGAAATCACCGTGATTGATAAAAGCATGGCGGTAATCACCTGAAGGGCAATTTTCTTCCTGTTTTGAAAATTCCTCAGCATGCCGGAAATGAATATTCCCCCAATCAGCGCGATTCCCACAGAAGGCAGATAAAGAAAATGCTCGCTCTTTACATTGGGCGAGAAGGGAATGATGTTCGATATGGGAATAAATACCGCCGCGCTCCAGCAAAAGGCGAAAAGTAAAAGTTTTTTGAACCTGCCTAAGAGAGAATAAAGGACAATCAGAAACAATGCGGTAAGAATGAGAAATAAAAGAGTCCACGCCGAAATTCCATAAGACTTTCCCGGAGGATAGAGTGTGTTAAGGTTAAAGGGGAAAAGCAGTAACTGTATATAGTCGCTAAGGACTCCAAACATTGGCGAAATTCTCCGCGCCACTGAATCAGCAGATGATGAGGGAATGAAATTTACTCCCATCGCTTCAATCCTCAAAAAAAAGTAAAGGACAACAGCGGGAATGAACGCAAAATAGGCGAAGAGTTTCTTTTTTAAAAACTCAGCGACTGCGCCCTCATTATAAATGATTTCGTAAAGTATCAGCGCGAGAGGAAGGGTTACTGCCATTTCCTTTGAAAGCAGTGAGGCAAAAAAGCAGAGAGATGACAAAGAGAGAAAAAGATGTGAGGGAAATCCCTTTCTGCCCCGTGATTCCATAAAAAGGTAGAAGGCGATAATGTAGAAAAGCGCGCATAAAATATCTGTCCTTCCGGAAATCCACGCCACTGATTGAGTATGAATCGGATGCGAAGCGAAGATGAGAGCGCTTATGAAAGATACTTCGATGTTTCCGTCTATCTTTAAAATCAGAAGGAAGACTGCCAGAGTCACAAGGCAGTGCAGAAGTATATTGGTTAAATGGAAACCTCTCCCGTCAACTCCCCATATACTGTAATCCGCCACATATGAAATCATTATCGCCGGACGGTAAAAGAGTATATCCTTGCCGAACTGCGAAGGATGCCCGTAAGGTGACAGCAGAAGTTTAGGAATATTGCCTATGCTTCTTATATCAGGATTGTCCCGGGCAATATCCACGTCATCCCAAACAAAGTCGTGGTTGAGCGTGTTGCAATAGGTGATCAGGGAAACTGCTATGAGAATCGCAATGATATATTTTTTTTCAATGACAGGCACTTTCGGAAATATTAGCTTATCCCTTTTAAAGTTACATATGCTTGAGAAAATTTTATCATTTATTGCCTTGAGTAAAAAACTTTTATTTTTTATATTTAAAATCATGGGAATCAAAACTATCTAATCACTGGGGAAATAATATGAAAAAATTCTTTTGTCTTCCGCTCTTTATTTCTGTTTTTTTATTTTGCACATTGCCTGCTTCCGCGGTGCAGTGGGAAAATATCGGTCCGGGCGGAGGCGGTTATTTAATGTCCTGTGCCATTCAGCCTGATAATGCCAATATTATGTACATAGGAAGTGATGTGGCGGGTATCCACAAGACGACAGACGGAGGAGCGACCTGGACGAAAGCAAATAATGGTCTCGCTTCTTCAACTACAAGCGCTGATGCCTACGGAATCGAAAACATTATAATAGACCATACGGACTACAATATTCTCTATGCAGCGGGATGGGGAGGTGTTTTCAAGACTACTGATGCAGGCGCGTCCTGGACAAGGATTTTTAAAAAAAGCAGAAGTTTCGGCGCTTTGGCAATCGACCCCGCGGACCATAATATCGTTTACGCGGGAATCGGCGAGCTCGATACAGATATGGACGGCAAGGGTGAACTCTACAGAAGTACCGACGGTGGACAAAACTGGGAGAAGATAAGCAGCGGATTTCACCGGAAAGCGGTTATTTACGGTGTCGCCATAGACCCCGATTCATCGCCTTCGTCACGGACAATAATCGTTGGTACCGGAAAAGGCGTTTACAAGAGCACAGACGGAGGGGAAAACTGGCAAAAAGCGAATTCAGGGATTTCCGTAAAGAACATTCGTATGATGGATTCACTTTATAAAAACGGCACTCTCACAATATATATAATTTCCTATAACAAGCGTAAAAAAAAGCTCGGTGTCTACCGCTCAGACAATCTCGCGTCGAGCTGGAAAAATGCCAAAGGGGATTTGCCTGAAGTACCTTTTTCCGAGATAAAAATCAGTCCCGCCGACCCTGACACTGCATATGCGGGCAACTGGGTGTGGAAGAAAAAACCATTGGGAGTCTATAAAACGACAGACGGAGGCGCCACGTGGACTTTCCTTTCAAAAGAAAAGAATATGACATTCGGCTGGCTTTTCAAATGGTGGAATCAGGAGGGAGCAAGTTATTTGTGCGTATCGGAAAGCAACCCTGATATTATAGTTTATGGTGAAACATCGGTTTTCAAGACAACCGACGGAGGCGAGAAATGGGTGCAGGCATACACGACGGATTTGGGGAACAAAAAGTATCACGGCGAGGGACTTGCGCCCACGTATGCCTATACCGTCGCTTTTGACCCCGATGACAAGGACAGGTATTATATCGGTTATGAGGACATCGGTGTTTGGCGTACTGAAGACGGTGGAAGTTCATTTATTTATCCCACGGGCGTTAATAAAGTTGCCGAAGATTTCGACGCGGTAAGCTCGATTGCAATCGACCCCGCGGTAACTTCGACAATTTTTATGAGTCTGGCGCCTTCGGGGATTGCCACTGACAGAGGATACACATCGACAAAGGGTTATATTTTAAAAAGTACCGATTACGGCGCAAACTGGTCTGTCGTTGGAAACAAGAAATCGGGATTTCCGGGCGGTGCGGCGAAAATTATCATAGACCCGTCTTCGCAAACATCATCACGAACGGTTTTTGCCGCTGTGTATAAGAGGGGAATTTACAAGTCTGTTGACGGAGGCGCATCGTGGAAGCCATCATCTTCGGGCTTTGGCAAAAAGAAAAAGGGGGTATGGAGCATTGTATTTGACCCTTCAAAAAGCAGTACTCTTTACGCGGGCATCAACTCATTCAACGGCAAGAAGGGCGGATTATACAAATCAACTGATTCAGGAAATAAATGGGTTAAACTCAAAGGAATCGGAAAATCAGATGTGATAGATGTCATAGCTGATAAAAACAACGCGAATACGCTTTATGCCTGCGCCCTCGGTAAAAAATGGAAAAAAGGCGGACTCTACAAGAGCACCGACGGCGGGCAGAACTGGAATCTCATCCTTGATAAAAGATATATGTTTGCCGCGGTCATCGACCCGTCAAACTCAAACAGAATATTTGCCGCGGCATCGCAGTGGTGGGCAAGCGGCAAGAATCCCGATTTTGGCATTTTTGAAAGCACAGACGGCGGAAGCAACTGGTCAAAAATCGATTCACCGCCGCACCTCTATATAGACTATCTGGGAATCAATCCGCTCAATCCCGATTATCTATATGTTGGGTCGCACGGAGGAGGGCTTTTCACCGGTAATATCAACCAGGCTAATTAGCATTCCTTGATTCGAGAAGCATTATGATGAAGAAGATGAATCCCATCGCGCACATTGGGTAAAAAAGAAATTTGATGCCGAGATAATTTGTGAACGCTCCCGTAACTATTGGACCTATGATGCTTCCGAAACCGAAAGCGAAGGAGAATGTGGAGTTTGCCGCGCCCATCTGCTCGGCGGGAACAAGGTCAGCGATGAGTGAAAGAGCTATGGGATAGATTCCTCCCGCGACGAATCCCACTCCGAAAATAAGCCCGAGAATAGTATAATAATTGGGTGAAAGATTGAATGAAAATGTGAGGCAGGCAAGAATTCCCGCAAGAATGTAGAGAGATTTTCTCTTTCCGATTCTGTCTGATATATGTCCTATGGGCACAGGCGACAACATTCCGCCCCCCGCGAAAAACATAAAAATAGTTCCAAGCGCCGCGCCGCGGATATTTATTGAATCGAGATAAAGCGACAGGAATACTCCGATGCTTACTTCAATAAAAGCATATGAGCATCCCGCAAGAATGGGTGTTTTGAGAATTTTGACAAGCTCTAACATTGCAAAGCGTTTTTCCTTTTTTTCAACTTTTTGTTCGCTGAAGAAAACCATTATCGCGCCTGTGGACGCAATGAACATCGATGTGCAGAAGAAGAAAGGAAGTTCGCGCCATACATCAAAGAGAGACGCGCCTATGACGGGACCAAGACCAAATCCCAGTCCGAAAACGAGAGTGTAATATGCCATATTTTTTGAACGGTTTTCTGGAGAGGAAAGAATATTTATTGCCGCCTCCGTTGCCACAAAGAGGCAGGCATTTCCTACGCCCTGAATACCGCGAATCAGGTAAAAAAGCGCTGTCGTATGAACAAGAGGGAAAAAAAGGGCAGGGACACCATAGAGCAGCAAGCCGGTAATTATAATCGTTCTGCTTCCCGCCTTATCAACGAGTTTTCCCACGTAAAGCGTTGCCGCGGTGAAGGTGAAAAAAAATGTCGAGCCGATTTGCCCGATTGTCATTAGATTGATGCCGGCATCTTTGAGTACGAGGGGAATAATCGGAGTGATAAAACTCATACCGAAACCCGTCAGAGTTACGGCAAATAATATGGGGATTAGTCCTTTATCAAGTTTCATTAGCGGAGAGGTGCTTTCTCAATTCCCAAAGTATATGGGAAAGTTCGGGAATGATAAGTTTCTCGAGAGCAAGGGAAACAGCACCTCGTGAACCGGGAATGGAAATGATTACTTTTCCGTTTTTAATGCCTGCCGTCGCGCGCGACATTATCGCGGCGGAACCGATATCCTCATAACTTAAATGGCGGAATATTTCACCGAATCCGGTGAGTGTTTTATCGAGAATGCCTTCAATCGCTTCGAAGGTAGAATCCCTGAGTGATATGCCCGTACCGCCGTTTAAGATGATTGCGTCTATATTATCTTTTCCTGATTCTTCAATGACGGTGTTTTTGATTATTTCCGGCTCATCGGGAAGAATTATTTTAGATACGACGGTGTGTCCGGCATTTGTCAATTCTTCAGAAATCAGCTTTCCGCTTGTATCGGTTTCATCTGTGCGCGTATCGCTAACTGTTATGATAAAGCAGTTTGCCTTTATTTTCGCTTTTTCCCTGTGGTCTTTGTGCCCCATTTTATTCCTGAACTTAAAGTTAGTTAAAAAATTTCCTGAAAGTTAATCTATTAAAATTAATATTTCCAGAAAAAATCCTGAGAAGTCAGCATAGCAGGATATGACTTCAATACAGCGCTTAAAAGTATTTTGTACAGTCGGCAAGGGTTTTGAAGGAATATCCCTTCTTTTTAAGCACGGAGAGCACATAACCGATACTCTCCGCCTTTGATTCAGCGCTTTGTTTGAGACCGGGGTGCTGAGCGAGGATGGGATTATAGACGGGGGAATCGCTTTTGTCCGCGAAGTCAATCATATGGAGTTCGATATTTATGAACTTTTTCCTGCTTAAAAATGAGATGAGCGTGCTTAGAATGATTCGGGGAAGAAGTATAATTGTCGTTCCTATAAAAGGCACCAAAAAGATCGATGATATGGGGAATTCAATCAGCGCGGAATTTTTATCGCTTCTTGCGGGCAAATCTCCCAGGCGGTAAGGGTGACTGCTGTCAAAGGGAGTGGATTGGCTGTGAATATAACTTTTTGATTCAGTCTTCAATATTTTTTTCAGCTTTAGGAAAAACCATTTTCCGAAAAAATAGAGCGGAGAGGGAAGAGAGGAACTGTCATAGGAGTACCCCCTTTTCTTCAAAATGCCGATTAACTCCGATGAAATGTTATATCCGGGCGCTCTGAATCCTGCCGGTTTTTCACCTGTTATTCCTTCAATGAAGGATTCGTTTTTTCCCAAGTCGTCGTCAAGTTCATTGCCGCGCATTTTCGCCAGTCCGTAATCGTGCGAATGGCTATGGCTTGCGATTTCATGGCCTTCTTCCCTTATCCTCTTTATCATTTGAATTGTTGATTCGTTATTCTCACGGGCAGTTATAAAAAAAGTCGCCCGGATATCGTGCTTCTTTAAAAGGTCGAGACAGCGGGGTATCGCTTTCATGTAGAGGGCGTTGTCTTCGCCCGTGTTTTTGTTTATGCCGTAGATTTCGTAATAGCAGACAACGGGGTCTACATCGATATTTACGGAAGAAATTTTGGTAATGGACACATCAGCACTTTCAGTTTCTTTTAATTCTAATATTCCAGAAAAGCGTCAGGATATTCATCAACGCCTTGAATACACGTCTTCTCAGTCTTATAGAGGGGGTGCGTTTTTCGTCGAGAGTCATAGGCACCTCTTTTATTCTTATGCCGGCTTTTTCCGCCCTGATGACAAATTCGCTTGCAAATATATCCTTGGCCACTACGCATCTGTCCAAAACGGGCATAAGAGCGTCTTTTTTGAAAGCTTTTACACCGTGAGTGTCCGTACCACTGAATCCGAGAAATATCCATAAAAGCTTGTTTAGCACGAATGTGGCAAGGCGCCTTTTGAAGGGTCTGTTGTCCTTTGCGCCTTTCATCGCCTTTGAGCCGATTACCATTTCGGCATTGTTTTCTTCAAATTCCCTGAGGGCATTTTGGTAAAAGTCCTGAAAACAAAGGTCGATTTCATCGCAGACTACATATAAACCCTTTGCGCGCCTTATGCCTTCCTGAAGGGCAAGGCCGTAATTAGGTTCGGGATAATGGAAAATTGATACTGCGGGATAAACCAATGACAATTCCTGTCCTTTTTTTATCGTATTGTCGTTACTGCCGTTTTCGGCGAGTATCAGTTCGAAGTCGTATTTGTCTTTGAAAGAAGCAAGGTCATCAAATAAGCTTTTGACGGCTTTTTCGAGAATATTTTCTTCGTTATAAACGGGAATAACTATGCTGACTAATGTTTTATCCATTGAGCTTTTAAATCGTTAATTATACAGTTGCTAAAATTTTACTATAAAGCGCCTATATAGTCGACAGATTATCGCTTTTATAAAAGATAATTAGAATATTTCATAGGTCTTTTGAAATTAAAAAATTCTTGACTAAATTTTTAAAAATTTATCTATACTTGAACATTAAATCTTTTTGTACGGCATAAAAATATTCCTGAAACTAATTCAACGGTGCAAAGTATCTTATGAAAAAAAACGAGCTTAGCAGTCTTCTTAAAAAAGATTTAAAACTGGAGAAGGAAGTTATCGCCCTGAGAGTTTTTGACGGTGAGCTTCCCGAAAATATAATGGTGCCGCAATACGAGGGCGTAACGATGATGGGATTATGTTCGCTTATAGGCGAAATACAGTCAGACCGGCGCGCTTTTTATATTACAAAAGGCAATGTTCGCTGTCCCGAAGCCCTCATATCTACCGGTTCCTGCGAAAAGCTTACCGACGAAGAACATATTAAAACGATTGAGGAAATAATCGAAAACTTTCCCTATCACAAGGATGTAAAAACCGCGAAGAAATATTATGATGGTTTGGACGAATCCCTGACTTTTCCCGAAAAGAAATTCGACTCAATGATAGTGGGCACTCTTGAAGATGTGGAAGACCCTGATCTCGTACTGCTTTTCCTGAAGCCTAAATACGCGGACATTCTCAACAGGGTGCATGCCTATTTGGGTGAATTTATACGGGGGTTCGGCGGTACGGGCGGATGTATATTTCTTGTGCGTTATCCCTTTGTTACGGGGAAACCCACATTTTCCACAAGCGACCTTGCCTGGAGAACATTTACCGGAATGAACGAAAATGAGCTTACATTTGTGTATCCCTATAAAAAGCTTAAGGAAGTGGCGGGGGAGATTCACGAAGTAGCGGAATACTGCAACGCATTCGGCAGTTGGTAAGAATGAACGGAAAGCTGATTAATTAATTTTTATAAGGGAGTAAAAATGGCAACTGAATATGGATGGAGAGGAAAAATATTAAATGTGGACCTTTCATCGGGGAAAGCAGGCGCGGAAAAGACTCCCGATTATGCGGACAGTTATATAGGAGGCAGAGCGCTTGCATCGAGAATTTACTGGGATGAGGTCAGCGCGAATACGGGCGCTCTTGATGCCGATAACCTTTTGATGATTTTGCCCGGACCGCTTACGGGAACTCACGCCACTGCGTCGTCAAGATGGGTTATGACCGCGAAATCTCCCCATTCATATCCTGATCAATACGGTTTCGGAAATTCCGGAGGTTTTTTGGGCGCGGCGATTAAGCTTGCGGGATATGACGGTATAAAGGTTAGAGGCAAGGCGGATAAACCTTCATATGTATTCGTTGAAAACGGGAAAGTTGAAATTAAGGATGCAGGCGGATTGTGGGGGACAACTTCCGATGAAGCCCTCAAAAAGCTTCGCGAAGCGCACGGCAACAAAGCGAGAATTGTGACGATAGGTCCTGCAGGTGAAAACCTCGTGCGTTTTGCAATTGCCGTATCCGACCAGGGCGGTACCATATCAAACGGCATAGGTGCTGTGATGGGGTCGAAGAATCTCAAGGCGATTGTCGTAATGGGAGACAAGGGCGTGCCGGTTGCCGATGGTGAAAGACTGAAAGCCCTTAATCAGAGAATAAGGTTTTTGAGGAAAGGGCTTAACGAGAGCGTTTATATGTCGGAACCGACAGTTGTAATCACCGACATTGAGAAGGGACAGAATACTCCCTGTTTCGGTTGTCCTGCCGGGTGCATGCGGGCGAAATTCAAGCATAAATCGGGACTCGAAGAAGTCAGAAAGACCTGCGCCGCGGCATTTTTCTATTCTCCCTGGGATACTGCGAAACACGGTGAATCAACAGACGCGCCTTTCTTCGCCACCTCCCTCTGCGACCGTTACGGGCTATGCACAGGTGAAATGTCAAACATTATGAACTGGCTAAATAACTGCCACAAGCGCGGAATTATAAGCGAAGAAGAGATGGGCGTGCCCATCTCGGACATTGGAAGCGTTGATTTTATA
Organism: uncultured bacterium; assembly: GCA_964549305.1. Lineage (GTDB taxonomy): Bacteria > Schekmanbacteria > GWA2-38-11 > GWA2-38-11 > J061 > J061. The sequence goes on from CAZJVM010000034.1 coordinate 22,051, forward strand.
GAAAAGCTCGTACATTCCATTTCATACAAGAAAGGATTCGGCGCGCTCATGGCAGAAGGCACAAGAAGGGCGTCAATAGAAAAGGGGAAAGATGCCGAAGAGGTCGCGCTCGAGCGCATCATGCCTTCCGGTTATGTGAATGATTCATACGGCGGAAGGGTATTTCTCATAACTTCGCTCTTTTATGCCACAGAGCCGAGGAATCCCATAATTCAGCTGCACGAAGTAAATTACGTGCTTCTGAAATGGGTGCTTTCATACACCACAAACGGGATGATGTCGCCCATCGATATCAAGACTCTCAAAAAAATATCAAAGAGAGTATGGGGAAGCGAGGAGGCAGCTGACCTGTCAACCTATGACGGCAAAGCGGAAGCTGCATACAGGATTCAAAACCGCCAGCACGCGAAGGAAACAATGGTCTCCTGCGACAGGTATTTTCCGATCTTTGAAACTGACCAGGAAGAGGGATATATGGGAGATCCCACATTTGTGCCTCAGCTTTTTTCGGCTGTGACGGGAGTCGAGATGTCAGAGGAAGAATATTACAAGGTTGGCGAAAGGTCTGTAAACCTGCAGCGCATAATTCAGGGCAGAGAGGGCAGAGCGGGGAGAAAAGACGACAAAATCCCCGAGTTTAATTTTACCCAACCCGTAGAAACGTCTGAAGGCGTGCTTGGAATGTTCGATCCCGACCTCGAGTTTCCGGGTCCCGGCGAGGAGATAGTCAGCAGAAAAGGAAAAACTCTTGACCGCGACGGATTTGAAAGAATGTTGAGTGAATTCTATGAATTTCGCGGATGGGATGTGGAAACCGGACTGCAGAAGAAGGAAACTCTCGAAAAACTCGGCCTTGGCGACATCAGTGATGAAGCCGGTAAGCTTGGTTTGATTAAATAATATTTTGATTTTCGATAGATTCGTGTTTTCGAATAAGTGAATTTAAAAAGGGATATAAGGGGTTACCTTATATCCCTTTTAATCATATTAAAAGAAATCAAACTTAATAGGCAAAGGTGAACAAAGGTTTTTTTCGCTTTTTGCCGCCCTGCCGCAGACATGACAGATATATTTTGCGTCTTTTGCAAGCTTGGCAACAGTTTTCATTTTTCTTGTACTTGTGATGTGACATAGATGTTTGCTGTGTCCCGGATGAGAATCTGACAGAGCTTCTTTTTTCTTCGAAGCAGTTTTTTTCACGGTTTTACCCTTAGTTGTTTTTTTACCGGCCATAAAAATACCTCCATTTTTAAAGGTTTACGGATGAACAAAAACTTTCCTATTTTTTAGTTAATTAAAAGAAGAAATGCAAACACTACGAAGTTCTTTTGCCTGTGTATTCTGTGTGTTCAGAGGTTAATATTTTTGATTTTAATTTTTTACCACGGAATAAGTTAAATTATCTTCTGTCGAAGAATTTTTCGATTTGCAAAGTGTCGAGCTTGAAGACTGAATTTCTTCCGTGCGGGCAGTATGTGGAAAAGACGGTTTTGTCCATCTGTTTGAGGAGATTGTCCATCTCCTCCCTTTCGAGGCGATGATTTGCCCTGATAGCCGAGTGGCATGCAAGGGATTGAAACATTGAATTGATAATAAATCCGTTATCTTTGCCTTCTCCCCTCGCGTCTATTCTTTCGATGCAGTTTTTGAGAAAATCATCAGGGTTTCTGCTGCCAAGCACGGCAGGCACTGCTGTTATCCGTAAACTACCGTCCCCGAAATCCTCGGCAAAGAATCCGAGTTTTTCAAAGTCTTCGCGGTTGCTTTCCCAGATGTTTTTTTCTTTCAACGTAACATCGCAGAGAAGTGGTATGAGAAGGTTTTGAGATTCGCTTTTTCTGATTAAGAAGTTTTCCTTGATCTTTTCGAAAAGTATCCGCTCGTGCGCCGCGTGCTGGTCTATAAAATAAATACCGTCTTGCGACTGCGCTATTATATATGAGTTTCTAATCTGGCCTATAACATCGAGAGAAGAGTATCTGAAATTATTTTCGATATTAATTTGCGTGTCTCTGACAGTATATTCTTCTTTTGTATCATTTTCTCCTCCACGTTTCCCGATGAATTCGCTGAGCTTTTCATCACTGTCAAAACTGTAGCTTTCAAAAAGGTTGAATTTGTCCTTTCTTTCCGGAGATATGCTTTCGCCGGAAAGTTTTACGGTCTTTACTTTTCTTTCTCCTCCAAGGGCGTCTCTTATTGCGTGTATGACGGCGGAAACAACCTTTCCTGAGTCGGAGAAGCGCACTTCCTGTTTTGAAGGGTGAATGTTTACATCGACAAGCGCGGGGTCGATTTCAACGAAGAGAAAAAGTGCGGGGTGCTTACCGCTTTTCAGTGTTTCGCCGTATCCCCTGTTTATGGCGTGGTAAATGCCTTTGTCCCTTACACTTCTTCCGTTAACGAAAACATACTGCCAGTTTCTTGTCGCCCTGAGGTATGAGGGTCTCGATATGAAACCTTTCACGGATATGGTGCCGGGTGATTCGATTTTGATAAGGCTTTCCTTCATCTCTTTTTCAAAAATCTTTTCTATCTTATCGGTGAGCGAGTCGCTTTTCAATATTCTGAATATCTCTTTGTTGTTTGCCTGATAAATGAATTCTACGCCTTCTTTGGAAAGGGCGAGCTTTGTAATGCAGTCATCGATATGTCCCTGCTCGGTAGGTGTGGTTTTTAAAAACTTTCTTCTTGCCGGAGTGTTGAAGAAAAGGTTTCTGACTTCAACGGTCGTGCCTTTCGTAAAACCTTTTTTGCCGGTGCCTTTTATTTTTCCGCCTTCGATTTCTATTACAGTCGCACCCTCCATTTCATCCTTGCATGTGGTGATTGTGAAAAGGGATACCGCGGCAATGCTCGGAAGCGCTTCTCCCCTGAATCCGAATGTCTTAATGGTGTCAAGGTCATACTCTCTTTCAATCTTGCTTGTAGTATGCCTTTCGATTGCAAGCAACGCTTCTTCTTCGGGCATTCCGCATCCGTTGTCTGAAATCCTGATAAGCGCTTTGCCTCCGTCAATAACGGAAACTGTGACCGAAGTGCTGCCGGCATCCAATGAATTTTCAACAAGTTCCTTTACGGCAGAAGCAGGTCTTTCAACGACTTCTCCCGCGGCAATTTTATTGATTACGCTGTCAGAAAGTTTCTTAATCATAGTAGAAGGTTTTATGCGGATATTGGTAAAACTTTGTTTTCTTAAAATCAAGCAGTTACGGGGAAGAAAAACTATTTTTGACGGATTTAATTCATATAGCCCAATGCCCGCAACTTATCTTTTGTTTCTTCATCAAATACGATTTTTTCCTCTTTTGCAAGTCCGAGCATTTTTCTTTTTTCCCTGGCAGTTCTGTGCTCTTCGGCTATGAGCGATTTCGCTTTTTTCAACAATTCAGGCGAGGTGCCTGCGATGGAATTTGTTTCAAGGTGATCGACGGCAATGTTGTATAACTCCTCCCTGTCCGAAATCAGGGAATGTATATACTTGTAACCGTCAAAGATAACCGATTCCCTGTCCTCAAAATAGAGATGTCCCGAAGCATAAACAGTCCTGTCTTTAAAGGGGTTGTCTTCGTTTTCCGGAGTTAAATCGAGTGCCGGTACGGAAAGCGTTCCTTCGTCATATGCAACATCGCAGAGTTTGAGTATGGTGGGCATTGTGCTTGCTGTGGATACGATTCTGTCTGATCTTCCCGTAGATTCCATCGCGGGGAGTTTAATCATTAAAGGTATGTTAACAAGCTCATTGTAAAGGGTGTGCCCGTGCTCATAACCGTCGTGGTCCCAGAATTCTTCTCCGTGGTCGCTTAAAAAGATTATAAGCGAGTCATCGTAAATACCCAGTTCTTTGAGACGCGCAATGAACCGTCCTATGTTGTCGTTTACATAACGGACTTCGCCTTCATAAAGTCCCTTAATCCACTTCCTGCTCTCCGGAGACGAAATATAATATCCGTAACGGATGCTTTTCCCGTCGTTGAATGATTTGCTAAGTCCCTTGGGCACTTCCATATCAGGCATATATTCTTTAGGCGGAGCATAGGGCACGTGGGGGTCAATGTAATGAAACCAGAGGAAAAAATCCCTTTCCCTGTTTTCTTCAATCCAGTTGATTGCAAGGTCGGTCAGTTCCTCTGTGTTGGCGTTAAGGGTGAAGAGATTGGGAAAAAGTCCACCTATGAGTTGGGTAATGTATGAGCTTTGCCCCTCCATTTTGGGGTAAAAGTCGATGTAATTAAAGCCCTGAAAAAGATTGTTTGTCTTTATTGAGAGATAAACATTGTTTCCTATGGCGCCGCTGTAATAACCGTTTCCTGCCATATATTCCGCGAGAGTCTTCAAATCTCCGGTAAGTTTCGAATCTCTTTCGGTCATCTGATGTACGTGCGGATAAGTGCCCGTCATTATGGACGCGAATGACGGTATTGTCCAGCAGGACGACGATATGGCATTGTTGAAGACAACGCTGTCTTCGGCAAGTTTGTCTATGTTGTCCGTGCGAAATTTCGTTCCTCCGTAACAGGAGAGCATATCCTTCCTCAGCGTATCCACGGAAAGGAGAATGACGTGTTTGATTTTGTGATCTTTCTGTACAAAGCTTACAGGTTTGAATTTCGCATTGTTCCCCGCAATCACTTTTAGCATAACCGCGAAGACCATAAGGAATACAAGAGCGATAATGAATTTTAGAGGTCCGGAACTTTTTTGAGGATGCCTGAATATAATTGCCGTGGAAAATATCAGAAGCAGATAAATAAATAAAACATACAGAAAATTGAGGGAAATATAATGCTCCACGTATTTTACGCAAATGACTGCAAAGAGCACCGTTTCAAGAAGTATGAAGGGGATGCTCAAACCGGAAGACGCAATCCTTTCCTTTAATCCCTTGCGAAATGCCGTGAGCTTTACGATTATATAGATCAATATTGCCGCAATGAAGGATATTATAATAATTCCGTAAATTGTTTTAACAAGACTTGCCAGAAACCTTACCATATTGATTATGTAAATAATTATTCTCGCGTTGCTTTGATTAATTGAAGGCAACAGCAGAAGGAGGACAAAAGCGAAAGAGACGGACATCGCCAATGCGATGGCGTTAAGTGGAAAAATCTTTTCCAAAGCGGAATAAACAATGAGTATCGTAAAAATATAAATTACAAGAAAAGCCATGAAGGTTATGAACATCAGAAGAAATGTGGCAGGGAGTGATTTCATACCGAAACTGCCGTAACTAAGCACGCTCACAAGAGGGTCAAGAAGAGATGTCAAAAGCGCTCCCGCAATGCCCGCCAGAAACACGGGATTTATGGAAGTATCATTGATATCAATATGTTTGTTAAGTTTCTTTATAATCTTATCAACCATAATATTCCGCTTGTTTTTGTAAAAACTCCTTTTTAATTTACTACAAAAAAGATGGTGCTGTTAAGGTTTTTTTGGAGTCACCCCAGATATCCCAAAGTCTTGAGGCGTTTTGCCGTATCCTTGTCGATTTCCGTTTCGCCGGAATTTCTTATCTTTATTTGATTTTTAATTTTTATTGCCCTGTCGCGGTAAAGTGTAATTGCTTCCTCGAGCAGGTTTGCCTTGCCGGGAGATGTCCCCTCGAAATTG
>CAZJVM010000035.1:0-22480 GCA_964549305.1 uncultured bacterium
ACACTTCAGACGCTTACAGAAAGAGGACTTGTAATAGGAACAGAATTTCAGGGACTTACAAATCATAATGCGGGCGCTACCGTATTCAGGACAACAAGGGCCGTATCAGATAGCTCTTTGACCGGAGACATATCGTCTTCAAGCGAAGATTTGAGGCGCGACGGTGATGGCACCATATACAGCATTCCTTTCTCGGGTTCGGATTTCTATCTGAAAGCAGGAAAAGCAAAGGGCGAAACATTTGCCGTACTGGATAATGAAGAGATATTTTATCACAGGATTCAGAGCTCTACCGACGGACAGGGTTTGAGGACTCCTCTTCGCGGGTACAATAACACGACAGCAACAGCGCACTCTTCGGGTGATAAGTTTTACAAGCCCGCATTCGACGGACTTACGAGAGGTGCTCTCGGTACAACTGCAACAAATTGGAGAGCGGGAGAAGATATACAGTGTATCTCTTTCGATGCCGCGGAAATTTGGGTTACTGATTAAAAACTTGTTGATTTTTGTTTTTTAAATTGGATTATAATACCCCTTTCATTGATAACTGTGTGAAAGGGGTATTTTTTTAAATGACGTTTTTTGAAAATAAAATGTTCGGCAAAAGGGTAATTTTTTCTCTGCTTATTGTAATCCTTTCGGTTATCGCTTTTTCAAACAGCTTCAATGTCCCTTTCCTGTGGGATGACGAAGGTCTTGTCACCTTTAATTACTATTTGCGGAATCCCTTTGATATTGAGCAGTATTTAACCACTTCGGGTATGCGTCAAAGGCCGATTACAGTATTGTCTCTGGTGCTGAATTTTCAAATCTCTCAGCTTTCTTCAACGGGTTATCATATAACACAGGTGCTTCTTCATACATTTGTTTCCCTGCTTCTTTCGCTGATTGCCTATGAGCTTTATCCGTCGCTTCTTTTTTCCTTTCTGTCAGGGGCCTTTTTTGCCCTTCATCCTCTCCATACGGAGGCAGTCAATCTTCTTCTTGGAAGGTCGGATATTCTTTCTCTTCTTTTTGTCCTGCTCTCCTTTTATTTCTATATTTTTTATTTAAGAAAGAATGATGGCTTTAAAAAATCGTATTACGCTTTTTCACTCTTCTTTTTTCTTATGGGGCTTTTTTCGAAGGAAACGGCATTCTTTTTTCCTGTTGCGTTTTTTGTTTTTTATCTTGAAGAAAAAAAGAAAAAAAGTCCCCGTGAAATACCCCACCTCCGGAATTTTCTTCCTTTTATTTCAGGAATGATAATTTACGCGGTTTTCTGGTTTTTTATGGTTGTGCGGTGGACGGATACGACTAAAGGTTCCTTTTCATCAAAACCCTGGGGAGGGGGAATTATTAAAACGATTCTTCTTCAGATAGAGGTTTTCGGGCATTACCTCAAACTTGTATTTTTTCCTTTTAATCTTAAGGTCTGGTATGAGGCAACAAAGGAAGTTAATTATTTCGTAATGTTTTCATCTCTCTTTTTCATTGTTTTGTTTATCTGTTATCTTTATTCGGGGAAAAAATTTCCGCTCACATTCTTCCTTGTATGGGTTGTAGCGGGTGTATTGCCAATAACAAATATAATCCCGATTCCGGGTTCTATGGCGGCGGAAAGGTGGACATATCCGTCTACGGCGGGGTTGGCGCTTGCCGCGGCATTTCTTTGTGAAAGAGCTTATTGTCATTTTAAGGAGAAAAGCAAAGGGCAAAGCATAATATTCGCAGTCTGTCTTTCTCTTATTCTGCTTTTTTTTGCCTCTGCGACTTTTGAAAGAAACAGGACATATGGGAGCGAAACGGCTTTTTATATGGATATGATAGAGAAAGACCCGGATTCGGGAATAATTGTAGTGAACTACGGGATGACGCTTGTTAAAAGAGGGGAATACGACAAGGCGATAGAGATTCTTGAAAAATATATCAGGTCCGGCGCGAAGAAATTTCTTGATCAGGCATTTAACCATCTGGGACTTGCTTACGAAGCAAAGGGGAAAATGGAACTTGCTTTTAAAAGCTATGAAGCGGCATACAGAATAGACAGGAAGTCGGTTTTTTCGATAGTCAATCTTGCAAATCAATATATTAACAGGCAAAAATATTATGAAGCGCGAAAACTTCTCGATGAAGCGCTGGAAGTTGAGCCTGAAAATGCCGATGCCAATTACGCCTATGGTCTTCTCTTTGATAGTCTCAGAGAATACAGGAGCGCGATGGAAAAATACCGTGAGTCCATCAAATACAAACCCAATGTTGCCGATGTCCATAATAATCTGGGACTGGATCTGTATCGCTTCGAAAAATATGACGAAGCAGTCGAAGAACTCAAAAAAGCCATATCCATAGATCCTGATTACTTACAGGCATACGGGAATATGGGGATTGTTTTACTGGCAAAGGAAGATTACGAGGGCGCAAAAAAATATTTTCGAAAACTTCTCGAATTCTCGCCCGGAAATTCTGCGGCGCTTCAGTATTTGAAAGAGGCGGAGGAAAAGGCAGGGGAAAAAGCGGAAAAATAACCGGTGATTTAACCCCGCGCTTTTTTGTATAACCCCCGAAGATAATTTTCTCTTATAGTGAAAAGATCACGGAACATTTGAAAGGAATGTTTTACGGGGTGCACGGTGCTCGCAGGTGAGTTAATCCACGTGATAGGAACTTCTTTTACATTAAAATTGAATATTTTTCTTGCTATGAAAATAACTTCCACATCGAAACTGAATCCCTCGATTCTGCAAAGAGGGAATATTTTTTTGGCAGATTCCATTGTGAGAACTTTGAATCCGCACTGAGTATCGTTTATTCCCCGCATTATCAGAATTTTTACGAACTTATTGAATATTTTGCCCATTGTGCGCCTGTAAAAGGGTTGATACTGGACAATATTTGATTCCCTCAATCCGCGCGAACCGATTGCAATGTCGTATCCGTTCTTTAAAAAAACCATAAGCTTTGCCGACTCCTCGATTGGCGATGAGAGGTCAGCATCGGAAATAAGAATGTACGCGCCTTTGGATTCTCCGATTCCGTATTTTACGGCAAATCCTTTTCCTCTGTTTTCTCCATACGCGCATACTCTCGTTTCCCTGTTTCCGGCAGAAAAATTCCTTACCACGGATTCAGTGTTGTCATTGCTTCCGTCGTTTACCACTATAATCTCGAAAGCATTCTTTTTTTTCCTGAAATACTCCGAAATCTTTTCAAGAGTCTGAATAATGCGCTTTTCTTCGTTAAAGGCGGGTATAATAATCGAATATTCCATAAAATTTTGTTTATTGTTTAAAGAATCTTATCATCGTTTAAAAAATGTTTTGCCTCAAGAATTTTTACTTCTCCAAATTCTTTTATGAGGTAGTAGTTCTGATCTATATATTTTTTGATAAGGGGAAATTCCATTTCTTCGGGAATTAAATCCACCTGATAGAGTCCTGCCGTGTTTAGTATAAATCTCGGTTTTTCCTTTTTTAAAGATTTTAAGACACTCATTTTTAAATCTTGCGTTGCCGCGTCGTGAGTTACGCCGAAGGGCACGGGCATTGGAGTATCGAAAAGGAAATAATAAACGGCATCGTTGGGAAAAACATAAAATATTTCCCCTTTATTAAGATAGGGAGTGAGAAATTCGTTGATTGCCATTATTCTTTCCGCATCTTCGGAAGGGATGCTTATCATACCGGAATTTTTCGTCGAAATCCTTTTCATAGGAGGCGACGATACGGTCAAACTACCCTTTAGGAACTTTGATGAAACACTTTTAAGGGATGTTTTTACGGCGAGTTTTCCTGGAATAGCCCCATACAGAAATATTCCCGCGCCGAGAAAAAGTGAGAAAACAAGATATATTGCCTTATTTCTCAATCCGGTTTTTCCCTTTGAAAGTTTTGTGATGTTTTCTTCGAGCATATAAAAGGAAAGAATGAGTGCAGGTTGAACAAGCAGGTAATTCCTGTCTATGCCCGACCTTGAAAGCGCGCCTCTGAAAAGTATCATTCCGTATATGGTTATTCCCGCAAGAAGAATGATTTTCCCCTTTTCTTTGGAAATAAAAAAGTTCAGGATAAAGAAGCACAGTAAAATGAAATAAAGGACTATTGGCCAGTAGAAACAGAATATGGTGAGAAAGCGCGCGAGGGAATCCTTCGATAAGTCGGCAAGGATATTAAAGACGCTTTTTGTAATTCCGGGAAAAGGAAGGTTGCCGAAACCGAGAGTGACATAGTATGGATAGGAAAACGTTTCATTGAGATAATGGGAAAGCGCGCCCTTACTCAGGAGAAAACCGAATACGGCGCATAGGACAAGAAGAAAACCGCCCGCGAAGGCGGAAAAAGATTTTCCCGCATTTCCGAAAGAGAAAGCCCCTTTCGTGAAATCACCGGCAAGAATTACGAAAAGTGCCGCGAGAGAAGAGGCAACTCCCACTTCGGGGCTAAAAAAAAAGGCTCCTGCAGATGATATGCCTGCAAGGAATATAGCTCTCTTTTGCCCGTTCTTTAAATAGGAGGAGAGGAAAATCAATGGAATCAGTCCGCAGGCAGTTCTCATATGCGAACCGTTGGGAGCTGAAAAAACGGGAAAATATATGACAACGAATGTGAATATTCCGCATATTGCAGTCAAGGCGCGCCTGCATATCTGCCTTAGGAGAATGTAGACAACGGTATATGCGCAAAGGTTGAGAAGATATGTAAAAAGGCGAAAAACGACTACATTCTTTCCGAGAAGTCGCATAAGCCAGTAAATGGGGTATTCCATAAGAGGACCGTAAATTGCATATGTATCTCTGTAGAGTTCCTTTCCGTGAAAGAGGTTTGCAACATAAGAAAGGTGCTGACCTTCTTCGGAGTAGAATACATAATGGTCAAGCCAGTTGGAAAAGAAAAAATTGGAATAGTATGTGAAAATAAGGGCAGCTGAAATAAACAGGAATATTTCGAAGGTATTGGGAAGGTTTTTTATTTCACAGAAAGATATTTCGCATTTTGAAGTTTCCTTCCTCTTTCCGGCTATAATTCCCCCTATGAGCGATAATGCAAATATAAATATCAGTGAAAAAAGGTATGTGAAAGTTTCACCGCTTTTTGAATAGCCCGTCAGCACTGTTATGCTCACTATACCAAGTTCCCTGGCTTTTTCCAGGTTGCCGTCAGTGCCGGCGGGAAAAAATCTCTGTACGAGAATAGCGCAAAGGGCGGTTATGAGAGAAAACAGAAATGCTTTTTCAAGAAGATATGTTTTGTCACGGGATTGTTCCATTTATATTCAGCCTGCGTTAACCTTGTAAACAAGCATAGTGTCATTGACTCTGCCGTGGGGCCAAATCAGTTCCAGTTCACCGTCCTTAGGGGGAGTTTTGCTTGCCCTGAAAAGTTGGTTTTTAATGATAATACCCTGACCGAAAATGTAGTCGATTTTCTCTTTTCTTATGTATTCCATAACTCTGCCGTCTTCCAGCGCTTTGAGGGTGTCCGCGTTTTGCGGTCCGTCAAGATTTATAATTTTATGATTCGGTGTAAAGTAATTGACGATTCCCGTTTCGAATCCTCCTATTTTCGCACTTTCGGGAATATTTTTATCAATCCATTGCGCTGTTTCATAATAGAAGGATACGGCAGGAGGGGGATTGAGATAGTCAAGATAACCGTAGTTGTTAAGGGTGCGGGATTTCATAAAGGAAAACAGGAAATAAAAAATTATGACTGCCATTATGAGCTTTCTTATTCCTGAAACCAACCCCTTCCTCTTTCCCGGCAAAGCTTTAAGGAAATAATCGAAGAACGCGCCGGAGTATATAGTTATAACCATACAGACGGGAAAGTAATACCTGAAATAATGCCACTGTCCGAAGATATAGAATGTATAGTTTAAAAGAATAAAGAGGGCGAAGATTAAGAGGAAATTGAATCTTCCAAGATCCTGAATATAGTTTAAATTTTTAGCCGGGCCTCTTCTTTTGAAAAAAAATGTAAAAAATGCGAAAAGCGCGCAGATTACAATGAAAAGCAGATAGGCAAATGCACCGGACTTGCTTTTGCCGAAGAGAGAAAGTATGGCTTTTGAAATAGAGTCAAAAGGGTAAAGGGCGAAAGCATAATGCTTTACTACCATAAGAGTACCCTTTATGTGTTCGAGAAAGAAAGCGAAGGGCGGAAAGGAGTCAACGGGAAAATAGACTGTTTTGCTGTTTGTTGCCGTAAAGTAAGGCCTTATTCCGTTATACATTGAAATCAGGCGCGCTGCTTTACCGCTTGAAGGAATCAATGTGCCGAAGACAAAAAGACTTCTCAAAAGATATGGAGATACAATCAAAAGGGCAATTGCGGGAGAGAGAAGCGTTTTTACGCCAGGTAAAAAATCTTTTTTGTCCTTATTGAGGAATTTCTTTATTTCGCAAATATATATGCCTGCTATGAAAAATACACCGTCAAGGCGCGAAAGAAGCGTAAATCCAAGAAGAATTCCGAAAAGAATGATTTCTTTCGTTTTACCGGCACTTATTTCCTCCTCCTTTTCGAGATAATAAAATGAAGAGAATGAAAGGAAAAAAACGAATATGGATGTTTCCAGTCCGTTAAAACCGAACTTTATTACGGAAAAGGAAAAAGACCAGATAAAAAGGGAAAATAAAGCTCCGTGGAAACCGAATATTTTCCTTACGATTTTATAAATGAAATATCCGGAAAATAGATTGAAAAGGGACGTTATGGCAAGCGCAATGCTTACGGGAGCTAAAAGACTGCTTTTGAAAAAATAAAATACCGGAAGCAGTATTATTATGTATAAGGGCTGAAAAGCATTTGTAAGATGAATTCCGTCAGATGAAATACCTATGCCGAGAATTATATTTTTAGCGGTTTGCAGTGAATAAAAGGCATCATCAATCATTACCCACCAGTCAATAAGGTGTACCGGGCCTTTTAATAAAATCAGGAGGCGTAGCAACCCGCCTGCAAGAAGTATTATGACCGGTAGTGCTGTTTCGGAAACTTTATTATTATCCATCCGTTGAGAAATATTTAATTGATACTGCCAAGAATCTGTTTATAGGATTCAGCGAGCTCTTTTTGACTATTTATTATATTGTTCAATTCACGGGGGTCGTTTTTTAAATCATATAATTCGTTCTCTTCTTCCAAATTATATATCAGCTTGAAATTGTCTTTTATAATCGCGGTACCAGTCATCAAATAGGGATAGTCTTTGCTGGAAGGATAGGGGTCGGAAAAAAGCCTGCTTACGGAATAATTTCGGAAAGATTTGATGTCACCACCGTCGATCAGAGGGATAAGAGAATTTCCCGCGAAGTTTTCCTTCTGCTCAAGTGAAACAATTTCCGCCACTGTGGGGATTAAATCTATTAATTCCACGTTCCTGTCTATCCTTGTCTGTGATTTAACCAACCAGGGGGCATAAATTATGAGTGGAACATCGATTACCTCGTTATAGAGAGTTTTGCCGTTTCCAATGAACCCGTGCTCGCCGAAAGCTTTTCCGCTGCTCGATGTGATTATTATTATTGTTTTATCCATTAAGCCGAGAGTTTCTATTTTCGTAAAAAGTTTTTCTATTTCACTGTCTATAAAACGAACTTTGTCATCGTAAATAGAGTGCAGGTTTTCAATGCTTTCTTCATTCAGATTTTCAACTCTAATAGCATTGCCGTATTCATCGGGCAGTTTTTTAAAGGGTTGAGTGGATGAAGATTCAGGTGTTTGAGAAGCATCATGGAGCATGTGAAGGTCAAAATAGTTTATGAACATAAAGAAACTGAACTCCGAATAATCGTTCAACCACCTGAATACTACCGAATTTACTTCTTTCGCGTTTTTCCCAACAGGAATATTTATTCCCGGATTTTCCGTAAAAGATTCTCCGTGAATCCTGTTGCATATGGGTATCAAAACATTGTTCATTATTCTTATGGCATTGTCTTTTTTAATTAACCCCATCTTGCGAAAAAAATTGATAAACGAAAGTTTGTCGAAAAAAGATGGAACGAAGGGCGGAATATTGTCATTGTAATAGTCAAAACCCTGATTCAGGTTTGATGATAAATCAAGATAACTGCTTGCCGCAAATCCCGTGGTAAGATATCCGTTGCCGGAAAATAATTTTGTCATTGTCAGTGCGTCTTCCGGCATTTTTTTCTTTGTTTCAACGGGATATTCCGAAGTGAATAATGAAATATAGGAAGAAAGCAAATTTGGCGACTGGGATATGCAGTTTTCAAAAACAATTCCTTTTTCCGCTATGCCATCAATAAAAGGCGTCGTATCCTTATCATAACCGTAACAACCTAATCGGTCATTTCTCAAATTGTCAACGGTTATCAATATGACATTTTTTTTGTTCCTTACCAGTTGTTTTTGCGGAAAGTAATAAGTACCTTCATTTTCCTCATATGTAAAAATATAGATGACACTGCCAACGAAGAGGACTGATATGAGAAGAATAATTATTTTGGAATAAAGGTAATTCAGAAAGAACTTTCTTTTTGAAAGGAATACATTTTTTTTAAAAAAAGGTATTACAAGACTTAAAAGTATCGCGAGCAATGCTCCTATGGCAAAACCGATAAGAATGTAAAGAGACAGAAGAGAAGCCAAAATCATTTTCGGGTAATGAATATAGGGAAGCACAAAATACCAATCTATATAAGCCATTGCCATTGAAATGACTATTACCGTAGTTAAAATATTAAAGGGCCTTGAAAGATTGAAGTTGTCTCTATTTCTATTATTCAAGCGCTTCCGCCTCATTTTTAGGTTTATAGATTTTGCACTTCCATAAACTCTTTACCTCCGCATAATTCTTATCAATAAATGATATTACTTCAGGCACCCTTTTGTCCAGAGCAGGACCGCCTTCAAGTGAGTAGTGGTTGCTGAATATTATAAGTTTGGGTTTTTTTTCTTTTATCAGCTCGAGATATAGTTTTCTTTCATCGCCGGTAATCGCCATAAATTCCGTATCATAAGGGGTAGGGTTTAATCTTTTGCAGAGGAAATAATAGATTGGCTCTCTGGGGAACGCAAGGATATAATCATCTTCATCTGTATTCGCCTTGACATAATTTACAACTTCCCTGATGTATTCCGCCCACTGAGAGGGAACATAAATTGATTTTCCCATTTCAATTCCGAGTTTTTCCATTTGCATATTGGATTGAACAAGATTAACCTTCTTAAGATTGTCATAGACAAACCGGTGAATTGCCGGTTTTGCCGGGAAAAATCCATATCCTGCAACGGGAATTAAAATGAAAATGAATATTGCGCCAAAAGAAAACAGAGTTTTTCTGATTTCGATTTTTTGCGACTGCCTTCTCTTTTCATTTAATTCGGACAAATAATCTTCCACCAGCATGGCGCAGAGAAACAACACCGGCGGAAGGCATATGAGATTTCGGTCTATCCCCGACCTCCCCAAAGCAAGCCTGAAATAGAGAATGGAAAAAAAGAACATTATAAGGAAAAAAATGTATCTCCCCTCCAGTTTTCCGGAAATAAATCGCGTTACTAAAATGCCTCCCGATAACGCGATAATGACAATAGGCCAATATTGAAGCGAGACTGCAAAAAGGCGAAACAGAGAGTCCGGTGAAGGTGAGAGGAAAAAACCTTTAAGAGGGAGAAGAAGAGACGGAAAAGGAATCGCAAAAAACCCCAGCGAAAAATAATAGGGGACAAGGAATAAATCCTTAAAACACGAGACGAAGGCATTATCGGCTAAAAGCATAAGGGCAACGGGGATGAACGCGGTTATGATACCCAATACAAATGGCATTATTCCATTCCTTATGACAGCGCGAAGATCTTTTTTTAACACAAAAAGACATAAATATGACAAAATGATTGCTCCTGAAACCGTAATGCCGACCTCCTGTCCGTAAAAAAAACCGGCACAACAGGTAATTCCGGTAAGGTATCCTTTTTTCCGTGATGGAGATTCGATATAAGATGCAGAAAGAAAAACAGCTGTAATTCCCAGTGCCTGCCTCAGAAATGCGTCGTGAATTCCAGGTAATACGGGAAAGTAATAAGCAAGCATTAGGGCAAGTGCAATAAATTTAGTAATTGCTGACCTGAAAAAAGACATAATGAAGTAGCTTACAAGGCAAAACCCCGCAAAGTAGAGGAAGTAAACATATATTCTTGAAATTAAAATAGAGGGAGAAAATATCTTCATCAGATAAATCAGAGGATATTCCATTAAAGGACCGTAAAAACAGCGCATATCCCTGTATAGAGATTTCCCCATTAGCGCCTGCCCAATCCATCCGAAATGACCTCCCTCTTCTCCGTAGAAACTCCAATCGGCAAACCAGTTTTTAAAAAGAAAATCTCCGCTGAAGGTAAGGGCGAATATAACAAGGCATACAACGATAAATGAAACCGGGCGAACGGATGTAAATATTTTTTCCTCCCCTATTATGGGGAAAACAGGGCGTTGTTGTTTAGTGTTTCTGAAATAGAGAAAATACCAGGCAAGAGACGAAGCGAGAGTAGAGAGAATAATAACAAGAACGAATGTATAAAACTCCGGTTCCTTCGGATAATCGGCAGTGACTGTTTCGCTGATTATTCCCAGAGATTTTGCTTTTTCGAGAGATTCGCTGAAATCCGGAAGAAATGAACTTAGTATTTTTGCAAGGGAAATTCCTGTGACCAGTCCCAATAGAATCGGTAGAAACTGCTCATAGCTCAAAGGAGAATCCTGAGATTTTTCCTCGGTTTTCATTATTTGGTATTCTTCTTGATATATCTTTGAATGAAGACCTTAGACTGTTTTATGCAGTTGTTCAAACAGTTTATTTCAGGATACAGTTGTGATGTGTTGAGAAGATAAAGCCTGTTATCCAGTAATTCATTGGGTGGTTTTATCCTGGAATAATGCAGTCTTGCCACGGGTTCTATATAGCGGTTTCTGAAAACAAAGTAGTCTTTTACATTGCTTTTATTGAATTCGGGAAATACCTTTTCGAGCTGTGCAGTCCAGTTCACGAATATTTCTTCACGGCCCAGATTAAAAGTTTTTTCCCTTGAGGTATAGTCCATCAGATAAAGCATATTGATATTTTTTCCCTGAAGATTCTTTATGAGGTTGGTTGTTTCCACAACACCTGCAAAAGGGAGGTTTTCCTTTACGACCGGTATCCAGTAATAATCGGTCAATTGCCTGTCTGTCAGGAGAAGGAGGCATATTACCCCCTGATAGTTAATTGCCTCGATTCTGCTCTGATTTTTAACTTTTACCGATAAAATTTCCGTAAGCGTTTCGCAGGGAATAGTGGCAACTGCCTTGTCAGTCTCAATGACTGTCCCGTCGTCAAGAGTGAGAATCAATGTATTATCATTTTTTCCGGAAATATCCTTTACTCCGTTGCCCTTTATGATTTTTACATTGCGGTTTTTTAAATTGTTTTCCACTGACTTGATAAGAGAATCAAGGCCATCTTCAAGATAGGCCGTTTTGTCGGGTCCGGCTTTTTTTTCTTTTGTTTCCGTTTGTCTTTTAAGACGTCCCCTGACCCAGGTAGCGGGCACTTCCGCGTATTTTTCCCCGAATTTTGAAATGAGAAGAGGCTTCCATATATATGAAAAGGTCCTTTCCCCGAAATATCTAATGAGCAGTTCGACTGCGGTCACCGCTTCAAGCTTGTCTATGTCGTTTTCCTTGCTCAATATGAGAGATGATATTCCCGCTTTGATTCTGTCCTTGAAAGCAAGGGGAGAAAACCTGATGAGGTCAAGAGCGGTATTCAGGGGATAGACTTTTCCGTTTATCCAGAAACCCATTGTCGTATCCTGCCAAACGATTTTCGGAAGAAGTCCGTTATCCTCTATCATCCGGAGAAGTTCATTGTCGCCTGAGAGAATAGTGTGATAGAAACGGTCAAGGCGATGTTCACCGTAAGGAAAAGTGGAAGCCAAACCGCCGACATTATCTTCCTTTTCGATAATAGTTATATCGTAATCACCTTCGGGAAAATAGTAAGCAAGGCTCAATCCCGAAAAACCGCCTCCGATTATGGTAACCTTCATAAATAATTTAATTTGGTAATGAGTGAGATGACAAGCGCTTTCCTTTATATCATCAGTGAAGTCATTTTTTTAGAATTTTAAAATCTTTTATTCTCCTAAGGACAAAAGACAATTGAGACAGCTTGAAAAATCTCAGCAGAGAAAAAATTTGTTTCGGCCTCAGGAAAAAACTACGAAAGGCTTTTGCAGGTGCTTCCTGAAGTGTCATTCTGTCCAATCCTTCGGGAATCCATGAAACTTCCTGATAACTTTTATAGTTTTTATCGCCTATTTGCGTTAGGTCTGTCGTTTCGTACAATTCTGAACCGGGAAGAATGTCCAGAAGCAGAAACTGCGCCCTGTCGAGAGGAATCTTTTTAGCAAACCTGATGGTTTCATCAATAGTTTCCTCCGTTTCTCCGGGAAGTCCGAATATGAAAAATCCCTGCGTAACTATTCCTGCTTTTGAGGCTTCTCTTGCGGCATATTCTATAGTTTCAAGCTTTGTTTTCTTTTTGATGTTGTCCAGAATTTTCTGATTTCCCGATTCGATTCCAAATGCAAGATAGTAGCATCCGCTTCGTTTCATAAGTTTGAGAAGGTCGGGAGTGACTGTTTCCACTCTTATTCCGTTTGGAGTCGCCCAGTTAATATGCAAGTCGCGGTTTATGATTTCGTTGCAAATGTCTTCTATGTGGCTTTTTTTTAACGTAAGGTTGTCATCTTCGAAATGTATTTCCTTAACATTGAATTTTTCCGTGAGATACTGAATTTCATCAACTACGTTCTTTGCAGACCTGAAACGTATTTTCCTTTTCCAAAGGTTAGGACTCGCGCAAAAGGTGCAGATAAAGGGACAACCTCTCGATGTGGTGACGGGGGCGACGGGGAATTCCCTTATAAGCCCGCCGTGAGGCGCTTTTTTATATTTATTGGGGTTCATATTTTCCCAGTCAGGGAAGGGTAGGGAATCGAGGTCTTCTATGAATTCACGCTGAACGGTTTCCTTTGAATCCGCCCTGTGAAGACCCGGTATTTGGTTAATAGCATTTTTTCCAGATGAGAGGTTTTGAAGAAGTTCAAGAAGTGTTTTTTCACCTTCGCCGCAGACGGCAAAATCCGCTTCGCTTTCTTCAATTGATGCCTGCGGAAGTGCTGATACGTGCGGTCCTCCCAAAACGACTTTTATATTTTTGCTTTTCAGTTGACGGGAAAGGTCGTATGCTTCCTCTCTGTAATCGCTTATAATACTTATTCCTACAATATCATATTTTTCTTTTTCGCAGATTGAGACAATTTCCGAATTCGATAATTCCAGATTAAGCCCGTCGAGAATATCTGTTTGTGAAAAACCTTCTTTTTTAAGATAAGAGGAGAGGTAACCTATTCCAAGGGGCGGTGTAATGAGGTGGCTGTGATAAAAAGGGCGTGTCAGTAATATTTTCATTCAATTCCTTCTATTTTTGCCTGCCTTTCATCGTGCTCAAAAATTTCTTCTTCGCTTGCAATCTTCAGTATTTCACTTTTGGGAAGCCCGAAAAGAATGTGCTCGGCGGAGAGAAGCCCCATTTCAATGGAATGATCCATATTGTTATACCTGAAAAGTCCCTGACGCCCGCAGCAGATAAGATTTTCAAAGGAATTTATAAATGGAAGGGTTGTTTTTAACTGTTCCTTGTAGTCGAGTCTGTATATGGGGTAGGCATGCTCGGCATAAGTGAGAAAGTAGTCAATAGTTTTTTCCTTTATGTCGGTAAACCCTATTGCTTTAAGATCTTCAACACACCGTTCATAAAGGTCTTTTTTGTCCGCGTTCCATATTTCATCTCCGTAATTGCAGGCAATTTCCAGTATAAGGGATGTTTTGTCCGCGGGAGCGCTGTGGGGACTCCAGTTTTTGGGTTCCTGTATTCGCATGAAAAGGTACTGTGATTCAGGAATATACATCCACGTATTATCCGAAACAATGTCCTTGTCCAGAAGAATGTTTAAAAAAACAAGGGATCTGAAAACCATCTTTTTGGAGATATCGACTATTTTTTGGTCAGGCAGGGGAGAAAGCTTTTGAATGAATTCAGGAAGCGGGATAGTGGAGATAAAGGAGTCTCCCTTAAGCGAAATTTCCTTATCTCCGTTTTTAACGATTACCTCCGTGATTCTGTTGTTTTCGTGAAGAATTTTTTCCACCGAATAACCGAGATGTATTTTGCATCCCTTTTCTTCCACGATTTCAGCCATTCTTTCGGGAATTCTTCCTATTCCTTTTTCCGGATAAAAGAATCTCGTGGCGTAGGTCTTGGGAGTATCTCTTTTTTTCCCGAGAAGCCTTATAAAGACATCCCAAAGGTTAATGAGAGATATCCTCTGTGCCGCCCAATCGGAAGATATCTGGTTAGGCCTGACTCCCCACAATTTTTCCGAATAGGGGCCGAAATAAATATCGTAGAGCGAACGTCCGAATCTGTTGACGACCCAATCTTCAAAAGATATGTCTTCAACATTCGAAAATTTAGTTTTTACCGTTGAAATGAGATAATCGATAAAACATCTTACTGAAACGGAAAGTTTAAGTTTCTGAAGAAGGTCTTTTCCTTCCAGAGGATATGAAAAATATTCTCCCTGAAGTCTGACTACGCTTTTCCTGTCGCGGGTTATAATCTCGTCGGTCATTAAGGAGTATATTTCATTTGCAAGCTCAGCATTCTGCGTTATAAAGCGGTGGCCACCCAGGTCAAAATGGTAATTACCGTAATTTACCGTCATTGATAATCCACCTACCTGTGACTCCTTTTCCGCTATTTCAACGGTCTGATCAGCCAAAACGATTTTCCACGCGGCACTCAAACCCGCGGGACCCGCGCCGAGAATGACTGTTTTTTTCTCTTTATCCATAGTTTCTTTTTAAAGATTAAAAAAATAAAATCGGTTATGAAAAAACAATATCTTAATTTTTTACATTTTATACAATCGAATTTTCAAAAATATTTTCACAGAGAAAAACATTTTGTTGGCGCAATATTTTTAAATGATTGATTGCCTCGTAATATTGTTTCATTATAAATCAGGTTTTACATATTGAAGAATGGAAAAATCAACAGCTCTTATCTTTTTATTATAACGCATTGGGAGAGGGATAACTGAAGAGGTTTTTCAACTTTACCGGCAAAAAACTCTTCAAAAGCTTTTTTAACTCCTTCCATATGATAATCGTGCGAAATGATTATACCTGCGCGCGATGTTCTCGGGAAAAAGAACTCAAGGCAGTCTTTGGTGCTTTGGTATGTGTCCACATCTATATGTACGAATGAAAAAACCGTATCTTTCAAACTTTCCGCTGTGTCGGGGAAAAGGCCTTTATAAATGCGGACATTGGGATAATCCGAAAGCTTTTCACAGACTCTTTCATAGTCGGATTTGTACATTTTTTCTTTGAACTCGCTGTCGGTTTTTCCAACCGACGGAAGTCCATCGAATGTATCGAAAAGGTGGAGGTTTTTATTTCCCTTCGCACTGCATATCGCCTTTGCCGTTGTGCCTTTAAATACCCCCACTTCGGCATAGTCTCCTTCCATATCAACCTGATTTTTCGCAAAGGAGTAGACGGTGAGCAATTCACTTGGTTTGAGAAGGAAGGGTTTGTCTTCCGCGATAAACTCTTTCAGCATGTCGATGGTTTCCCTCTCGTGATAAATGCCCATTATTTTCAATTCAATTGCGCAAAACAGGTCATTCAGGAGAAATCCCGCTTTTGTGTTTGTGAGAATCTTTTTGATTTTTTCTAACATTTTCGGGGATGTTATTTAAATCTGATATGCGTTCTTCCCACCAGTGAGAAAGCAAATATCTCTGTTTGAAGTATGTCTATCGAAAAATTGGCTTTTCTGTTTATTCATTTTTTTTGGGAATTTCTATAAAAAGTGATGCACTGTCAGATAAGTATGACATATTTTTCAGCAAATAAGTATTTTTTTTAAAGTTTCTAAAATTGAAGGTTGATAGTTGTCGGGGTGTTAAAATTTACACGAAAGTGTCGGTTTTCTGAACACTTTCTAAGTTATTGAAATATAAGTAATTATATCTAATATTGTTATATTTTAAGATTTTGTGTGTCGAAAAATTGGACATATTTTATATTTGCGGAAAATCTTTTTTTTGGAGTAATGTAAAAAAATCATATTAATCAATAAGTTACATTTTTTAAAAAAATTGGCATGATTGTTGCAACGTATATTAAAATGAATAATAAAGATTTTTGAGGGAAACGATATGATTAAAGATTTGAAAATATCCATTAATTACTGGCAGGATTTTTTAACGACTCTTGCATCGACTTACGGGATTTTCTTCCAACTGATGGACTCCTCGGGTAACATTGTTTCAAATACGGTGAATGAAAGGACATTATGCTCCTATTTAAGCCGTTTTGAAAACTCTTCGCTAAAATGTAAAGAGCATTGCAGGGATATCCCTTTGCAGGCGGTTTCGGAGGAAAATATTAAACGTTATAACTGTTATATGGGAATTGAGTGCTTTGCCATTCCCATCGACATCAGTAAGAGTGAAAAAGGAGTGATTCTCGGAGGTAAGGTGCTTACAGACATCCCTTACACAGAGGCATATTCTGAAAAATGCAGGCAACTGGGAATTAACATAAACGAAGTGCTTAACTCTCTGCACGAATTAAAATTCATGAAAGAAAAATGCATCGGCGCCTACATTGAATTGATAGATAACTTTGCGAAAAAAGCGGCGCTTATGGAAGTCGATATTTCCGAATATGCTGAAAAAGAAAAACAATTCAAACGTATTTTAAGTGGAATCAACGAATTACATGAAAATGACGCGATCGATAGAGAATTTTTGTTTTCTATCATTAGAACTGCGTCTGAAGCGTTTTCCGTAAAGGACGTTTCTCTTATTGAGAAAAAAGGGAATAATTTCGAGTCTGTTGCGGATATCAGAGATTATATCGATACCGGAGTTATGTCGGGGATAACTTTAAAGAGCAATTCCCCTTTAATAGAAAAAATTATTGAAACGGGAAAAAAGCCATTGATTCTTGATGACTCCAAATTGATAAGCGAACTTGGAATTAAATGGGGTGCTGAAACAATAAGTATTGTTCCCGTCTTTAAGTCACATAAACTTTGGGGCATACTTTTATTCTTCAATTTTCCTGATGATTCGGATACAAGGGAAAATCTTCGCTTTTTTGCAGAAAATATAGAAAAAACCATAGAATCCATCGAAGTGAAAAATCAGCTGAAACTGATTAATCATAATAAGATGCAGCTGAATTCAATGATGGAGAAATTTGCAAAACTTTCCCGCATTGAAGAACTTTTAAACAGTGTGGTTTCGGAAATATCCGCTTTTACAAAGGCGGGAAGAGTTTCAGTGGCGATTGTAAACGAGGAAACGGGGAAACTTGAATTACTGGCGGCGAAGGGATTGGATGAGTCAATTTTAAAATCCAGCCGTTTTATCGACAACAACAGCATCAGTTACAGGGCTTTCGATTCAGGTACACCCATTATAGTAGATGACATCTCCCGGCACGAAGATTTTTCACAGCTTGCGCATTCCGGTTGCGCGGGAAATGCCTTTATGTCCCTTCCACTGAGACATAACGGCAGGGCAATAGGCACATTGAATGTAAGTGAAATTGAAAAGCTCATTGTCGAAGATGACGAAAAATACGAATGGCTTAAAAATCGGGTGAAATTGATGTCTCTTTTAATTGAAAAAACTATTTTGAAGAAGGAAGTAAAGGGACTCAAATCAAAATATATAGATTCTGATAAAGGGATTTACAATAAGATTTATTTTCACGAATTCGGCAAAAAACGCCTTGAAAATTCACGAAGAAACAGGCGAAGTGATTCGGTTATTGTCCTTAATTTCGCAAAAGAGCTTGAAAAAATTTCAGCGGAAAAGGAAACTATATTGAATAACATCATATCAGATGCAAGGCGTGAAATCAGAAGTTCGGATATAATGGCTTTGTACGATGAAGAAAGCATAACCTTTTTTCTTCCGGATACAGATAAAAACGGTGCTTTGCTCTTTGCAAAAAAAATGAAATCAAAGGTGGAAGACCTGCTTCTCTTCTTTGAACAACCCGGTGAAGATATAAAAGTCAGTGTAGGCGTGAGCACATTTCCGGAAGACGGCGACAGCGTTACCAACCTGACCCTCTCTGCTCAAAGAGCCCTTGTAAATTAGATTTTTCAAAAAAACGAAATTGTCCGCTTAAACTTTTTTCTGAAAGTTTCTTACCTTCTTTTTTATTGTCTTGACTCCATTAGTGTATTTATTATTATTCTGCGGAAATAAAATGTCTCTTCTAAGACTATGGGAATCTATCCCGATAATTACTCTTTGCGAAATTTAAGAGGAGAAACTGATATGTTGAAAAATAAAGCTTTTTTGGTTGTTCTGTTAATTCTTTCCCTCGTTTTCATTTTGGCGCCGGCGTCGTCGGAATCTGTTGGGAGCTATGTTATCGGAGAAGAAGATGTCCTCGATGTATTTGTGTGGAATAATCCCGATTTAAGCAGGAAGGTGACCGTAAGACCCGACGGAATGATATCATTGCCCCTTGTTAATGATGTGAAAGCGAAAGGATTGACGGCAATGGAGTTAAGGGATGTGCTCGTTAAAAAGATGTCGGAGTTTGTAGAAACCCTTGACCTGACTGTTACCGTGGACGTGATCAACTCCTTCAAGGTTTATGTTGTTGTAAAGGGCAAAGGCGTTTCATCGGGGACGTATACTTTAAGAAGAAAAACAACTATTCTGCAGTTTTTTGCCTCTATCGGAGGTATCGAGGAAATCGACCTTGCGAGTTCTTATATTCTCAGAGAAAATAAAAGAATGGAACTTAATATGGAAAATCTTTTTTATGAAAATGACCTTTCGCAGAATGTTGAACTTATGCCCGGCGATACCTTTGTTCTTCAGGACCGCTATGGTTTGAGAATAACCGTTCTCGGAGAAGTGCAAAATCCGGGAATTGTAAACTACAGGCGGGGGATGACACTTGTCGATGTCGTTCTTGAAAGAGGAGGGTTGTCCGATTACGCGCGCCCGTCCGGCACAAGGGTTGTAAGAAAGGGTGATGGGGAAAATATGACTATTAAGGTTGATCTTGATGATATACTCAATGACGGAGAAGTGGAAAAAAATATTATCATTGAACCCGGAGATACGGTAATTGTACCAAAAGGATTTCTATAGAAAGAATGAAAAGGAATTTCCGGTTATTTCGTGGGCTATTCTATTGATTGCATTATTAAATATGGCTCTTTGTGAAAACTCATATGCGGGAAATTTGGATTTTGATTCCTCTCTGACACTTGAAGAGGAATATGATGACAATGCTTTTTTGTCGTCTCAAAATGAAATAGAGGATTCCATCATAAGAGTGAAACCATCCTTTGAAGGAAAATACGAATTCAGCTCGGAAAGTTTCATTGAAAGCAAATATGACGGTGAAGCTATTTTTCACAGGAAGAATATGCCCTTTGTCGATGACGAAATAAGGCATGAGCTTTCATCCCTTCTGAATATTGAATTAGTGAATAACCTTACTCTGAAAATATCTGATGAATATAATGAAATTCCTATTAATATAAGAGATCCGGAAAGGTTTAAGGGTGATTTAAATAACCTTTCGGGAAAAAATACATTTTATTCATCCCTTGTTTATGACAAGAATATGTCAAAGACCTTCAATTTAAATATTGAACCTTTTTACAGAAAAATAAAGACTGAAGACAGCAACATAAATGACAGGGAGATAAAGGGAGGTTCAATAAAAATAAGGAAGGAATTTTCCGCCACAACGTTTATAACCGCAGAATATGAGTTTAACAGAGTTAATCAGAGTCTTTCACCGAATTACGATTCCCATAACATTCGCGGAGGAATCAACTACGCATGGAAAGACAAACTGTTATTGTCGTTTTCAGGCGGTAAACAGAAAAAGGAATATGAAAAACAGGATAGTCTTGACGGTTTCGTGATAACGACGCGCGCGGATTACAAGGTTTCAAGCAATCTCGGATTGTCGGCGGAATTTAACAAAAGTCTGGAAGATGACGAAGGTAAACGAAATTCAAGGCAAAATGCTTCCAAAAGAGAAGAAACAAATGTTTCGCTGGAGTACCGGTTTTTGGATAATAAGGCAAGAATAAGTCTCATGGGGTCGTTTTCGCGGAAAACATTTACGGAAGTGACAAGGGAAGATAATACGGATTCTTATTCAGTTAGCGGCGTTTATTTCCCGACAAAGAAAATGTCATTTGTTCTAAGCGGTCAATACAGGGAGAATGAGTATATAACGGATTTGCAAAACAGGGATGACGAAATTCTTTCCGGCAGCGCAGGTGTTAATTTTCATCCCTATGACTGGTTGAGCACCGGCATACGATATTACAGACAGGACAGGGATTCATCTGTATCTAATAACAAATATGTAGTTAACAGATATACTTTTCAGTTAACCTTTATTTTTTAAAATATGGCTGAATTTGAAAAAAACGAGTTGAAGAAATATTTTGGCGTCTTTTATAAGAGGCGTTTTCTTTTTTTCATCATTTTCTTCGTTTTAACTACCTTTGTCACAATCGCAAGTTATCTTCTTCCCGAAGTTTATGAGTCCAATGCATTGATTATGGTAGAAAAGCAGAAAATCATAAAAAGTATAATAGGAAACGATATATTCCGCGATGAGATGAAAAACAAAGTTGTAACTTTTAAAGAGAGAATAATCAGCACCAATAACCTTCTCGACATAATCAAAAAGCTTGATTTGGATGTTACACTTACAAAACCCGGAGAGCTTGAAAACCTTGTCAAGAAAATGAGGGGCAACATCGATGTTGTGGTAAAAGGAATGAATCTTTTTGAAATATCCTATGAGGACAAATCGCCGAAACTCGCCGTATCGGTAACCCGGGCGCTCACAGACAATTTTATAGAATCTACCCTGAGCGAAGCGCGTAATCAGAGTTATTCCGCCTTTGATTTTATCAACGGAATGGTCGATCAGTACAAAAAGAATCTTGAAGATTCCGGCAAAGTCCTTCAGGAATTTAAAAAGAAGAATATTTCCGACCTTCCCGGAGAAGTAAATTCCTATCTCGCAAGATTATCGCAGTATGAATCCTTTGTTACGGAAACAGAGCTTGCCCTTAAAATAGCCGAGCTCAAAAAGAAAAAAATAGAAGAAGAACTTAAAAAAGAAAAACCTTTTGTAGACTCAATGGGTGATAAGGAATCGAGAATTCAATATCTCGAGGGGAAACTCCAGCAGTTGAAGCTTACCTATACGGATAAGTATCCCGAAGTGCAGAAACTCAAAAAGGAGATAGAAAGGGAAAAGAATACAAAAAGTGATGAGGCAGACGGAGGTATGAGCGTAAATCCCGAAACTTCAATGCCGAATCCCGTTTATCAGAAACTAAAGGAAAGTCTCGGTGAACTCAGTCTTGAAATCGCGTCATTGAAATCAAAGTTAAAAAGTTATCAGGATAAGGTTGCTGATTATTATGAAAAGGCGAAACAGATGCCGGCGCAGGAACAGGAATACACGAAAATACTCAGGGACTATAAGGTAAACGAAGAAATCTATCAGATGCTTCTAAGGCGTCTTGAAGAAGCGCGCATATCAAAGGAACTTCAGGCGGACGAAGAAGGCGAAAAGTATCGTGTAGTCGATCCTCCCAGAGAAGCGGTTAATCCTATCAAACCCAACAGGGCAAGGATTATTCTTCTGGGACTTCTCTTTGGGTTTGCCGCGGGACTTGGTATTGTTTTTTCACTGGAATATATGGATCATTCCATTAAGGACTTATATGACGCAAGGGATTTTTTCAAATATCCGATTCTTGGTACGATTCCCGCCATTGTTATTGAAGAAGATGTGAAAAAAACGAGAAAAATAGATATTGCAGGCGCGCTCTTGGTAATGTTTTATGTTGCAATGCTGGTTTTCTTAATTTTAAGAGAGTTTGTAAGGTATAACCCTTAAAAAAGGTTTTGAATATGTCGCCAGAGGAGCAGAACAAAAAATCGAGTATAAAGGAGATTATTTTCAAAGAGAAGTTGTCGGATTTATTCAGGGAAATATTTAAAAAGGCTAAATTCGCATCTCAAACAAACAATTTTCTTTCGGGCTTTTCTCTTTTTGACAACGAAGAGGAAAATATTGACCGGAACCTGATATGCAATATTGACCCGCGCTCGGTTATCGTGGAGCAGTACAGGAATCTAAGGAATCAGATACTTTCGGAGAGTCGTGACAAAAAGGACAAAATACTTGCTGTTACAAGCTCCGTAAGAGGAGAGGGAAAGACCACAATTGCCGCAAATCTTGCCATTTCTTTTGCCACTAACCCCGAGGTTTCCGTAATAATAATTGACGGTGATATGCGTTCGCCTTCAATGCATAAAATTTTCGG
>CAZJVM010000035.1:22580-27594 GCA_964549305.1 uncultured bacterium
TGGCTGATGCGACTATTTTTGTGGCAAAAGCCAACCATACGAGCAAAGAATTGATAGCGCACAGTCTTTCTCTTCTTGGAAAATCTTATATATTGGGCGTCGTACTCAATAATATGATAGGGTTATCGTCATATTACCCGTATTATTATCCCGATGTTTACGGTTATGGAGATTGATGATTTAGTCCCTTTGAGAACACTTGATAATAATTGAAGGAATTTATTGAACTTTTTTGCCTGATGTTTTTAAATATACAAAATACGCTATATTTTTATATTTAAATCTTTATACTGATTATGTTTACATTTTAACTTTGGAAAGATTAAAGGAAAAACCGAATGGGAAACATTCTCTTTGTAGACGACGATGAAACAATGAGAGAAGCAGTTTCTAAAGCCATTGAATCGATGGGTCATATCTGCGATGTTGCCTCCGACGGATTTGAGGGGTTCAATAAGATAAGGGAAGGCGAATACGATCTTGTCATAACGGATATAAGGATGCCCAAGCTTGACGGTAAGGAATTTTTAAAGAGAGCGAGTAAATATGACAAAAACCTGATGATTATTGTTTTGACGGGATACAGTTCCGTTGAGTCGGCAGTGGAACTTCTCAAACTGGGTGCCTACGACTATCTTGAAAAACCTCTCAATTTTGAAGCTCTTGAGTTTGTAATAACAAGATCTCTCGAAAAAAGAAAAATAGAGGGGCAGTTAAATTTTTTTAAAGGAATGATTTATACCCTTATTATTTCGATTCCCATCTGGCTGATTCTGGGAATTATTCTTGCGGCATTCCTATCGTAATTGAAATGCGAGAATGTATAATATATCAAATATCCCAATCAGAAAGACCAGATTGCTTGGGTCGCTTCTTTTTATATTCGAGAATGTTAATCTAGCTCTTCTCGTTGCCTTCGTATTCTATCTGCGGTACGGAAATTTAGTAAAATTTTCATCACGCTGGTATCTTGTTCCCATATTTTGTTCAGTCTATTCCGTTTGTCTATTCTTTATGGAGTTTTATAATGTAGATTTCAGTACAACGAGACTTCGTGTCTTTGCCCGCATATTTATGTCAAACATTTTCGGTGTCTGCACCATAGTTATGATTTCCTACTCATTCAACCTGGATATTGATAAAAAACTTCTCCTTTTTTGGTTTGTATCTTTTCAACTCTTCTACCCTGTCTGGAGAAGAGTGTTTTATATGATTATCAGGAAACCTATGACTCCTGAAAATATTTATATAGTGGGATATGACTGGTCTGTTGAGGAGATAATCAAGGAAACACAACTTGTAGGGAATCCTTCATACATTATTAAGGGAATAGTCACTGACAGCGACGAAGGCCCCGATGAAATTGACGGAATCAAAGTGATAAGGTCAAAGCACAGGATGAAGGAACTTGCCATAGAAAATTCAGTCGATAAAATTATTGTATCAATCTACAAGGAAATGCACAAGGACCTCATTTCTCAATTGCTCGAATGCAGGCTTATTGGGATAGATATTGTTGAGCTTCCTAATTTTTACAGGCGTTTGACGGGGAAAATTCCATTGAGCCATTTTGAAGAACAGTGGATAGTTTTTTCTTCCGGATTCGAAAGCATAAGAAAGCCGGTTCTCTTTAAATTAAAACGTATTATCGATGTGCTTATCTCGGTAACTGGCCTTATTATAGCCGCGCCTTTGATTCTCATTACCATAATTGCAATAAAACTCGATTCGCCGGGTCCCGTTTTTTATGTGCAGGAAAGATTAGGCCATAACGAGACTCCTTTTAAACTTTATAAATTCCGA
Organism: uncultured bacterium; assembly: GCA_964549305.1. Lineage (GTDB taxonomy): Bacteria > Schekmanbacteria > GWA2-38-11 > GWA2-38-11 > J061 > J061. Next base: position 24,384 of record CAZJVM010000035.1, read on the forward strand.
TCAATGGCAAAGGATGCCGAAAAAAGTTCCGGCCCTGTCTGGGCAAGCAAGAATGACTCCAGAATTTCACGGGTAGGCAGAATCATGAGGCCTACGAGAATCGATGAAATACCGCAGTTAATAAATGTATTGAAAGGAGATATGACTTTCATAGGTCCGCGACCCGAACGCCCGTTTTTTGTGGAAAAACTTAAAAATGAAATACCCTACTATTCGTTGAGATTTGCCGTTAAACCGGGAATTACGGGATGGGCTCAGGTCAGATACCGTTACGGAGACACCATTGAAGATGCTCTTGAAAAGCTGCAATATGACATATATTACATACAGAATATATCCTTTGTGCTGGATATCTACATTATCCTTAAAACCATTCAGGTCGTTTTGACAGGCAAGGAAAGAGAATAAGATAAGTGGATTTCTCCGCAGTTAACGGATTGTCGGTAGATGTGGAAGACTATTATCAGGTTAGCGCCTTTGAGCAGAAGGTTCCCTTCGAAAAATGGATTGATTATCCCTCGCGAGTGGAATCTTCCACGGAAAAAGTTCTTGAAATCCTCGATGCTTTCAGCGTCAAAGCCACATTTTTTATTCTCGGATGGATAGCTGAAACATATCCCGGAATAGTTAAAAAAATTCATTCTTCTGGGCATGAGATTGCAAGTCACGGTTATAAGCACTCCCTGATTTATAATCTGTCTCCCGAACCTTTCAGAGAAGATATAAAAAAGACCAGCTCCATTCTCGAAGATATTACCGGAGAAAATGTAAGGGGATTCAGAGGCGCGAGTTTTTCCGTAACGAAAAAATCGATTTGGGCGCTGGATATTCTGGCGGAAGAGGGATTGTTATATGATTCTAGTATTTATCCTATCCATCATGACCGGTACGGAATCCCCACTGCGCCTGCAGACCCTTTTGAAGTTGAGTTGTCTGAAGGTAAAATAATCAGGGAATGTCCTCCCCTGAGCTCAAAAATAAGGGGTAAAAATTTTCCTATGGGAGGCGGAGGATATCTGAGGTTTTTTCCCGTAAGTGCCATAATAAGGACGATAAAGAAAAAAAATGCCGCGAAAATACCTGCGGTAATATACTTTCATCCCTGGGAGCTTGACCCGGGACAACCCTTCATAGATTCAGGAAGCAGGATTACGAATATAAGGCACAGAACAGGGCTTGAAAGAATGGAAAAAAAATTAAAAAAGCTTCTCTCTGCTGTTTCATTTTCCACTATAAGCCAAATGCTCAATCATATGGATGAAAAAAGCATTCCTCTTCCTCATATAAAAAAAGACAATATCTGAAGTTCCCCGGTTTTAGCAAATTTCCTGCAAAGATAAAATTCGACGTATTAAAAGATAGGGGAATCTGAAATTCTTGCTGAGGCGCTTTCCGTAGTTGATTTTAGAGGAGTGTTTCGGGCATTATTAAGGATAGGAAAAATAAATAGTGAGAAAACAACTATCAAACATAGGAAAACATTCCTCCATATACGCCTTTTCCGTAATTCTTAAAAAAGGAGTGGGCTTCCTGCTCATTCCCCTTTATACGAGATACCTTTCACCTTACGACTATGGTGTGCTCGAACTTTTTTCGGTCACTCTCAACATTGCGGTGATATTTGTTACTCAGGGATTGGTAACAGCTTTTTTCAGGTCATACTGTTATGATTATGCCGAAGATGAAGTGAAAAAAAAGGAAGCTCTCTGTACTGTTTATTATTATCTCATCGCAGTAGGCGCGATAATTTTCTTCATCGCGTCAATCTTTTCAAATGACTTTAATTCTCTCCTTTTCAAGACGGGCGATGATTATACTTTTCTCATAACCTTAATCTTTGTTACCGGGTTTTTTAATGTTTCCGCCTATATCCCTATGCAGCTCCTGCGCGCTCTTTCAAAGTCAACGGAATTTGCCGCTATAACCATAGCTTCGTTTACGCTTAATGTAGTGCTGAAGATTTATTTTGTAGCCTTCGCAGGCCTCGGAATTGAAGGGGTTATATATGCCGGTATCATTGATTCAGCAACATCGGCCATTGTATCTTTTCTTGTAATAAGGAAATATCTCAACCCCGTCTTTTCACGCAAGATTCTCATTGAGATGCTAAAGTTTGGAATTCCATTCGTGCCAAGCGGACTTGCTATGTGGATTCTTTCCGTCTCAGACAGATATTTCCTTCAGCACTACTCGTCGACAACTGAGCTCGGACTTTATTCGCTTGCCTACAAGTTTTCCATTATCCTCGATGTGGGAATTATTCAACCCTTTGTAAAGCAATGGCCCGTTGTCTATTTCCCCCTTTCCAAGGAGGAGAACGCGGAAAAAATATTTTCCCGCATTGCAACGATTTTTTTCTTTGTCATTACATTCGCGGGATTGTTCATATTCATCTTCTCAAGGCCCGCCCTGCATATAATGGCAAACAAAGAATTCTGGGGAAGTTACGGCGCTGTCCTTCCGCTTGTATGCGCTTTCATATTTTCGGGTATGTATTTCATAGTTAACATAGGAGTGGATATAAAAAAGAAGACAATATACTATCCGGTAATCGTGGGTCTTGCCGCTGTGGTGAATATTGTATTCAACTTTCTTCTCATACCAAGGTGGAATATGAAGGGCGCGGCATACGCGACGGCAATATCCTATCTGTTTATGCTGCTGCTCGCTTATTTCATAAATCAGAAGCTTTATCCCATAAAGTATGAAAAAACCAATCTCCTGAAAATTGCCTTTCTTTTTTCACTCTTTGTCCTCTGCGGGAAACTCTTTCTTCCCGAATCGGTTTCAGGCGCTATTTTTGCGGGAGCTATACTCCTATGCGCCTTTACGGCGTCAGTGCTTTTCTCGGGAGTATTCGCTTTTGACGAAATATCAAAAGTGAAAGATATGGTGAAGAGCAAGATGGATATATCGGCAGTCAAAAGTTTGATGAAACCGGGAAGCAAAAAGAATAAATAAAGTCCTTTTCCGATTTATTGCCCTATGCATCATTTAAAGATATTTATCCTTGACATAAAGAGTTTTTCCCATTCATCATATTGATGATGCAACTGAAATAATCTTTGATGATTGAGGAATGATGAATTTAATTTATTTATAATGTTCCCGTTCTTTTAGCTCTGCGGATGACCCTGTGATTGTCTGAAACCGTATTGTAGTTTTACATTTTTATTGCGGAAAAAATAAAATTTACGGGAGGACGGTTATG
>CAZJVM010000036.1:0-20226 GCA_964549305.1 uncultured bacterium
GGTCAGGCGGAAGGAAGTCTGTTTACGGCATCAGGGGTATTAATGGAATCGAATCGGATATAATGCTTTACGGTCCTTCGGAAGATATGCTTCTTCCCGGATTGATTGAAACGAATAATTTAAAGAGAATAAAGAAAAAAAGCAAACCGGCGCCTCTCCCTCCTCCGCACCCGTAGATTTGAAAATGATTTTATCAAATTCCCTGAAGGGATTATGTGAAAAATGAAGGTTAAAATCGTTATATTTCTCTTTGTTTTTTTGTTTATTGTGATTTCTTTTTCACGAGTTGACGCATTGAATAATGAAAAATGCGTCTATGCGAGATTCAAAACCGCCGCAATAGGTTCAGGAAAAATCAGTTATCCCGCAAAGTGGAAAAAGGTGAGACATAACAGGAAGAAGGAAATTGTTCTGATTTTGAAAAAAAACAGGACATCAATGGTTTACTTCGCGGGAATCAATACAATCCCCCTTGTACTCACACTTCGATATATGACGCGATATTTCAGAAAATCTGAAGTTAAATCCGGGAAGATTCCTCTTTCCCCGGTAAAAAAGTTTATTACCTGCTCGGGCACTGAGGGATATTCTTTTTATGTTAAAAGTTTTTTCGATAACGGCAGGTCCTTTTACCAATATTATATTTATCTCGTAGATGAGAGCGGGAAACTCTATCAGGTGATTTTTTCTTCAACAGCAAAGAAGAATTACAAAAAACCGAGGTCACAAAAAATCTTAAAAAGCATAAATTTTGCACAGTAATTATGATTGTTCCTCCCATAAAACCGATTTTTTCTTTCACGTTGATTATCCTTCTCATATTCCCTTTTAAGCTTTGCGCGCAAAGCGGTTTTAATTTATGGAGAAACACCAGTCCTCCGGGACAGGGCAATGTCATATCCGTGGACTGCGATTTCAGGAAGGGAAGAATTTATGCCGCAGAGGAAACTGAGGGACTCTTCCTGAGTTTAAACAAAGGCAGGGACTGGAAAAAAATACTGGATTCAGCGGGGTTATTCAATTATTCGGTGACAGTGAAGGTTTCCGTGAAAGAGGAAGGAGTCGTCTATTACGCGGTGCAGGATGCCCTTTACAGAAGCGATGACTACGGCAAAAACTGGAATGAGGCGCTTGAATATAAAAACGGTAAAATCGTGTCTATGGATATATCGCCTCTTTCGGGAAAGGTTTTTGTCGCAGACAGAAAGCATATAACTCTTGTTAAAGGTGATAGCGAAGAGACGATATTTTCCGTGAAAGAACGAACGAGAGAACGCATCAGAAGCATTCACGCGGATTTCTATATTGTTTCACGCCTGTATATTGTTTTCGAAAGGGGGAATACGGCGGTTTTGTCACTGAAGAAGGGGAAATGGAGAAGGGAAGATATTAAATCGGAGCAAAAGATAAACACGATTGCCCCTGATCCGTGGACACCGGGGAAAATTTATGCAGTTGCCGGAAACACCATACTCGAAAAGAAGGATAACGAAAAGGAATGGCACAACAGAGGTATTATAAAAGATTTGAACAACTCCCCCTGTCTTCCGTCTTCATTTTTTATTTCAAAACGGCATAAGGGGTTTATGCTCATATCCTATAAAGGATGCGGTGTGTATATGAGCAGGGATAAGGGGAAAAACTGGTGGGTTGTATCTGCGGAGAAGTATTTTTTTAGTGCCTTTTCCGATAGTTTGGGCGGAGGAGAAATTATTTCTGCTACAAGCGGTGACGGTATATTCATATGGGATTTAAAGGATTCCGTCTGGCGAAAGCGAAATATCATAGGAGGTTACATTGAAAGTTTTTCAAGAGGCGCAGTGGAAAATGAGGAAGTCTTTGCCGTAACATATTCGGGAAGAGTTTTTAAAAGTCCGGATTGCGGAAACACCTGGAAGGAAATATCTCAGCGAGGAATCCGTTTTTTTTGTGCAGTATCCTTTTTAAAGGGCAAAAAGAAATATGAGATTGCCATAGATGCGGAAAATTACATTTTTATACGCGAAGATGGAAAAAATGAATGGGGTAAAAGCGGAAATGCAGGAGTAAAAATTCTTTCCTTATATGGTACGAAAAATGGTGTTTACGCGCTGACGGACAAAAAAATCATTTACTCATCGCAAGGCAAAGAATGGACGGAAGTTTTTTCAACTGATGAATCAAAGAGCATTATAGATGCAAAAGTAATTTTTCCGCGCAAGAGAAAGCTTATGTTTATATGTAAAAATACAATATATGTTGCCGGAGCAGGTGCAATACGCGAAAAAGTTGTCTTTACTCCCTCCCATTTCAAACTTCTTTCAGCGGTTGTCAGCAAGGACGGCACAATTTATGCTGTTTCACGGGATGAAGACGTAATTTACGAAAAAAGCGGAGAAAATGCCCAATGGAAAAAGATCGCCGATTACCCGCGTGATATAATCCCCTCGCAACTTCTCATATACAAAAATAAGGGAGTCGATTTCTATATTTTAGATGAGGGGGGCAGTCTTTATCAAAAACCGGGCAACGCGGACAACTGGTATCGCATTTATGAAAACGATTATCCTCTTTCAACAGCGCGACTTTATGGATTCAATAATGGAAAGAGGGTTGTGCTTTTCAATGATTATGAAGGAATACTTGAAAAGAGACGGGGATATTCATTCTATCTGGGAATACCCGGTAACGGTTGGCGCGCGAAAATGGTTTCCTTCCCTTTTGAAGCGGATAAACCGGGGAAAAATATTCGACTGGATAAGTATATCAGCGGAAGGTGGCAACTCTATTCCGCGGGCAAGGACGGCAGGTATAAAAAAATCAAATATGTCAATTCGCTGAAAAGAGATAAGGGATACTGGTTGCTTTATTCAGGAAATGTGAGAGGGAAAATACCGTCTAATCCCCCGCGAAATATATCCTGTGTGGTTTCTGTCATTGGTGAAGGGTGGAATATGGTTGCAAATCCCTTTCCCGCTAAAATCAGAATTTCTCAGATAAAGGCAAAGGCGAAAAATGGCGAAGCGGTGACTCTCCTTTCACGAAATAATATTGTCACATCACGCGGTGTTTGGATATGGGACGGCGCGAAAAAGAAATATGTCTCCCACTGTAAAATCAGAGCAGGTGAATCATTTTGGATTGAAAATGTAAGTGGCAGCAACGCAAAACTTATTTTTAACTCCGTTCATGATAAGAGGTTTAAAAAAAGAGCTATTAAAAACCGCCGGCATAGGAGTAAAGAACTTTTCAATTCAATTCCTCCTCAACCGCGGTTATAGATTTAATGACAATTCTTCGATGAATTAACCTTGTAATAATTAAATAAGTTGTCATATGATTATAAAAAAAAGCTGTGTCCTTATATTTTTAAAAAGATATTTGCCTGCGGAGCGAGAAAATATGGTTTTAAAGAAACGCAGCATAGCTTTAACATTCCTTACTTTATTTTTATCACTTTTTTGTTTCTCTTCTTATTCATTTTCCGCCGCACTTCCCGACGATAAGGGCATTTTTTCGGTAACCTATGTAATTGACGGCGATACCGTTGTCCTTAAAAACGGAGATAAGGTGCGATATCTCGGAATCAATACCCCTGAAAGAAATGAATTCTTTTACAAGCAAGCCCGAAATTTCAATATAAAGATGCTTGCGGGAAAGAAAATCAGACTTGAAATCTGTCCTGAACAAAAAAGGGATAAATACGGACGCCTTCTCGCGACGGTTTTTGCTGACGGGGTAAATGTTTGCCGTGAACTTGTAAAAGGAGGATTCGCGCGCGTTTTGTCAATACCTCCCTGCGCGAAGGATAAGCATCGGGAATATTCAGCGCTTCAAAAATCCGCAATATTACAAAAAGTGGGATTGTGGAAAGGTGAAAAGATAATAACTTGCGATGAGGCAAAAAAATATACAGGTGAAAGAATATCCGTCACAGGAAAAGTTTTGGAATTCCATAAAGGTAAAAAAGCCATCTTTTTCAATTTTGGCAAGGATTACAGGAATGACTTTTCATTTGTCGTTTTTTTAAAGTATCTTGATAACTTCACAAAATTCGGCATTAATCCGGTAAGTGAATATCCGGGACACATGGTGATGGTAAGAGGGGTAGTTAAGGAATATAACGGGCCTGAAATACTAATCTTTTATCCTTCAGATGTTGCAGTGCTTGACTGAATTTTAAAAAGTTGTTCGGGAAATAAAAAATGCAGACAGGTATTGTCATAGGCGACATCTTCAAAGAGCATAAAACGGGGACTGTCCATCCGGAAAGCCCGAGGCGACTTGATGCGATTCTTGACGGGCTTCAGTGCGGAGGAATATATAAAGAGCTTTTTCAAATAGATTTCGGCAAAGCAGAAAAAGAAAGCATTGCCGAAATACATGACGCCGGTTACATTTCAAGAATAGACGAATCCTGCAGAAGCGGAGCTTCCTTCATAGATTCAGTTGATACCGCCGTATCGGTGAAGTCATATGAAGTCGCCCTCTACGCGACGGGCGGTGTCATTGCCGCTTCTGACGCAGTCGCTGACAAAACCGTAAAGAATGCTTTTTGCGCCGTCAGACCTCCTGGGCATCACTCCGAGGCATCGATGGCTTTGGGGTTTTGCCTTTTCAACAATGTTGCCGTTGCGGCGCGCCACATCCAAAAGAAGCAGGGATTTAAAAACATTCTCATAGTGGATTGGGATGTACATCACGGAAACGGAACTCAGCATGTTTTTTACGACGATTCTTCTGTCCTGTATTTCAGTATTCACCAGTCACCACATTATCCCGGTACGGGAATGGAGAATGAAACAGGGAAGGGTAGGGGTGAAGGATATAACATTAATTACCCTGTGCCTTCCGGTTACGGAGACGCCGAATATACGGAAATATTCAAAAGAGTTCTTGTTCCCGCTTCCCATTCCTTTAAGCCGGATTTCGTGTTCATTTCCTGCGGGTTTGACCCGCATATGAATGACCCTCTTTCGGGAATGAAGTTAAGCGCAGGAGGGTTTGGGAAACTTACGGAAATCGTGAAAAGAATTGCCGACGATTTCTGCGAAGGAAGAATCGTGTCCGTCCTTGAAGGCGGATATGACTATGACGGATTGCGTGATAGCTCTGCAATACATTTAGAAAAACTTATAGACTGAGAAAAAATGGGATTGTTCTTCAAAAAAAATCTGAATGAAGAGGAATACGGGGCGCTTTGTTCCCATGACGGGAAAAGTCCGGGAAAAAGTCAAATAAATGCTTGTAGGCAAAAAAAAAATAATATATATTTAAAATTTATTGTTTGGATGACTTAGGGTTAACTATCAGGACAAGGGTAAATAATGCACGATTGCGACAACTTAAAATGCTTTAAATGTGGAATGGATATTGGGCCCGGCGATACCCGTTACAGGGTAAATGTAAGAATTGAGTCGGATTTCGACGGATTTATCGGCGAAGAGGAAGACAGCGATGACACAATCAATGACCTTATAAGGCAGATAGAATCCAGCAGACAGGAAGAGCTTGAAGATGGGGTCTATGAAGAGATGAATTTTATACTTTGCGTTAACTGCAGGGAAATGTTCAGAGGCGAAGTTACGGGGATGTATGCCGGATACAGCGGCATACCCGGAAAGATGAAATGGCAGTAATTTTTTGTCATTATGCAACTTCAAAACTTTAAAAACAGATTTACGGAGGATTTTGTGATGAGAAGATTTTTTTCGGTAATTATGATGTTTGCTCTTGTAATTGCTGCGTTTACTGCTTGTGAAACTGTGCCTGAAGTGCCTGATCCGAGCGGTTTTTATATGAAAGCAAAGATTGATTTTGACGCAAAACGATATGAGCAGGCAATTAAGTCTTATCAGAAAGGACTGGAAGTGAAACCGGGCGATGCTGACGGTCTCTTCGGAGTTGCTCTTTCCTATTTCAAGCTTGAGAAATATCCTGAAGCCGATGCCGGATTCAGAAAAGTACTTGAAGTTCAACCCGATTATAAGGAAGTCCATACTTATCTGGGGAAAATATATCTTGTCAACAAACAGTACGCGGAGGCAATTCAGGAATTTCAGAAGGAACTTGAAATAAATCCCGGTAATGTTGACGCTGTCTACTCTCTTGGCACTACCGCCTACCAGGAAAAGCAGTATGAATTGGCAAACAATTCATTCGAACAATACATTACGATTCTCACTAACAAAATAACGGAGTCCGAGGCGGAACTTGCGAAGAAAAAAGACGAAAAAGAAATCGCGGAATGGAAGGACTATATACTTACGGTTAAGAAGGAAAGGGTGAAATTTCAGCAGTATAACGGATATTGTTGTATGTTTTTGAATCGCCTCGATGATGCCGTTGCAAATCTTCAAAAGGTGCTTGAGTTTAGTCCAAATGATGTTTACACACTGCTTAATATAGGACAGATTTATTTTAGCCAGGGGAATACCGAAAAAGCTCTTGAGAATTTTAACAAAGCAGCGGAAATCGAACCCGAAAATGAAACGGCATTGTTTAAGGCAGGTTCCGTTTACTATCAGGAAAATGATTTTGACAATGCCTTGTTAAAGCTCAATAAGACTATAAATGTGAATAACGACAACCTTGAAGCGCACAGACTCCTTGGTTGGATTTACTTCAGGGAAAAGAAGGATTTTGACAATGCTCTGATTCACCTTAAAGAGGTGAAAAAGATTAATCCGCAGTACAGAGATATAGCTGAAATAGAAAAGCTTATTTCATTTATTGAAAAGTCAAAAAGCGGGAAATAACCGAATAGAGCAAATTCCTTTTAAAAGGTGAAATGGTTTTTGAATGCTTGGAATTCAATGCCATTTTTAAGGTTGCGCGGTAAAATTATTCGTGAAAGCATCATAGAAACAAGGTCATATTTTATTATAAATGATATCCTCTGTCCGGAAATATGGGATTGGCAAGTTAACCGCTTTTAATTGGAAAATCCCTGTGTCCGTGAGCTTTTCAAAAAATTAATTCGCGATACAGGAATGAAAAACAGTACAATCAGAAATTGTTTTGTTTTTGATAAATTTGTTGCTGACTGCTTTTCCATAGTTACATCATTTATTGTTGCCTATATTATCAGGTATATAATTCAGGACCCTATTTACTATCAGGCAATAAGCTCCTATTATGATGAATTTTCCATAGGCATCGGCGCCTGGATTTTTTTTATGATCAGGGCTGACCTCTACCGGCATAAGGCCCAGTTATTCAGATTTGACGAATTCTTTACAGTATTGGGTGTCGGTATTGTTGCCACTCTTTCAATGTTTTCCTATATGTCGCTCGTAAAAGAAACGGAATACGCCCGGCTTACATTTATCTACTCCGGAGGAATCGGAATCGTATTTGTTTCCACATCGAGGGCATTCCTGCATATGGCGCATAATCGTCTCAGAAGAAACGGATTTGGCGTGATAAACGTTCTTATTGTTGGAGGAGGGCGCTCAGGGCAGATGCTTGAAAATAAAATCAGAAATCATCCCGAAATAGGGTATAGGATAATAGGCACTCTCAAGGAAGAGTTTATAGACAGATCGGAGAGCAACAGGGAATCCGTCAAGAAAAGCAATAATACAAATACGGCAAAAAAACTTCTTGATGCCACATTTAATTTCATAGAGCGTAATCCCGTTAGCGAGATAATCTACATCAGGTCAAGAAGCTACAAGGAAGATATGATGAAACTTTTGTATTTCTGCGAAGACAGAAACATACGCCTCACTCTTGTCCCTGACCTTTTTGAAATAATGACAAAGAAAGTGGATTTTTCCGATCTTGGAAACATTCCGGTTATGCGTCTGAAACAAAAAGCGACAACGTTGGGATATACGATTTTTAAAAGGTTGCTCGATGTAATTCTTTCCTCTGTTGGAATCATTCTGCTTTCTCCTTTTATCATCGCGGTCATCATCATTATAAAAATGGATTCTCCGGGACCGGCAATTTTCAGACAGGAGAGAATAGGAAAAAACGGTAATCCTTTCACAATGTATAAATTCAGATCAATGCAGACGTATGCCGCAAGTCTTCCTCCTACAAGGGCGGACGAAGACGATCCCCGTATGACGAGAAGCGGCAAGTATCTGCGAAAATTCAGTATAGATGAGCTTCCCCAGTTGTTAAACGTTTTGAAGGGCGATATGATGCTAATAGGCCCCAGGCCGGAAACTGCGTTATATGTTGACCAGTATACAAGCTGGCAAAGAAGGCGCCTTGAAATTACTCCCGGCATTACGGGACTTGCTCAGGTTAACGGCGTGAGAGGAAACATCGATTCCGTGGATGAAAGAGTTATGTATGATATTGAATATATCGAGAATCAGAACATTATACTGGATTTAAAAATTCTTCTTGCCACTCTGCTTGTTTTCCCTTTTCAGGGGAAAGCGGGTTGAAGGCATTTCTTCTTGCCGCAGGACTTGGCACAAGGTTAAAGCCTATTACCGATGAAGTGCCGAAGTGTCTTGTCCCCATATCCGGCAAACCACTCATTTACTATTGGTTTAAACTCTTTGAAAAACACGGTATCAGCGAAGTATTTATCAATCTCCATTATCTTAGCGATGAAGTGCGAAACTGCGTTGAAAATCTTGAAACTTCCGTCAAAGCAACTCTTTTTTTCGAAGAAGAACTTTTGGGAAGTGCAGGCACTGTTTTCCGCAACAGGGAATGGATTGGAGAAGATAAAAACTTTATCGTTGCCTATGCGGACAATCTTACAAATATGGATATAGGAAGGCTCATCGATTTTCATTATGAGAAAAAAGGATTGATGACTATCGGTCTTTTTGAAGCTGAAAATCCGGGCGAGTGCGGAATAGTGAAAACCGATTCGTCATCTGCAGTAACTTCCTTTCACGAGAAGGTGAAAAACCCTCCCGGCAATCTTGCAAATGCGGGCATTTATGTAGTAAATAGTCTAATTTTTGATGAATTTACATTTCGTAAGCCCCTTGATTTCGGATTTGATATTTTGCCAAAGTTGACGGGAAGAATTTACGGTTATAAAATAGAAGAATATTATATTGATATAGGCACCATCGAAAATTATAAAAAAGCCCGTTCACACTGGAAAAGGATACTTAACGAAACTCCCTATTTGAGGTAGAGGTTAAGATGATAATATCACAGACTCCTTTAAGAATAAGTTTCGCGGGAGGAGGCACCGATTTTCGCGACTACTATATGAATTTCGGTGGAGGTCGGGTATTGAGTACGGCAATAGACAAGTATGTCTATGTTATTATCAAAAGGCGCTTTGACCGGATGATAAGAATCGGGTATTCCACTACGGAAATGGTGGAAAGCGTTGATGAAATCAAACACGACCTTGTGAGGGAAGGGCTTAAAAGAACCGGCATTAAGGACAGTGTTGAAATTTCCACAATGGCGGATATACCTTCCACGGGTTCGGGACTCGGTTCATCAAGTGCCGTAACCGTGGGACTATTAAATGCAATGTATACCTATCGCGGCATTTTGAAAACCGCTGAAGAACTTGCCAGCGAAGCATGCGAGGTTGAGATAATGACATTGGGAAAACCAATAGGAAAGCAGGACCAGTATATTTCTTCCTATGGAAATCTCAGAGATATAATATTTGAAGAAAACGGCGATGTGAATATAAACTCAGTGAAAATCAATGAGAAAATAAGAGAACGTCTGAGCCGCAATCTGATGCTTTTCTATACGGGGAAAAAGAGAAAATCGAGCAATATTCTTTCCGAACAGAAAGACAATATATCGACTTTTTGCGATACATTGAGCTCTATGAAGTCAATGGTAGATGATATGAAAAAATGTCTTGTTGAAGGAAATCTCGACGATTTCGGAAGGCTTCTTCACGAAGGGTGGATGTACAAGAAAAAACTTGCAAGCAGGATAACCAACAGCTATCTTGATGAGATTTATAATGAAGCGTTGAAACTGGGGGCCATTGGCGGAAAAGTTGCAGGCGCCGGAGGAGGGGGATTTCTTCTTCTTTACTGCCCATATGAGAAACAGCTTGCCCTGAGAGAATCTTTTTCATCACTTCAGGAGTTAAAATTCAATTTTGAAAGGGACGGCACAAGAATTATTTTCAATATCCAGCGATAGTTTGTAGTTCCCTTTAAAAAACCAACCGGAGGCATAAAAAAAATGGATTCAAAAGAGTATCTCGATGACGTGTCGGATATCGTGAGCAATGTACACGTGGAAGACATAGAGGATATTGTCGGGATTTTAATGGACGCGTACAAAAACGACAGACAGTTGTTCCTTTTCGGAAACGGCGGAAGCGCGTCGAGCGCGTCGCATATGGCGTGCGATATGGGCAAGGGAACAGTTGTGGAAGGGAAAAAAAGATTAAAGGTCATGTCCCTGTCCGACAGCATCCCCGTTATTACCGCATATGCAAATGACTATGATTACAAACATATCTTTGCCGAACAGCTGATTAATTTCGTAAAGGAAGGCGATATAGCTTTCGGATTGAGCGGAAGCGGAAATTCGGAAAATGTCCTTAACGCGCTCAAGGTAGCAAAAGAGAAGGGCGCCGTGACTGTTGGATTGACAGGTTTTGAAGGCGGTAAAATGGCAGGACTTTGCGATAAATGCATCATTGTGCCGAGCGACAATATGCAGAAAATTGAAGATCTTCATCTCATTATATGCCACGTGATTTTCTCACGCATAAGAGACCTTGTGAAAATATAATGTTCGTTTTTATCGACAGAGACGGCGTCATAAATAAAAACTATGACGGGTCGTACATAAACAGATGGGACGATTTTGAGTTTCTCCCCGGTATTTTCACCGCCCTGAGGAAACTTGCCGCGGAAAATATACGCTGTGCCGTAATATCAAATCAATCAGGTGTGGGAAAAAAAATAATGACGGAAGAAGAGCTTTACGCTGTCGACGGCAAAATGCACGAAGAGCTCAGGAGAAATGGGTGCGCTGTGGAGAAAACCTATTACTGCATTCACAGACCTGATGAAGGTTGCAGTTGCAGAAAACCGATGCCGGGACTTCTTGAGAAGGCCTGCAGGGAAATGAATCTGAATCCCGCTGAGGGTTTTTTCGTGGGTGATTATTTCACCGATGTTGAAGCCGGAAAATCAGCTGGCATTCGCACTATTCTTGTAAAAACGGGCAGAGGCAAAGATGCGCTTCTGATGCGCGACGAGTGGAATGTGAAACCGGATTTTATAGCCGGCGACCTCAATGAAGCCATTGATATAATTTTAAAGAATAAGGAGAAATAGCAATATGAAAACTGCTATTGTTACGGGAGGCGCGGGATTTATTGCTTCTCATATTGTCGATGCGTTGATTGGCGAAGGATTTACCGTTTCAATAATCGATAATCTTGCAAGCGGCAAGGAGAGGAATATAAACGCCGATGCGCATTTCTACAAGATGGATATAAGGGATGAAAAGGTTGCCGATGTTTTTGACAGGGAAAAGCCACAGATTATTTTTCATCTTGCCGCGCAGATGGATGTGCGAAAATCAGTGGAAGACCCTGCCTATGACGCTGATGTAAACGTAAAGGGAGCCCTCAATATCCTCGAAAACTCCAAGAGGACAGGAGTGAAAAAGCTTATTTTCTCTTCAACGGGAGGCGCCATTTACGGTGAACCCGAATACTTCCCCGTGCGGGAAGAGCACCCCATCAGACCTCTTTCGCCTTACGGGCTGACTAAGTTCGTGTTTGAAAATTATCTTTCCCTTTATGAACGGCTTTACGGCTTCAAATATACCGTGCTTCGCTATCCGAATGTTTACGGGCCGAGACAGGACCCTCACGGCGAGGCGGGAGTTGTAGCTATTTTTTCACAGCAGATGATTACGGGAATTCAGCCTAAAATATTCGGAGACGGAAACAAGACGCGCGACTATGTTTTTATAGAAGACATAGTCAAGGCAAATATTACCTGCATAGACAAGGGCGACTGTGAAACTATAAACCTCGGATGGGGAACAGAGGTTAAGGATGTGGAAATATTCGAGTCCGTAAGAGATGCTCTCGCCGTGGATGTAAAAGCGCACTTTGCACAAGCGCGCCTCGGTGAGATTGAAAGAATGTGCCTGGATGCCTCGAAGGCAAAGTCGCTCATAGGTTGGGAACCTTCGGTTACTCTCAGGGAAGGCATAGGCAGAGCGGTGGAATATTACAGGTCTGTAGTTAAATAGACGGCATTTTACGGGACACAGTATTAAGCTTTGTTAACTGATGTCGCTTTCGTCCGCAATCACATTGCTGCCTGATACTTTTGCGCGAAAATCTTCCAGTACCATATAAAGCGTAGGAATGAGTATAAGAGTTATTCCAGTTGCGAATATCACTCCGAAAGCAAGACTTATTGCCATAGGTGTCAGCCATTGTGCCTGTATGCTTCTTTCAAGAAGCATAGGGGTAAGCCCGAAAAAGGTGGTAAGAGAGGTAAGAAGAATGGGGCGAAGACGCCTTTGTCCTCCTTTAACTACGGATTCGATTAATTCCTGCCCACTGCGTCTGTTACGGTTTATTGTATCGATGAGAAGAAGTGAATCGTTTACGACAACACCTGTCAATGCTACAAGCCCGTAGACGCTGAGCATGCTCAGGGCAAAACCCATTAAAATGTGTCCGATAAATGCGCCTATTATTCCAAATGGGATTACTGCCATAATCAACAGGGGTTGGATATAGCTTTTGAATGGAATTGCAAGAAGGGCGAAGATGGCAATCAGCGCAAGGGGAAATCCCCGGAACATACTCCCGAATGACTCTCTGCGCTCCTTTTCCTGTCCTTCCATTGAATATGTCAATCCGGGATAACTGCTTGCAAGCTCGGGCAGAAGTTTCGCGTTGAGCTCTCTGATTATCTCCTGAGCGTTTGCTACTTCGCTGTAAACATTAGCCGAAACATTGACGACTCTTTTACGTCCTGTCCTGTTTATTTCGTTAAATCCTTTTCCTTCCTTTATATAAGCCGCCTGCATCAGAGGAACTTCATCGTTGTTTGCCGTGCGTATCCTCATTGACTCAAGGTCGGAAAGTTTCTTTCTCTCTTCGGCGGGATATTTTACCATTACCTTAATTTCATTTCTTCCTCTCTGAAATCTGAGCGCTTCGGCACCGTAAAAAGCCGACCTGATTTGACGTCCCATATCTTCTTCCGTTATTCCCAGAGTACGCGCTTCAGGTCGTAGGCGAAGCTTTAACTCCTGCTTTCCTCTTTCGAATGTGTCCACAATGCTTCCCACTCCGGGATAATCGGCGAGAGCTTTTTTGACTTTCTCCGATGCCACTTCGAGTATTTCCGGATTTGTGTGCGATAGCTGAATATCTATATTTGCTCCGCCGAAATGCGCGAGACTGGTATCAAAAGTGAGCGACTCCAATCCGGGAATTTCCGGAATCTTGTCGCGCCATCTGTGGCCTATTTCTTCCGCGGGAATACCCCGTTCTTCGGTGCTTTCAAGCAGAAGCGCCACATCGGAAATATGGGAATATGACCCCGATGCCTTGGCGCTTATTCCTCTTGAAGAAATATTTCCGCCAATTACTGAATACATTTCACGAAGTATCGACTTGCCGTTTTTTCTTTCATTGTCATATTCGGCAACTATTTCACGGCCTTTTTCCGATACGATTTTCTGCACTCTTGCCGTTTCTTCCACGGGAGTGCCCGGAGTCATTTCAATTGCCGCAATGATTACATTGCTGTCAACTTCCGGCATAAAGACGAATTTAAGCAGTCCTCCCTGTACGGCGCTCACGATAATAATCAGAAAGGCAATGCTTGCCGCGATTGTGGAATAGCGGTTATCTATGCAGAAAGTGACAAACTTTTTGTAAGTACCTTCCGTAAAGCTTTTGAGTTTACTGCTGAAAAAATGCTGTACGCCCTCCGTTGTACGGTAAAGAATGCCTTTATCCCCCTTTGCTGATTTACGGGAGAGGTGTGCCGGAAGAATGAAGAGGGATTCAATTAAGGAAACAAGCAAAAGCGTTATTACAATCATGGGGATGACTTTTATGAATTTCCCCATTACGCCGCCTACAAAAAGGAGAGGGAAAAATGCCGCAACCGTTGTAAGCACGGAGAAAACAACAGGTACCGATACTTCGATTCCTCCCTCGATTGCCGCTTTGAGAAATGGTTTGCCCATCTGCCTGTGTTCGTAAATATTCTCACCGATAACAATTGCGTCGTCGACGAGAATGCCGAGCACGAGAATAAACGCGAAAAGGGATATCATATTAATTGATACGCCTATGAATGGAAGTATAAATATGCCTCCGAGAAAGGATATTGGAATTCCGAGCATAACCCACAGGGCAAGGCGTATCTCAAGAAACATACCAAGTACAATCAAAACAAGGCATAGCCCGTAAGAAGCGTTTTTTGTCAGAAGATTAAGCCGGCTTTCAAGGTTTTCCGAGCTGTCATTCCAAACTATAAGGTTAAGCGACTCGGGAAGGGACTGCTTCTTTTTTTCAAGATATCTTTTTACCGCCGAGGATATTACCTCCGGTTTCTGCTCACCCACTCGCGAAACCTTTATCATTACCGCGGGTTTCCCGTTGCAAAGGGCGATCGTGTCCGTTTCGCTGAATGAGTCATTTACTTGCGCAATGTCCTTTAACCTTATTTCCGTGCCGTCGGCATTTACAATTACGGAAACGTCTTCATATTCAGTGCCCCAGTATTTTTTTTCCTTTGTGCGAAGAAGAATATTGCCTCCCGAAGTTTTTACGGTGCCCGCGGGCATATCGAGAGATGCGCGTCTGAGTCTCAACGCGACCTGATTGAGCGTAAGGTTGTATCTGCGGAGATTTTCTTCGGGGATCTCCACTGAAATTTCGTAAGGACGTACTCCAACGAGGTCAACCTGCGTTATTTCCGGAAGGGAGAGAATTTCCTTTTCGATAATGTCTGCCTGCTCTCTGAGAGTCCACTCACTGCTGTCTCCGTAAAGCACGAGGGAAATAACCTGATTTCTGCTTTCGAGTTTTGAGATGACTGGTTTTTCCGCGTTTTCCGGAAAGGTCGTTATCCTGTCTATTTCCGATTTTATGTCCTGAAGGATGAGGTCGGGGTCTTCCCCCTGCTCAAGCTCCGCGTTAACGACTCCAAGTCCCTCTGTTGCAGTTGACCTTATTTCTTTGATGCCTACGATTCCCGTTAGATTTTCTTCGATTTTAAGAATGATTCCTTCCTCGATTTCTTCGGGACCCGCGCCCGGATATACCATCGATATCTGAATCATATCAAGAGTCATTTCAGGGAATACTTCCTGCTTGATGGAGAAAGAGTTTATAAGTCCTCCCACTATAAGCAGGAGCATAAGAAGATTTGCCGCAACATGGTTTTTTGCCATCCATGTCATTGCGTTCTTCATTGCGAAACTCCTTTGTCAAAAGGCCTTACCACCATACCTTCTGCAGCGCCGGGAATGGAAGTAACGAGAATTCTGTCGCCGTCTTCAAGCCCTTCGCTCACAAGAAGCATTTCTTTTTCCCTGCGAAGTATTGTTATTTTACGATTTTTCAGCAGATTATTTTCACCGATGGTCCAAACCGATGAATCTTTCTGCAGAACTTTTCTTGGAATCATAAATATGTCGTTAATGAGTTTTCCTTTGAGATTGACCTCTACAAAGGTGCCTATGGCAAGGTCGGGTCGATTATCGCCCTTCCTGGTGTTTTTCAACTGATAGGGGTCTGAAACATCCACTACCACTCTTGCCATTCTGTCGCGCGTATTTATTTCACCCAGTGTTCTTGACGTTATACCCTGCCATATGAATCTTCTGCTTCCCGACTCAACTACAATTTCTGCTGTGGACGCTTTTCCTTTTTTGCCCTGTTCTGGTATCTCGATCCACGATATGTCTTCCAGAGGTATGGGAACTAAAATTTCCGCCGTGTCGGTTCCCGCAATCATTCCCACGCTGTTGCCTGAGCGCACATACTGCCCTATGTCTATCTCCTCGGACCTTATCAGGCAGTTAAAAGGGGCGCGTATTTCAGTCCTCTCGAGATCGAGTTTTGCCTGCTTGAGTTTCGCATTTGCAACCTTGTAGTCATCAAGAGCTTTTTCGAAATCATGCTCGTTTATCATTCCCTTTTCAAAGAGAGAATCTGACCGTTTGTATTCGTTTTCAAGGCGTTCAAAATTTGCCTCAGACTGTCTGAGTGCAAGCTCATAGTCTATGGATTCGATTTTAAAAAAAAGAGCGCCTTTCCTGAAATGACCGCCTGATGTGAAATGCGGTGAAAGCCACGATATCTTTCCGCTTACTTGCGGAGTTATACTTGCTTCCTGTTTTACCTCGACAGTGCCTGTGCCGGAAACGATGAGATTATAATTATCTTTTTTTACAGTTATATAATCAGCAAGAGGACCTATATTTTCCTTAATTATCTTTTTTGGCACGGGACGGGACTGCACGATAACCCAACGCGCGGCAAACGCTGTCACGATTATAACTATTGGAATGATAATTTTCTTAAACTTATTACCTGATGCCATTTGCGATATCCTTAATTAGTTTCAGGGTTTTTGGTTAAGGGGAAAGAAGATTTTATTTCTTTACAATCAATTTTAACTTATTTGGTTAATTAAATATGAATAAAATGTATTAATTATGGATTTATACCGTCAAAACTTTTGTATTCCATCTATTATTAGAATTGCGTTTTGTCAAAATAATATTTAAAGGATAATAATTTCTTTTCTAATTCAACGGCTTAATAATTACAAAGGGAAATTTTGTATTGACAAAAAGAGATATATAAAATATTTATTTGCTTCATACCTCCCAATATCTGTGATGTTGTCTGCGATATTGAGTCAAACTCATTATAACGTACTCCCAAATTATGATAAAGCGAGGTATTTATATTTTTAGATTTTGCAGGGGCTTAAAGGAGAAGCAATGGGAAAAATAAAAGGTTTGATTTGCAGGGAATGTAAAAACGAATATCCCGCCGAAGCGATACACGTTTGCGAATTCTGTTTCGGGCCTCTTGAAGTTAATTACGATTATGACTTTATTGCAGGTGAAATATCAAAAGAAAAGATAGAAAACGGCCCGCCAAGTCTGTGGAGATATATTGACCTTCTTCCCGTAAGCGGTGAAGACATAGTTGGCAAGGATTCCGGATTTACGCCTCTTGTCAAAGCTGATAATCTCGGTAAAGCGCTCGGACTGGATGAGTTGTATATCAAAAACGATACTGTCAATCACCCCACGCTTTCCTTTAAAGACAGAGTTGTCGCAGTCGCGCTATCAAGGGCGAAAGAATTCGGATACGACACCGTTGCCTGCGCCTCTACCGGTAATCTGGCGAATTCTGTTGCCGCAAACGCTGCCGCCGCAGGGTTGAAGTGCTATGTGTTCATACCCGGTGACCTCGAAGCGGGCAAGGTGCTTGGAAGTGTAATTTATCGCCCGAAGGTTGTTGCCGTTAACGGTAATTACGATGACGTGAACCGCCTATGCTCGGAAGTTGCCGGAGAATATAACTGGGCTTTCGTGAATATCAATATCAGGCCCTACTATGCCGAGGGTTCGAAAACGCTTGCATTCGAAACGGCGGAACAACTGGGATGGAAAGCGCCCGACCAGGTTGTGGTGCCTGTCGCTTCCGGTTCCCTTTTGACGAAGATAGGTAAGGGGTTCAGGGAATTCAGCAAACTCGGGCTCATAGGAGATGTGAAGACAAAGATAAACGGCGCTCAGGCGGAAGGATGCTCGCCCGTTGCAACGGCATTCAAGAATGATACGGAATTCATCAAGCCCGTGAAGCCGGATACCATCGCAAAATCAATAGCCATAGGCAACCCCGCGGATGGATATTATTCCCTCAGGGCGGTAAAGGAAAGCGGTGGAGTCTTTGAAACGGTTACGGATGATGAAGTGGTTGACGGAATGAAACTTCTCGCTTCAAAGGAGGGAATATTCGCGGAGACTGCTGGCGGTGTGACAATTGCCGTATTGAAAAAGCTTGCGGAGCAGGGCAAAATAGCTAAGAAGGATGTGACGATTGCATATGTTACGGGCAACGGTTTGAAAACGCAGGAAGCGGTTATCGATGCAGTGGAGAAACCTGTGAAGATTAATCCTCATCTGCGGGATTTTGAAGATATTTTAAAATAAGAGATATCAGGTTAAAAAAATAGATGCGGAAAGGAGTACGGTATGGCGGTAAAAGTGAGAATTCCCACACCTCTCAGAAAACTTACGGACCAGCAGTCAGTCGTGGAGATTGAAGGCGGAAATATCTCGGAAGTGATAGAGGGACTTGAATCGAAGTTTAACGGGATTAAGGCAAGACTCTGCGACGAAGAGGGGAATGTAAGAAGATTCGTAAATATTTTCGTCAATGAGGAAGACATCCGTTTTATGAAGGGCACTGAAACCGAAGTGAAAGAAGGCGATGAGGTTTCCATTGTGCCTGCAATTGCCGGCGGATGATAGTTTAACGGGAAAGGTGAAACGTTATGTCAGTTTTCAGAGCGAGATTGAAATTTACCGGTGAAATCGTAAAAGAACCGATAATCTATCGCCTTATAAAGGGTTTCGATGTTGTGCCCAATCTCAGGAAAGCGCTTTTCGACAACGATACGGGATGGGTTGACATCGAGATATCGGGAGATTTCGACGAGATAGAGCGTGCCGTAAAAGCGCTCAAGGAATGGGGAGTCGAAGTTTTTCCCATAGAAGGCGACGTAATAGAATAATATTTCTTTCAGTAAAGCGATGCTCTATATACCCTCCAATATTTATGTCGAATTAATCTGCCACCTTAAAAGCGAATATCCCAATGAAGGATGTGGAGTCCTTCTGGGGAAAAAGGGCAGAGTAACGGAAATTCTTAAACTTACCAATATAGAAAAACGTCCGGATTCTTTTCAATGCGACCCCTATGAACAGCTTGCTTTTTTAAAAAGAATCGACGAGGAGGATATCGAGCTTTTATGCATTTACCATTCCCATCCCGAAGGCGAATGCCTGCCATCGGAAAAAGATATACGCCTTGCCCGATTCAACTGCTATTATATGATTGTGCTTCTGAAGAATCTTTCCGACCCTGTCGCAGGGTTGTTTTCCATCGACGGAGATTCATTCATTAAAAAGGATATTCAGGTGTATTGAGAGCAGGTCTAAGGGGGTCCCTGTTGTTCATCTCTGGAGAAAATGCTCTTTCTTAAACCCGGTACCTGCACCGGAATTTCATCGGTGAGTTTTCCCTCTACAAACCAGAGGAATTTATCTCTCTTCTCATAAACCCACTCTTCCACTTTGCGAGGTTTTTCCCTGCCGGAAACTGCTTCCCTGTAAACGAGAATGTATGTAGGCGAA
Source organism: uncultured bacterium (assembly GCA_964549305.1). GTDB lineage: Bacteria > Schekmanbacteria > GWA2-38-11 > GWA2-38-11 > J061 > J061. The sequence continues at coordinate 19,336 of CAZJVM010000036.1, forward strand.
CCAAGTTCACCGTATATTTTCTTCTGCGCGCCTGACAATTCATCTGCGTCGATTAGCGGTTTTTCCCAGATATTGGGTTTTATGAACTTTCCCTTGTCTATGTATGAAACATTGTTGAAGCATCCTGTCGAAAAGAAAAAAAACGTGGCAAGTACCAACGCGGGGAAAGGAAAAAAACGTTCTTTTATTACGGTTTTCATAATTGTTAAATAAATATATTTTTAATGTTGGCAGGGTTTATATTACGCAAAATCACATTTGTCCAAAAAAATGTTGAAAGACTGCAGAATACAAAGGAGAGTTTTAATGTGCCGGAGATTCGTCAAGGACCCTTCGTATCTTTTCCAGTAGTTTAAAAGGAGAGAATGGTTTTTGAATATAGGGAATATTTTTTTTGATGCCTCCGTTTCTCTGTATTTCCTTGTCAGAATATCCCGACATAACGAGCACCTTAATCGAAGGAATTATTCCTTTCAGTTTATCTGCAAGTTCAATGCCATCCATTTCGGGCATAATCAGGTCTGTGAGCAGAAGGTCTATTGTGCCGATTCCGTTTCCTGCCATCTGAAGCGCTTCAACAGGTCCCGTCGCGGAAATCGCATTATATCCTTTCGAAGATACTATTTCGCAGGCAAGGTCGCGTACAGTTTCCTCGTCTTCCACTATGAGGATTCTTTCATGTCCGAAAACTGATACATCCTCCGCTGAAGTTTTTTCTATAGCGCTAAGGTCCTTGGTGTCCGCGCGGGGAAGATATATCTTAAAGGCGGTGCCTTTGCCGGGTTTGCTGTGAACGGTTATATAACCGTTGCTCTGCTTGACGATTCCATAGACAGTGGAAAGTCCGAGTCCCGTGCCTTCGCCGATTTTTTTCGTAGTAAAGAAGGGTTC